>CAUTDF010000007.1:0-58106 GCA_963537415.1 uncultured bacterium | reverse complement strand
CAGATGTTTGAGCTACCCCAATCTGCCCCCCTTTCCATGCTTTTCCAAGTTTTACTTGAAATCCATAGACTTCATTTCTATAGATGAGAGCATCTCCCGTCTGTGTCACAATCGCTCCGCTATTCGCTTCCGTGATTACAACAATCGGAGTAGTATCTCCTGTCTGTGCCTGCACTTCTGCAAGAGTAAGCTTCGCTTCTTTTCAACTCAAAGCTTCTCCTGGCGAGAGTTCTGTTTCGTTTCCTGTTTGTGAAATATCTCCACTCAATACCTTCTCCTCCTGCGGCAAGACTCTACAGCCACTTAAAACTACTACTCCAGCGATCAAAGACCAAAGTCAGATTTTGTTCATTTTTTCTTGTATATTGAATAAAACACTACAGTTGATAGCTATTTTCGTTAGGAATTCAAGAGGTTAACCTTAGCAAAATGCTTGCTTTTGATCAATAGAAATATTGTGTTTTCTTCGGAGTAAATCTTTCCTACTCAAAATCTCCCACGGAGCGACCTCCCCTACGCAGAAGATTTTTCCTTTGAGCGAGTGTTCTGCCGCTACTCAAAACAATTGTACCAGCTCTCCAAAGTCCCAAATGAGTGTCTCCTATATCGCCTCTCTTCTCAAAGTCAGAAAACGAATCCAGTATACCACTTCTTCCCTAAAATCACTCTAAGCTTTAGTTGTTTTCTGCTCAGAATTCCATATACTATCCCCAGAAACTCCAACAAAAACCTGAAATTAGATTTTTATCTTTCTTTCCCTTTCTGATGGACAGACAAGCCATCTATGAATATTTGACTAAAATCCCTTACGGCAAGGTCACAACCTACAAGCATATTGCTCAAAAATTCTGAGTTCATCCAAGGGTAGTTGGAATGATTATGAGAAGCAATGATCATCCTGATAAATATCCCTGCTGCAAGGTGGTCTGAGCAGATGGAAAGCTGACAGGCTATGCGCTCGGACTTGAGGAAAAGATTCGTAGGCTTGCTACTGAGGGAATCCCAGTTCAAAATAATAGAGTTCCTCTTGAATATCTTTGGACTTGAGTAGAGGAAAAGAAGATCAGATTTTAAACTTTGTGCTATGCGGTATGAACCTAGAGAATCTTACTCCAGCGATGAAACAATATCTTCAGATGAAACAACAGAATCCTGACTGTATTCTGCTTTTTAGAATTGGTGATTTCTATGAAGTATTTTTTGAGGATGCAAAGATTTGTGCTAGCGTGCTTGACCTCATCATCACTTCAAAAAATAAAAACTCAGAAAATCCTATCCCTATGGCAGGTATCCCTCATCATAGTATAGAAAAATACATTCCGAGGCTGATTGCAAAGGGATATAAAGTCGCAATTGCTGAGCAGATGACAGATCCTGTTCCTTGAAAGATTGTTGAGAGAAGTATCAAATCAATTATTACTCCAGGAACGTATATCCAAGAAAATCAGCGTGAACTGAGCACTCTCTTAGCTATTACGAGGTCTTCTGAGAAGAGCGGAACAAACTATCATCTTGCATGGTGAGATTTTACTATCGGAAACTATCAAACCAAAACACTTTCAAATTTAGAACAGGCTCAAAAACTGATTTTGTCCTTGCGTCCGACAGAGATTATTCTCGACTCAGACCTAACCAATAAAGAGGAAATCATCGGTCCTATTCAGAGTTATCTAAACTGTCTAGTCTCTGTATATGGAGTCCCCTTTGATCCTGAGCATACGATTTTGACCGTTTGCAAGGTGCAGCAGTTAGCTAGCTTTGGAAAGGCATTGACAGAATGAAGAGCTTCTGCTTTAGCTCTGCTTTTTGCTTATATTCAGCATACGCAACAGCAAGTCCTCAAAAATGTTAATACGATCAGCTACCATGCTGCTGATGGACTCGTTCTGATGGATGAAACTACAGTTAAAAACTTAGAAATATTCAGTTCAAGCTATGAAAATTCTAGTAAGTATACCTTATTTGAAATTCTTAATACTACGAAAACTGCATGAGGAGCTAGGCTTTTGAGAGATATTCTATCAAATCCAACAAACAATAAAACTGAACTCAACTGGAGACTTTCTCATCTTGAGAGGCTCTTTGATGATACAAAAACCAGTGTCATTCATCAGTTTTTTTCTGCTTTTTTTGATATCCCAAAGCTTTTAAGTCTTATTCTCTATAGAAAGCTCAATTATATCCCGTTTATAAAGTTGAGAACTACACTTTGACTCGCATTAGAGGGACTAGATGGAGAAATATTAGCTCAGCTGAAGACTATCGGACTTGAGCAATCAGAAGTAGAGGAGTTAAGAGAGATTTACAACTATTTGCTTGCATTACTCAAGGCAGATGATCAGCTTATCGGTGATAGTGACTATATTGCTGACTGAAGAGATCCACAAATTGATGAACTCAGAAAGCTTGCTTATCATAGTGATGATCTGTTGATGAGCTACCAGCAAAAGCTCGTTGCAAGCTCTGGAATCACCAATATTAAACTCAAGTTTATCACTAATCAGTGATATTTCTTGGAGCTGACGAGCAAAGATAGTGAGCTTTTTGATCAGTGGATTAGCGAAAAACTCAGCTCAAGTTTATCAGAACAGGAAAAGAATGAATTCTGAATTCTTCGCAGGCAGACCTTAAAGTGAAATCAGAGATATTCTAGTCCATTCCTAGAAAATCTCCAGTGAGAGATTATCTCATCAAGGGAACAGCTTAGAGCTAAGGAACAAGCTCTCCTCCAAGAGGCAAAGTCTTTCCTTGAAAAAAAAGTTCATGTTCTTGCGGTTGTTGCTGAGAAAATTGCTTGGGTTGATCTTTTGACGTCTTATGCTTTACTTGCAAAGGAGCAACACTATACTAGGCCACAGCTTTTAGACCAGGAGGTGATTGCTATCCAATGAGGTCGCCATCCAGTGATTGAGGCTTTCCTTCCAAAAGATCAGCCTTTTATTCCTAATGACCTCAATATCGGAAAACAGCCAAACCTTCCAAGTGATGATGGTATCATCCATATCATTACCTGACCAAATATGGGAGGAAAATCAACCTATCTCAGGCAGTCTGCTTTGATTGTGCTTTTAGCACATTGTGGACTCTTTGTCCCTGCTCAAAAGGCTGAAATCTGACTTGTTGATGGGATTTTTGCTAGAGTTGGAAGCTGAGATATTATCGCTAAAAACCAATCTACCTTTATGACTGAGATGATCGAGGTTGCGAATATTCTCAATAATGCAACAAAAAAAAGTTTTATCATCTTTGACGAACTTGGTCGTGGAACCTCTACATATGATGGGCTAGCACTTACCAAGGCAATTTTGCACTATATTCTTCAGACACTACAAGCGAAGACACTTATTGCTACGCATTATCACGAATTGATCGCTCTAGAGCAGGAATCTCCGCTGATCAAAAATTTCTCAGTTAGTGTCTATGAAACAGACAAACAGGTGATTTTTATGAAAAAAATTACTCATGGCTGAGCAAATAAAAGCTATGGAATCGATGTTGCAAAATTGGCAGGTATCCCTTCCTCAATTTTGGCTGAGGCGCGTGAGAATTTAGCTACTCTTGAAAAGGATCAAAAAGATCAAAAAAATCAGACTTCTTCTTTTGCTTCTTCAGTACAGGGACTATTCTCACTTCCTAAGGAGGAGTTTCTTGATAAAGCTCAATACGAAAAAATAAAATCAATGCTCAATGGCATTGATCTTAATAATATTACTCCGCTTCAGGCGCTCCAGCTCCTCATGAAAATCAAAGAGGACCTCTAGTTACTGTCCAGCATACATACGATCAAAAGTGCTTGATCTATTTGTAAGATAATCGCTCGCAGTTTTTCAAAAACTAAAGCTTTTCTCATTTTTCTCATCAAGATAGGTGATTACTCCCTTTGATTTATCGTATACAATTGGCTTTTGTGCCATTTCATGATCAATTAAAATAGGACTTTCTGAGGCATTAATCATTCCAATAGAGAGACTTCCATTGGGAGTCTTCTCTAGGATTTGAGAAAATTGTTCGTAAGTGTCAATATCTAGGATACCATTAACTTCTGGGCGTTCAGTGGCATTCGGAGTTGAGAGAATATGCTTTTGATCATACTGGATACGACCAGTTTTTAGATCTTTTGACATAAACTTTCCAGCGATAGAGGTAGCAGATAATGAGGGAAGTCAGATATTAAACTTCTTATCTGTCGTCTTCATGAAATCTGAAATCATTGCGAGGTTGTCTTTATCATTACGAGAGGTAATTGATGGGAAAACGAGTAGTGGTCATTGTGAGGGATCCTTTGAATATTTTGAAATCCCCTGTAAAAGCTTGATTGTATCTTCTGGCTTCATATCATGGAAGTGAAGCTCTGTCCCATCTTTTTTCATCGCATTATAAATTTTTGGAAGATTCTCAGACAAATCAACAGCATTGATATTAGCTCACCAAGCTCTACTTGCACTTTCCGTATATCCATAGCACTCCTTGAGAATATCCTTAGGATTTGTCCCAGTTCTCAATTTCTCAACAACGACACTATTTCTACGACTAGGATCATTGTAGGGATGTTCTTTAGCAAGATTAAGATTCTTTTTTGAAGTATCCACTCCTTTTTCAGTATTGTTTACCTGTTTTACGTTGCTTTCTTTCCCTTTAGCGAGAGGTTTAATCTCTTTTATTTCATCTCTGCTTCCCATATTTTCCATACTCATATTGCTAGAATATAAAGATTGTATTCAAGTATATCCTTTTTTCTAGAAAAGTCAAAAAAGCCAGATTTTTTTCCTATTCCCATATGAGATAAAAAATCGCTTGTATTAGTATACCAAAACACTATAGTAGCAATTGTAAATATCAAGAGTAGATGAAGAGACGAGGCTCGCTTGTACATCTCAGCAACCTGTTTTCACAACTATCCGCAATGCGGTTAGGATGTTAAAATAAGGTGCTCCTTCCTCCCCGCAAGGGAAAGATATGATCCACTTTCAAAATGCATCAAGTCTTTTCTGCTCGGGAAAGATTTTTTTCTTTTTTAGAAACTATTCAAAGGAGAGAAAAACCAATCTTTTAACTTTTTATAGGTACAAACAATGAACACGAGTAACGAAAAAATCCTTTTTACCTCAGAATCAGTGACTGAGGGGCATCCAGACAAAATCTGCGATCAGATTTCTGATGCAATTCTTGATGCTTGCTTGGAGCAAGACCCTTTCTCAAGAGTGGCTTGTGAATGCTTAATTACAACCAATAAACTCATTATTGCTGGTGAAATTACTACTCAAGCGCAGGTCAATTATGAGGCGATCGCTAGAAAGGTGATTTGTGATATTGGTTATGATAGTGAGGAGAAATTTTTTGATGGGAAAAGCTGTGAAGTAGAAGTCCTAATCCATACGCAGTCGCCTGATATTGCGATGGGAGTAGATACTTGAGGGGCTGGAGATCAGGGAATTATGTTTGGGTATGCAAGCAATGAAACGCAGTCTTTCCTTCCAATGCCGATTGATCTTGCTCATAAACTTGCTTTCCAATTATCCAAAGTTAGAAAAAGCTGACTTCTTTCATTCCTTCGTCCTGATGGGAAAACTCAAGTGAGTGTAGAATATGAAAATGGAAAAGCTAAAAGAATAGCAACTATCGTTGTTTCTACGCAGCATAGCAAAGATATTACTCAAGAAGAGCTTCATCAAGCGATAAAAAAGGAGGTGATCGCACCAATTGTTGGGGATCTTATGGATGAGCAAACCCTGATTCATATCAATCCAACTGGAAGCTTCTATGTTGGAGGTCCTGTCGGAGATTGTGGATTGACCGGGAGAAAAATCATTGTAGATAGTTATGGTGGTATGGGAAGACACGGTGGAGGAGCTTTCTCTGGGAAGGATCCAACCAAGGTTGATAGGAGTGCAGCCTATATAGCAAGATATCTTGCTAAAAATATCGTAGCGAGCGGGCTCTGTGAGAAATGCGAGTTGCAAATTAGCTATGCAATCGGAGTAAAACAGCCAGTCAGCCTCTTCCTGGAGGATTTCTGAACTGCAAAAGTAGAAAAAAAACTGATCCTTGAAGCTATTCAAAGGCATTTTGATCTTAGTCCTCAGTGAATTATTGATTTCCTTCAGCTTAGAAAACCAATCTACAAAACTACTGCAAGCTACGGACATTTTGGGAAGCAGGAACTCAGCCGAGAACAGCTTGGAAGTCTCGAGCTTTTCAGAAAATTATATTAAGAGTATTTTTTGATTTTCTGTAAAATTGACTAAGAAGCTTAAATATGTAAAAACTCCCCTAGTTTACTAGGAGAGTTTCTTTGTTTTACTATAAGCTTCACTATATGATAGTTATTGGATCATGGAAGTGAAGATTATGATAGGTATTGAGCTCCTCATAGGATTCTTTCAAAAGAGGAACTACCTTTCGGAGAATTTTATTTAACTCCTCAAGTTTGTTATTGTCTCCTAGAGACCTAAGTTTCTTTCCACTCTCAGACTGTCTAAAGGCTTCTTCTTTGAAACGTTTAGCTTCTTGGTATGCCTCATAAACTTTTTTCTCAAGAGCGACTATCTTCTCTGATACAAGGGAGAGATAATTCCCTTGGGCAGTAGTAGAATCTGTTCCACTATACCCTGGTGCAAATTTGTCTTCCATGGTGTGATTTGTTTTATATTAGACACCAATCTATACATATAATATATACAAAAGTCAATACTTTTTTGAAAAAAATACAATAAAAAAAACTGACTCTATTGAGCTGAAGTCAGATTTTTATTATTTGTAGTCTTAAAGAGCAGAAGTCCTAGGAGTGAGATCCTTATAATATAAATCTCCATTATATTGATTCTGAACCTGAGAATCTTTGATGAAATTCCCAAGCTTTCAAAGGTGCCCAAGGATTTTTCCCATATAAGTAAAAATCTGTCTTGGAGTATAGTTTTCTGCTCCCTGGAGGTGCATAAATTTCAATAGTGATGGAGAAACAAAGATCAACATTACTGTCAAAAACATACCCAAAATCATGTATCTGATGCTATCCCAAGCAGCTTTGATCTGCTTTTCATCTCCTTTTGAAAAGATAAAAAAGAAGATCGCTCTAAAAAACGCATAAATACATCCTCAACAAATCACCAAAACAAGTCCTCCTAATCCATAGAGCACTACTTCCTGAAATCCTCAAACATTATCCAATCCGATCATTGATCATCAAATCAAAAATTAAAGGTAAAGAAAAAACCCTCAAGGGATTTTTCAGTACTATAGCAGAATTACTTGTCTGCGTTCTTTGGAAGGCTCTTTCTTTCTCTCATTTCAAAGAATTTTTGGAAAAGAGCATCATTTGTTTCCTTATAAAGAAGCTTTGCAACTCTCTCAGACATCTGAGATCCTTTAGCCACCCAAGCCTTGATAGTTTCAACATCAGCTTGAAGGATATGATGAAGAGGATCATAAGAACCTAAAACTTCCTTGTATCCAAACTTTGCTGGCTTAGTATGTTCAGTCAATACGATTCTATAAAAAGGTCTTTTGGTTCTACCGTGTCTAGATAATCTAATAGTCAACATTCTAGAATGTACAATAAAAATCTAAAAAAATCTGAATTCTTACTTAAGTTTTTCCTTTGAAGTGTGTTCAGTATGCTTTCTACAGTGCTTGCAGTATTTGTTTTGAGCAAGCTTTGGAGTAACAGCCTTGTTGATATTTGTAAAATAATTTGTAGCTTTACATTCACTACATACCATTGCAACCTTTACAACTCCTCCTTTCTTTTTTGCGGCCATAATACCTTAAAACAAACAAAATAAAATATGAATGACTTTTGAGATGATCTTTAGATAATTGGCACTAGGTAGACTCGAACCACCGACCTCGCCCTTATGAGAGGCGCGCTCTAACCTGCTGAGCTATAGTGCCATAACAGTCCATCAATTTCTCAAATGAGATATGCAAAATCGGTGAGGGAGGGATTCGAACCCTCGAGACGATTTCTCGTCTGACTCGTTAGCAGTGAGTTGATTTCAGCCTCTCATCCACCTCACCAAAATTACAATAGTCATTGTATAGTGAATTGGGTTTGAATTTCAAGGCAAAAACAATAAATTAAAGTCTGAATTTTTATCTTTTTTCACCAAAATGGCAGAAATAATAGGCGGAATAGATGATTTTTGAACCCCGAGAAGCAATGTTGATCAGGTGAGTGAAGAAGCCGTCCAAAAAGCCCAAGAGGAAAATAGACAAGCCAAACAAGTCGCTCAGCAAATCCAAGCTGACAAAAACCTCAATCAGCATTTTGCAGCCTTTCTCTCTATGCTTCTAAAAAAAATCAGCCATGAGGAATTGATAAAGGCAATCTATGATACCTTTTTCAAAACTATCAATCCTCAAAATAATATCACCTATCTGAGAAAAGATGGAAATACTAAGGTAATTGTCTGATTTTTCGTACCTTTTTTTATAAAAGAGGCTCAAGAGTACAAGATTTTCCCTTTCTATGAAAAGCTTAGTCCTGAGGAATCTTGATATTCTATCAGGAGGTATGTCAATTATCTAGAGCAGCTTTCAGCGACTTATCATGATAATATCCCGATCAATCAGTCAGCATTTGTTGAGCTTGTGGTGCTGATTATCCAATATTTCATCCTCAATGAAAAAGGAAAGCCTACCGAAAAATATACTCCAGAAGAACTCAAGGCAACCGTTCTCAACTATCTCTATTATTCAAAATAAAGTATTTTACTCTACCAAAATGATTGCAAATGAAAATAAAAAATCTGATTTTAGTCTTTTTTGCTCTCTTAATTATCACTGGATGTGCAAAATCAAGGCCAGAACTCACTGCTCAGGAATATAATAATAAAATCATCTCATTTCAGATTCAGGCTGTAGATGCAGTAAATGAGTATTTCACAACTTTAGAAAAAAAATATGACGGACAAAATTTAGCAGAGCTCTATATCTGACTTAGAGATCAGCTGAGATCGCTCCAGGATAAAGCTAGTCTGCAAGAGGGGCGACGCCGTGAAACAATACTCAAAGATGCCGTTGTTGATTACATTTCTGGACTTCAGGTAGCGTTGGACAGCTATGAAAGACCAGTAGTTGAGCTGATTGGAGCGTATTCGGGATCTGCGAGTGAGTTTTATCGTAGAGATACTCAGATTTTTTCAAACTATACCACTCAGTTTTCTCAGTCTCTCGCCAAGCTCGACACTCAGATGGAGACTGCACAATCTCAATTCTCCAAAAAATACAAGTTTGAAGTAGAAAAAAAATAAAAAGCTGATTGCTGTGATTGTATCACTCGGAAAATCAGTAGGAATTGATTAGAAATCAGATAGATTTGCTTTTCTTTCTCTTGAAAAGGGGGAAAGAATAGCTAGAGTACATTCAGTATTTACCTTAAAAATCGTGATATGCAAAAAATAAATTGAGGACACAGCAAGAAAAAACCTCTTGGTGGGTTTACTCTGATAGAAGTTCTTGTTGTAGTATTTGTACTCTCAATGGGAGTGCTCGTGATCATGCAGGGAATAAATAAGACTACGACCTATATTTCAGAAACGGCTCAAAGGACCATAGCTCTTAATCTCGCAAAAGAGGGACTCGAAGCAATGTATAATATCAGAAATACTAACTGGAGAAGGCGATCAGATAGTAGAGATAAGTGTTGGCTCAAGGCAAATCCAATGGTAGATGAGGGGAATGATGGTTGTGAAAATGATAAGCGATTTTCTGATATTGATGATTATATTATTGAAAGAGATGATAAAAAATGATATTATTATCTTGCCCCAGAAAATGGTCGTGATGTAAGGCAGGAAATCGGGAATATGGGGTATAACAATGGACTTCATTACAATGCTCACTTTTTTGAAAGTAGCACTCGTCTTATTAATCGATTAAAGCTTATAACCTCTATTGTCAATAACCCAGATCATCCGGAATATGCTGTATATTTCCCTTATAAGATGCATTTTGTAGATGGAGAGTGGGTATCTGGACGTACTTTTAGAAAGGATCCTACTGCTGTTCAGAGAGAAGTGAAGCAATACTGAACGTATCGAAGGTTTATATCTATGGGATGATTATACGATAAAGAAACTCTTGGTAATGATAATTTCTGACTAAAGTGTACAAATGGTTTAGATAACTGATGAAAGTGTTGAGACTCAAGTCCAAAGGAGCTTCGTTTCTGCTCAAATGTATATTATTCAGAACCTTATCAATGAGCTGTTCGTATTTGTTCTGTTATGACTAACTTCCTAAAATAAAAAATCTGAATCCTTTCTGCTCTTGTAGTCCAGAGGAAAATCATTACAATTCTCTATCGGAATTTTACCCTTTTTTTCAATCAATCACATGACAAAAGTAACTCTAGAAATCAGCCAAGAAAACCATGATGTTTTCGTAAAACTAAAAACTATGATCGAGCAAATGTCAGGTCAAAGCGTATCTGATGATGAAGTGTTAGACTTTGTACTTAGAGCCGTAACTGGATCTCTTGAAATGCCAGAGGAGGAGTGTGAAGGCGGATGTTGCTGCTGTGGGCATGATCACGGAGATGATCAGCATGAGGGTTATGAAAATTATGAAAATACCTTCCATCACCATGGGCACCATCATCATGAGCACCATCATCATGAGCATCATCATCATGAGCATCATCACGGACATAGTTGTTCTTGCCATGACGATGATACTCAATGCCAGTGCAAGCACGATTAATGATATCAAACTTTTTTTTGACAAAAGAGTATTGGCTTATTTTGACTTGATTTTTATAGGAAGAAAAATATGGTAAATCTGATTTATCATATTTTTTTCTAATGACAACGCATATCAAAACATTCACTACCATTGGACTTTTAGGCTATGAGATTCTCGTAGAGGCTGATAGTAATAGAGCTTTGCCAAATATTGAGATTATTGGCTTGCCCGATGCGAGTATTAAGGAAGCCAAGGAGAGGATTAGAGGATGTTTTAGAAACGTCGGAATAGATCTTCCAAAGAGGAAATTTGTGCTCAATCTTTCTCCTAGCCATCTCAAAAAAGTCTGAACAAGTTTTGATCTCCCAATGGCTGTTGCCTTGCTCGGATTGATCTATGATGGGAAGCTCAATCATTATGAGAGGATGAGTGAGTTTCTCTTTTTTTGAGAGCTTGGACTGGATGGAAGGATCAAGAGGGTAAATGGGCTTTTGCCTAGTGTAATCTCTGCAAAACAGCAGGGCTATCAAACTTTTTTTGTACCGAGAGAAAATCTTTATGAGCTAGAGTATATTTCAGATATTACGATTATTCCGCTTTCGCATTTTTCTGAGCTCTTAGATTTTTTCCTCAAAGGAGAAAAACTTGCTTATGCTCGCAATACCAAAGCACTCGGAGAATTAAAAGATGAAAATACTGATGATAGCTATGATTTTAAGTATATCAAAGGTCATCTTTTTGCAAAAAGAGCCCTGAGTATTGCGGCTGCTGGACTGCACAATGTGCTGATGGTTTGAGCTCCTGGTAGCGGAAAAACCATGCTGAGCAAAGCTTTGACAACCATTTTGCCTCCCTTATCATCAGATGAAATCCTCGAGGTGAGTCAGATTTATTCTGTAGTTTGAAAGCTCAGTAAGGATCAGCCACTTATTATCAAAAGGCCTTTTAGACAGGTGCATCATACTGCCTCCAAGGTTGCAATTATCTGATGAGGGAGTAATCTTACTCCAGGAGAAGTCTCTTTGGCTCACAAATGAGTTCTCTTTTTCGATGAATTAACCGAGTTTCCAAGAGAGGTTTTGGAGGTACTTAGACAACCCTTAGAAGATAGAGTGATCAATATCTCTAGAGCTCATGGTAGCGTGCAATATCCAGCAAATCTGATGTTTGTTGCTTCAATGAATCCTTGTAAATGCTGATATTATAAAGATCCAGAAAGACAGTGTACTTGCGGACTTTGAGAGGTAAAAAGGTATCAGAGTAAGATTTCAGGTCCACTGTTGGATAGGATTGACATGATCCTTGAAATTCCTAGAGAAAATATTTCTACCATTCTTGAAAAAACTCAAAACCAATCTTCAGCGGATTTACTCAAGGATATTCAAACAGCTCGAGCCTTTCAGCAGCAGCGTTTTAAGGGAACTGCTATCCAAAATAATGCCTCTATGCAGGCAAAGGATATCGAACAGTTTATCAAACTTGATAGCGCGAGTAAGGATTTTCTTGCTCAGGCGACTGAGAAGTTTACCCTTTCAGGGAGAGTGGTGCATAGGCTTCTCAAACTTGCGAGGACAATCGCAGATATGCAGGCTAGAGAACACCTTACGCTCTCAGATGTGATGGAAGCACTCCACTACCGCAGTAGGACAATGTTCGTTGAAACGAGTTAATACAAGAGAAATCAGATTTTTTCTTCTCATATTTTATAAAACGCAAAAGCTCAACAGGGATTCCTATTGAGCTTTTTTGAGAAACAAGCTAATCAGGATAGTATTCCTGATACTGATTTGGAAGGTGCTCTTTGAGTTCCTCTTTTGAGAACCAGACCTTGATTTCCTCTTTTGCTTCCTCAATGCTCGCAGAAGAGTGGACAACATTGCGGATCGGACCATTTGTATCTGTGCTTCCAAAGTCTGCACGAATCGTTCCTTTCTTCGCTTCCCAAGGCTTGGTTGCACCGTTGAGTTCGCGTACCTTTTGAACGGCATCCTCGCCAACGATAATCGCCTTTAAGATAGGACCTGACATCATATAATCCACTGTCTCGTTAAAGATTTTCTCTCCTTTACGAGTCAGCAGTTGTCCGATCTCTTCATAGTGCTTATAGAGCTGCTCTCCAGTTGCGGTAATTTTACCACTGCAATAAATAAGTTGAAGAGATGCTCTATCATAGCGAGCAAAGACGTCTTCGTGAACTCCCTTTTCAACCCCGTCAGGTTTAATCAGCACAAGTGTGCATTCAATGTTCTTTTTCATGCGTTTTACTTTTTGTATTTGTGAAGATATATACTATACATTTCTTGTTTAATGTCAAGTGAATGTGAAAAGCTATGTCTGGAGAAGATACTAAGAAATGAAAAGTAGAAATCTGATTTCTTCAGTTTTTTATTGATTTCTCCAAGCAATTGGCTAATCTAAATGAGATTTCAAAGTGTTTTAAGTTTAACTATTATTGGAGTAATGAAAAAAATCTGGCAAGTCTATCTTTCAAATCTTAAACATGTTTTTTCAAATCGAGTTGCATTTTTGATTGTTTTGGTATTGTGTATATTGCCATCTCTTTATGCTTGGTTTTATCTAAAATCTTCTCGAGATCCCTATGGGAATACCAAAGGTCTAAAAATCGCGGTTGTTAATGAGGATCTTGGTGTAGTGTTTAGAGATCAGCGAGTCAATATCTGAGCGGATGTTGTGAATGAACTTAAAACAAATGATTCGATTTGATGGGTGTTTGTGGATAGTCAAGTTGCTCAGGAGGGAACGAGACTTGGAAAATATTACGCATCAATCGTTATAGAAAGCTGATTTTCAGAAAAAATGGTGAGTCTTTTAGATGAGTTTCCAAGGCATCCAGAGATCCATTATACTGTCAATGAGAAAATTAATGCTATTGCTCCAAAAATTACCGCAAAAGGTGCCTCTAGTATCAAAGAAAATATCCAAAAATCTTTCCTGGATTCATTAAATCGTGTCTTGATGGAAAAACTTAATCTTATAGGTTTTGATCTCAAAAATAGTAAACAAAGTGTTTATTCATTGATTGATTTTGTGCATGATGCTCGTACTAGTTTAGATCATCTCGATCAAAAAATCGATAAAATGCTGGAACTTTCGTATCGTTCAAGGTTTAGACTTGAGGAAATGTATGGTAAGGTTCCAGAGGTAAAAACAAATATTAATGATGTTCAATCAACCCTATCCAAGAGCTCCCTTTTAGCACAAAATAGCCTTAATTTTCTCAATACGACTCCAGAGAAAATAAAAGGGTACAAATCAGAGCTCCAAACAATAGCAAATGATATTGATTGAGAGTTTTCTCGTATTCTAGATAAAGCAGATCAAAAAAATCAGAATTTTGCTCAGGATCTCCAGCGTATCAATCCAAAACTCTCTCAACTTGAGCAACAAGTTGGAAATCAGGCAGCTTCTCTTCAACAGGTAAGACTGCTCATTTCCGGTTTATTCCCAGGAGCTCCAATTCTCACAAAGCTTGATGCCGCTATTGCAAATCTTAATACTGTGAGTGCAAAAAGTTCTTCACTACGTGGGACACTTTCTTCTGTCCAATCAGAGGTTCAGCAGACGATTGATTTTTCAAGAGATACTCAAAAAGCAATCACTTCACTTCGTGATGATATGAGGACAACATTGGATGAGGTACATACTAACTATCAAAATGATATTGAGCCGCTTCTCACCGAGGTGCTAAAAGAGATTGATACGCTCTCACAGCAAGGGACTGAAAAGCTGGATACTTTAGAGAAAAAGCTTCCTCAGGTAGAAAAAAATATAGACTGAGGTATCGAAATCCTTAATACAGAAATTGAAAAAATCAGGTCTTTTCAGGATAAGCTACCTAAACTCCAGTCAAGTGTTCATGTTATTGATAACCAATTACAAAAACTCAAAAAAAGCTGAAAAGTAGAGGAGCTGATACAGCTGGCGACATTAAATCCAAGGCGTTTTTCTGATTTTGTCTCTGAGCCTGTAGAGCTTGTGGAAAACAAGCTTTTTTCTATTCCAAATTATGGATCAGCAATGTCCCCATTTTTTACGACATTAGCAATTTGGGTGGGCTCACTCTTAAGTATTTCACTTTTTACAACAAAAACGAGAGAAAAGGCATTCCAAAATTTTAAGTCCTATCAAAAATATCTGGGGAAACGGCTCTTTTTCTTGACGATTGCACTTTTGCAGGGGATTGTAGTCTCTCTTTGAGATATGTGGCTTTTGGACGCCTATGTGGCAAATCCGCGAGCATTTTTCTTTGCCTCATTGCGAGTTACTCTTGTCTTTTCAATGATTGTCTATACTACTGTTTCTACATTCTGAAGTGCTGGAAAGGCAATTGTTATTATTTTCCTAGTACTCCAATTATCAGGAGCAGGAGGTACTTTCCCAATAGAGCTTTCAGGCGCTTTCTTTCAATCAATCAATCCATTCCTTCCATTTACCTATGCGATTGCAGCAATGAGGGAAGCTGTTGGAGGAGTTGTCTGGGAGATTTATCTGCCAAATCTTATTATTTTGTTGGGATTTTTTGGAGTATTTCTGCTGCTGGGGCTGTTTGTGAAGCCACTGATTGCTAGCAAAGTTGAGCGTTTTGAGTCAAAGTTTTCCGAGTCAGAGCTTGGAGAGCACTAAAAGACTAATTTGCTTTTCTGGAATTCTTTCAACTAAATTACAACAAAAAATCATCTCTCTCACTTGTCAAGGACAACAAGAAATCTGATATCAGATTTTTTTGTTTTTTCTTATTTTTCAACTATACTTAAGCTAAGAAATTTACTCTTAAATAACCAGCTCATGCAAATAGCAGATAAAACGAATATTCCACTTATTAATATCAAAGATCTTACTTGGGGATATCCTGAGAGCAAAAGACAGCTTTTCAAAAAGTTCAATCTTCAGCTTCAAAAGGGGGATTTTCTCGTTATCACAGGGAAGTCTGGAAGTGGAAAATCAACTCTCGTAAAGTTTTTGATTGGACAGCTTAGACCTCATAAAAATACTGTTTTTTATAAAATGGAGGACCTTGCCGTACTTGGTGAGAGTGAGATCCAGAGATATAGAAGAAAAATCTGAATTATTTTTCAAGATTATCAGTTGATTCAGAGTCTCTCTCCTCAGGAAAATATTATTTACCCATTGCTCCTTGAGGAAGCTCCACTCGCAGTGATCAAGAAAAAATATGAAGCGGTAAAAGATCTCCTTGATCTCTCAAGTATTGAGATTAAAGATATCAAAAAACTCAGCTGAGGAGAAAAACAAAAGGTCGCAATGGCAAGAGCGATTATCCATTCACCAGACTTTATCATTGCTGATGAACCTACAGGAAATCTTGATCCAGAGAGTACGTTTCAGATGGCAGATATTCTTATCAAGGCTAATCAAATTGGAAATACTATTGTTTTGGTTACTCATGATGAGGCATTATTGCAGTACCTCAAGCTTAATACTCAGCTTAAAATGCTCTCACTCTAGAGCAAAAAACGAATTTCTCAATTTTTACCTAGCCATTAGCAAAGATACCAATGACCAAAACAGAGGAATTGCTCGAGAGTCTAACGCAAGAGATCAACGAGCTTTCGATCGCCTGATATATCAAGGAAGAAGCTATTTCTTCTCTAAAATATCTTCATCGATACAAACTAAAAAATATAGAGAAAAATCTGAATTCTTTTCGTGAATACCTTATTTTTCTCAATACCCAAAATACTGAAAAAATCAATAAACTGTGCCCACTAGAAGACAAAAAATCTGCAAAAGATCTCCTTTCAGATTTATATTATTTTTTCTCACCTCAGAAAAAACTCACTAAACAAGCTGAAAAATCTACTCTTCAAAAAATCAGCAATCATAAGTATGAATTGCTGACGTTAGTGCAGGGGATAAAGGGTATTCTCGTACTGAGTATTGATGAGTTTTGTAATGCTTCAGCGACGAGAATGAGCATTCATCAGATGCTTATGAAAACGACATGATGAACTTGTCTTTAGTTATAGAGCTTATCAAGGATAATACGAGTAGACTGAACCTCTCAGGTTTCGTCTGCTTTTTTTGATCTTGGAAGATGCTCATAGAGCCATTTTTGATAAAGTCCAGGAACTCTGATACAACCATGGGATCTAGGTTTTCCATCACTTCGTCCTTGGTGGAGAAAGAAACCTCAGGTAATATGCAGAGCATAGGGCATTGGTGCATTATCATATTTTCTCGATCTGCGGAAAATCATATCATGCTGCAGATCAAATGCTCCGCTCACAGTTTTACGGTAAGGCAGTCCAATAGATACATAAGTTGCAAGCTTGAGTACTCAATCTTCATAGTAGGCAAGTGCATGTTTTCAGTCCTCAACTTTTGTAACCACTAGCATATGATCAGCATTCTCATTTTTATATTTCAAAAAATCCTCATTTTCAAGAAACGCTTCCCACTGATTTGGAAATACCTCTTTTAAGTCCGGATAAATCAATGGAAAACTGAGCGTTTCCAGATCATCATATTTTTGTACTGCTTGAAATTGCATTGGACTTGGATAGTTATTTCGCTCTCTCATAATTTTCTCAGCTTGTCCATATCCGAGCACATTCCCGAGATTTGATCCAATCATTTTCCCTCTTCCTTTTACCGCAAAAGGTGTATTTTGAAACTTTGTAATCGAATCCGTATGAATGAGCACTTCATCAGCTATTTCTTCTTTGCTTTTAGCTGTTGATTCTGCTGTAGGATCAACTTGTTCAAGAGTATTTAAAGTATCAAAGAGTCTGGCTCTTTGCTCTTCAAGATATCAAGAATGCTGATCTGGACCACTGGAAACAGAGATCCCTAGCGCTCAAATCAAAAGTCCTGTTTGTAATTTATTCATATTCAAAAAAAATCTGAAAGATAAATAGCAAAATATTTTTGAAGTAATACTATAAGTATTAAACAATGAATGTCAATAGGAAAAGGAGGGAAAATAAAAAAACAATCAGTTTTCTTGTTTGCTGATTGTTTTTCTATCTAGTAGTGCTTATTAGCTTTGAAAATAGAGTTCTGCATATGGGATAAATATTAATGCAATTCTAATAAAAATCGCCAATATTACCAAGAAGCTCAAGATATTCAGTTTTCATTTTTTATAATTAATTGCTTGAGAGCCTAGGAATAGAACTACGAGAACCCCTAATCCAAGCGCTGCTGCTTGGCTAACTGCAAATTGCAGGTGAGAACTATACTGGAGAATATCATTTCACAGTCTTTCAGCATCTCAGGTTGAAAGTGTCTTTCCAACCGCTGATAAAAGGCTGAGTAGATATTCAGTATTCGCTCTAAAAGCCCCCTGCACAATATGAAATACTGCAAAGTATCCAAGTGCTAGTCCAACAGAGATAATATTCCATTTGGAAAGGAGTTTTAGAAGTGATTCAGTCATCCACTTCCCCTGTTCTGGGAAAATAAAATCATCTGTCTCTGCTGTTTTTGCCTTTGCTGGAGCTGCCTCTTTTGCTTTCTTTACTGATTTAGAAAGCTGTGATGGTCGCTGGCTTTTTTTTGTTTTTACTTCAGATTTTGTTGATACTTTCATACTAGTCTCCTATTGAAAACTAAAAAGATACCTAAGTATACCTTCTTTCTCACAAAAAAGCAAAAAAATCTGAGATTCTCCCTTATTTCCTCTTTACATTTTGAGTATTCTATTTTATGTATAATCTTGTTAGCTTGGGAATTTTCTATTTCCCAAAATGTTCCCTTAGCATCTGAAGTCCATAATCATTGACTAGTCTCTCCTTCCCCATGATCATTACAGGAATATCTCCTGGCTGATTTTTTAGAATATCTGCCAAAAGCTGGATGCTCTCGAGATTATCTGGCAAACTTGTGATACAGAATGGTTTGTGATCAGGTGTTGTAGGTCAAAGAGGCTCAGAATTCTGATCTTCATCGTTTTTCTCATCTATTTCAAGAGTTTCATCGTCTTCTTGATCTAGGTGTTCTAAGTTTTCCTCTTCCTCAGCCTCATTATCAGCAAAAATTCCCTCTGGATTCATCTCTTCTGTGCTAAGTCCCTCCTCAATGCTCTCGTCGTCATTTTCATGAGAATGTCTGATCGGTTTTTGTTCCTGGATTGTACTATCAACACTCTCTGCTTTGATTTTCTCGATTTGTTTGCTCTTTTCTTCACCGTATCTCTCTTTTTTCGCTCTTACAACGGTCCATTCGGGATCATATCTGCTTCCTGCGAGTTTGATTAGCGTATCATAGTCAGTTTTAATGATTTTATCCAGATATACTCTACCATTACTCTTGCTTCCATGAATGATCACAAGGTCAAATTTCTTGAAATCTAGAGCATCTCTAGTAAAAAACTCCCAATCTCCAGAAATATCCTCAATCTTAATGAAAAATCATTTCTTCTTTGCTCTTTGAATCTCCTTGATATATCCGTGGATGATAAATTTTGGATAATCATTTTTTTCTAAGACCTGATTGAGGAAAGAACCTTTCTTGATATATTGGTAAAGTCCATCCAGTGGATTCCCAGAGATAAATGCTTTAAAGGTTTCCTGTTCCATCATGAGCCTCTCCAAAAGGTTAGAAGGCTGAACTGTCCTCATTTGGATTTTTGTATCGACCTGAAGCCCTCCAAAGAGCCCAAAATCCGCTGTTGCAATATTCTTCGTCCAGTCAATTGAATTCTGAACATTTTCTAGTAATACATTTCTATCTTCAAAGGCATCTAAGGCACCAGCTTTGATCAGATTTTCTAGAGATTTTTTATTGATAATACTTGCACACCTCTTGAGAAAGTCTTCTAGAGAAGTAAATTTCCCACCTTTTTGTCTTTCTTGCTGAATCGTTTCTCACACATCTTCGCCAATCCCTTTGGTAGAAAAAAATCAAAGTCTGATTATATCTCAGATCGCAGCTACATGGTTAAATGATTCATTTACATCAGGTCAGAGTACAGAGATTCCCTTGTTCTGAATCTCTGAGATATAAAAGCTCTGAGTATCGGTGTCTTCCTCAACCGAGCGAATCAATGCTGCAGAAAATTCAAGTGGAAAATGTGCCTTGAGATATGCAGTCTGATAGGCAATCATCGCATAACATACCGAGTGCGACTTATTAAACGAATAAGAAGCCGCAGGCTCAATCATCTTCTCATAGATATTGGTTGTTGTCTCAGGTTTATATTGTCTATAGGTTTCTCCTCTTGTTACAAATTCTTTTTTGAGTTTTTCGATTACCTCTTTTTTCTTCTTAGCAACTCATCTTCTGAGCATATCTGCCTCACCTAGTGAAAACCCCGCCATTGCTTGCACCAAAAACATCAACTGTTCCTGATATACCGCAATTCCATAGGTCAAACTCATAATAGGAGAAAGATCTTCGATCAGTTTTCTATTTTCTTCTTCAGCAACTTCAGCTCCATACTTTTTTGTAAGTTCTGTTCTTAGTTCTGCACTCATATAGGAAATCTCCTCTCTACCATGCTTTCTCTCAATATATCTTGGGATAAACTCCATCGGACCTGGACGATAAAGCGCATTCATAGCCACGAGATCATTGATTGAGTTTGGCTCAAGCTGGATCAAAAACTTTCTCATCCCCTGAGATTCGAACTGGAAAATTCAGGTCGTATCTCCCTCCTTAAATACACTCTCATAGGTGAAAGTATCGTTGATATCCGGCTGAAATGAGGTAGTTTCCAAGAAATGTTCAAAAATCGGATCTAGAATTTTATTTTCTTGTTCGTGTCTAGCTTTTATGATTTTGATACAAGTTTTGATGATTGAGAGGTTTCTAAGTCAGAGAAAATCCATCTTCAAAAGTCAGATTTGTTCAAGTGTTGGTCCATCATACTGACTTACGATAGTGTGATCATTTTCCTTGACATATTGAGCTGCAGTATAGGTTGAAACCGGCTCTGGAGCGATGATGATTCCACAGGCATGAACTCCAAGCTGTCTAAGATTCCCCTCGATCCCACAGGCAAGGTCAAAGGCCTTTTTCACGTTATCTTCAGTATTATAGATGTTTTGCACTTCTTCAAACTCTGGTAAGGGATCATTGATCAGGCTTCTGAGACCAACTTTATCAGGGATCATGTTAGAAATCTGATTAGCCCTCTCAAAAGGTACTCCAACGGCTCTAGCAGAATCCTTAAATGCCGCTTTTGTTGCAATCTTCATAAACGTTCCAATCGAGCAAACCTTTTCCTGTCCATATTTTTGTGAACAATAGTCAATTACTCTCTGTCTCTGCGTATCCTCAAAGTCGATATCAAAGTCGGGCATTGATATTCTCGCTGGATTCAAAAATCTCTCAAAAAGGAGATCAAATGGAAGCGGATCAATATCCGTAATTTCAATTGCCCAAGCAAGGAGAGAACCAGCACCAGAACCTCTTCCTGGCCCTACTACGATCATTTGTTTTTTTGCTCGTCTCACATAGTCTGATACGATCAAAAAGTAGGAATTAAACCCCATTTCTTTGATCACTTTAAGTTCGTATTCAAGTCTATCAATATACTCAGCTAGACTATATTTAGAGGTTGGAAGGGGGTAGAAATCTGTATATTTTGCGATAAAGTCTTTTTTGAACTGTGTATAGCTCTCATGAGTAAATCTTTTTAAGTCCTCAGGGGAAGTCTCAGGTACTGACTTTTCAAGGACTCCTTTATTTGATATTTGGCTCAGTGCTATGAGCGTATCATTATCCCAATCCAGTCTAAACCTCGTCTTAAGCCCTCTATATGATAGAAAGCGAAGTTCAAACTCATATTTATTCATAGTAGGCATTGCAGATAGTCTTGATTGAGAATAAAGTCAAATAGTCAGTTTTGAGTGTAGTGTTTTCTTCTCCAAAATCAATTTGAAAACAACCAAAAAACTGACTCCTAATACAGAAGTCAGCTTTTTCTGCCAAGTATTACGACTAAAACGTCATTCTCTTCCATTTCCCATTGATACGAACTTCTCCATGGAGATAGCGAACACTTGCTCGTTGATATTCTCCAACTTGCAAGGGGACAGTATATATGCCCTCAAGTTTCTTATCTTCATTTGACCAGATAAAATCTGACTCTTTAAGATTTAAGGTATAGGTTTTATCTCGGGTAGAGATGGTCCATTCACTTTGAAATCTTACAAGCTCAATGAGCTCAGATGAGTGAGCAAATGTAATCATCAATGAGGATTGCTTTGTGATTTGGCTCGTGAAGATACCGGTTTTCCAAGAAATAGGTTCTTGATAGCTATCTTCACTCTTTGAACATGCAAATAAAAGCATGCTCAAAACTACGAATACTACGATTTTTTTCATTTTCTAAATGTTTTTTTATGTTTGATACTCTCACTATAATGATTCCCCCCCTAAAATCAATTCAAAATATTGACAAAATAAATAAATATAAGAAAATATGTTAAAAAAATCATAAAAAATAAAGAAGATAATAAATAAATATGTAGTTTGTAACTAGTATTTTAATGATTCTCAAAAATCTTTTTAAAAAATTGACATTTTTAAAAAAAGATATATAATATTGTTGTCGCAAGAATGATAGTAATCTTGTGATAGGAAAAATCCACTTCCTTTGGAGAATAACGTTTTAGATAGTACCTCTGAAATAAACCACAAAAATCAGATTTTTTCTGATGAGTTTTTCAGAGCATGAACAGTATTCTTCACAAAATTGTCTTTGTAAACGAATAAAAAGGTTCTACACACAAGCCGTTTTATTCATAAAAAAAGACAAGATGAAACAACCTTCAAGAACTCATTTTGGAGGAATGTGGAAAGTTTTAGCAGTGATTGTGATCTTTTGATATACTGTTTCTAGTGTGCTTGCCTCAAATATTACAAGTATCAAGAATACAGAATCAAACCCAATTACTCCAGCTTCTAGCCTCCAAAAGGAAATTGAGACTGATGTTGCCTTGAGTGCTAAAAAGGTATGGAACAACCTGGTAAATTTTATGCAAGATGGTATGGATGGTACTTCAACTGGGATCGAAAAATCTCAGAAAGAAAAACCTGATTCAGCTTCTGATATAAAATATCCAATCGTTCGTAGCGTTTTACCTCAGACAGAATCAGCGCTCTTGCCTGCTTTTTGAGATATCAGTACTGATCCTCATAAAGCAAGTATTGAAGCTCTCGCCAGTATTTGAGTTATTCAATGATGAGCAAGTGGAAAATATTATCCACATAACTTTGTTCGCACCAGTGACTTTATCAGAGTTGTACTAGATATTTATAGATACAAACTTGGATATTCACTAGAATCAACTAACGGTCTTTCTGATCAGAGTTTTTTCAAGCAAGGTTATGGAAATGCACTTCTTCTCAAAAAACTCAATACCGCAAAAGCTTTATGATTTCTTGATCATCTAGGGACAATTGAGCTTGATGCTCTAATTACTCCTGTTCAAGCGATGCAGATCCTTAACACTATTTTAGATCTCAATCCATATATCGGTCAAAAAGAGAAAGTAAATCTGATTTCTTCTTCTGATACTCAGTTTACTAAATCACAGATGGCCTGATATTTGGCAGATATTTTCCAGTTGGAAAAAAGTATTATATCACCGGTATTTAATGATATTAGTAATCATAGATATCATGCGGCAATTACCAAATTAGCACAGCTCGGGGTAGTAGCTGGTAAGAATGGTAATTTCTATCCAGATAATGATGTCCTTCGTGCGGACTGAATAGTTATGCTCGCCAATAGTTTACTGGCTCAGCAGTGAAAAGCACTTGTTATTACTAATTTTACTCATTTACCAAAAATCAATGATACAACCTATTTTGCAGCCTTTGCTCCCCATTTGGAATATTTGCTTACAAATGAGATATGAGATTTTCTACTTCGTAATGAACAGTCAGGATATCTGTTTTTACCTCATGCTCAGCTTACTAAGTGAGAGGCTTATCAGCTTGTTTCCCAAGCTACTAGAGCTAAGTTGCTCAACATGGATCAGTGAGAGACCTCCAAACCGATCACGAGAGGAGAGCTAGCGGATCTAATCGTTCAGGCTTTTGATTTTGCTCCTAAAGAGTCAACAACTTCAGCCTATCAACCTACTTCTGAACCTCAAAGTGCTAATACTAAAAACCAAACACTCAGAGAGGAGAAGAAATGATTTCTCGCTACTTTACTCAAAGATATGATGGACACACTCTAGTTGATACCAGTACTTGGAAAAAAATAAACAAGGTTAAACCTCACAAAAAAATCAGACTTTTTTGATCTTTTGCTTAGTATTTAAGCATTTTATACTTAATCATATAATACCATGAAAAAAACAGACACAATTAGATATAATAGTTATGAAAAGGATATTGTTCAAGGACTTGAACCAAATGAAGCTTTATACCTTCAGAAGAAATCTGCGAGAATGAGAAAAAATACGCAGCAAGCGGATATTTTAAGATCTCAGAAAGCTGAAATCAATGAATATATTTCTCATACTTCAAATGCGCTTTCTAGCACATTGAATCTTAGCGATAGCTTTTCTTCTCAGATGAGAAATCAGGTTTTGAACACCAAACATGACTTGCATCATCTCTTTTCTCTTGAACACTAAAAGTTCTAGATGACAAGCGAGAAATCTCCACATTTTTGTGGAGATTTTTTTGTTATCAAAAGGTAAAAAATCTGATGAGAAATCGCCGTTGGTATGCGAGTATTCCTTTGGTTTTTAACGAAACAAAGCCTCCTTAGACCATCTCTCCAAGCTCACAAAAAAGGTGAAAATAGAGGTTGAGATTAGTGTTTCTAGTTGTTGTTCTTGGAGTGGTTTCTTGAGGTGAAGAGGAGGGAATAAGAATATTAGAAGGGGATTGAGGTGGTTTTGGGTTCTAGTCTGATACTCCAATATCTTCGAGAATCTTCAGGAGGAGATATCTGCAATTAAAGTTACAATCAAACAAAGGAGAGTTGATGTGGCTCGTGGGGTACCAGGAGTAGTGGTTAGCAGTTATATTAGATTATCAGAGAAGTATTAGATGCCAGAAGAAACCAGGCTAAGAAGTCTTTTTTTGTATTGACTTTTTGATGAGTAAGGGTATAAGATGGATGTTTTATCCTATGATTATTATGATATGAATCAAAAAACTCCATCTTGGATCATTAGATACCTCGCATTCTGCATTGATATGCTAGCTTGACTACTTATTATACCTTGATTGATAAACATTTACCGTTTCCTTCATAATAAACAAACCTTAGGGTATATGCTTTTGGGTTTAGAGTTGGAAAACACAAAAGAAGAAAAGGAATTTGGATTCAAGCAAACTTTAGTTAGGATGTTTACGCACTCACCGTTCGCTGTTACATTTCTAGCAATTTCCTATATTGTGTTTGTATCCCTCATATTCCTTTGAAGAGTTATAAATGATGAAACACTTGGGGCTATAGCTATTTTTGGAACTACACTTTTAACGTTTTTATCCTTGGCATCCCTTCTATTCCCTTTTGTATCGTCTCTCTTTACACCAACACTTTCTGAAAGACGATCTAAAACAAAAACAGTTCATAAGAAGAAATCTAAGTAGTTAATAAAAAAGGAGCAATAATGCTCCTTTTTATCTTCTTCACATTCCTCAGAGAAGATTTCCTAACATACCGTTCACCACTCATCAGAATCATAGCTGAGGAGTTTCTTTGTTTCCCCTCTCGTAACGACTGGACTTGTTCATAGAGTGCAAGTCTTTTTTTGCTATCGGGAGCCTATCGCAGAAGCGATTACTCTATGATAGTAATAATTTCTATCAACAAGAGTTGTATACTCAAAAAATCCCAAAAATCAAGAGGAAGTAAAATAATTTTCTTGTCTTGAGATTTAAATTCTATATAATCCGAGCATTATTTTTATCCTAAAAAGAAAAATGAACGAAATATATAAGCCAATTATCTGAAATCTTTTTGATTTAAGAGAAGATATTCGTAGAAATGACTACATGGAACGAGGCGATTATATTGCGAACTACAAAATCAAACTAGAATCTATTCGCTTTTCTTGAATTATTTGATTAGTATGACCCTTTGGTTGTGGGAAAACTACTTTTGTTAATCAATTAAAAGATGAAGCAGATCGACGAATAAATTTTGAGGCTCGAAAATATCCAGAAAGACAAAGTCTTTGGGAAAATTTCATTTTAGAAGTAGCAACTCAAATCGGAGAAAAAGATTTTCAACAAATTAAAAAAATTATTGATGGGAAACAATACAATGATGTTCGTACTTTATTCAGTATATTAAATCATATTCCTATCATAAAAGAAATTTGATGACAAGCTGTATCAGAATGAATAAACCATTTTTTTGCCTCAACTCCATTAACTAGAATATATCAATTCCAAAACTTACTAGAAAATATTTTTATGGAAAAAATTCAGGTCTATGATACTATTTTCATTGTGATAGAGGATATTGACCGCTCTTGAGATAATTGAGTATATTTCTTGGAAACACTAAATTTTTTCCTTAAAAAATTAGAGCTCCCTGAAGGAAAGAAAATTTTAGCTATTGCGACAATTGGAAGTAAAGAGTTTTTAGAGAACAAGGATTCTTATTTAAAAGCTCTCGATCATATTCACAATTTTCCAGTTAAAAAATTTGATTTCAAAACAATTGTTCAACATTTTGTGGATAGTAGAGTGGGGTACAATCCTGTTATAGAGCGGTTTAATTATCTTTGAGAAAGGTTTAAAGATCAATTTACAATAAGAGATGTGAAACATATTTTAAGAGAAGTAAATATTATTTTGGAAAAAAATAGGACATGATTGAATTTTCCAAATATTTCAAGGTATTTTTGCACTCTTATCGGATTCCTTACCGCAAAATATATCTTTACTGAGAAAAATGGTAAAAGGATTAGCTATTTAGATTTATGGAAAAGTAATAAGGGTATTATCGAGTGAGATTTTTTTCAGTCTTATTTTTTGTCTATACTACAATCCAGATATTTTTTAGAGGAAGATTTTGATGGGAATTACAATTTGCGCAAGGTTGAGTTAGATGGTGTTGATGAAATTTATTTTATATTTGAAAACATAGGTTTGGATGATGTTTTAATTAATTCTAGAACTTCTGAAAGATCCACAAGTGAAAAAAAAATTATAGAAATTGCGCTGAATTCGGATTTGTTGATTATGTAAAATATATCAAGATAAATAAACAATCTGGCTTATTAGTTAGGTTTCTTTTTTCTTGACCAGAAAATGATCTAGAAAGTTGAACAAAAAAACTAGTTGCTATCTAAAATTTGCCGATCTCTCCAACAGAAATGTCGGAAAGATAACGAGGCTAAGAAGTCTGATTTCTTTTATATTTACTTTTGAGCTTGAGTAAAGAAAATGTAAATTAAAAAAACTCTCTTCAAGGGTAGAGAGTTTTAGTCTTTTATTTTATTTTTTCACTGTCTGTTTTACTGCATTTAATCTTGGAGTGATTTTTTTAGAATCTTCTAATCACAGAATTATTGGAATGTATTTAGTTGCTAATGGATCTCTTTTAGCAAAGTATTGATCCGCATATTCTGGAAACCGCACATTAAAGACAAATTCTCTAAATATAGGTAATGCAGCTAAAGGATACATGTATGCCTCTTTCTGTTTGCCATCAGGGAAAATATGCATATACTTTTGCCTTGTTTTATACCATTCAGGGTATCTTTCTTTAAGGAATTTTGAGAATACAAGTCCTACAGATATATCTGGCATCATTTGCCTACCATCTTGAGCCTTATCTGGGATTTGATAGCCTACTTTTTCTAATTCTCCATAAATTGTAATAAAGAGTTCCCCAATTACAGAGAAGTGCGTTCTTGGGATATGATGAATATTTGTCACGAATCTTTGAATAAAGTTCGGTAAGATAGAACGGTCAATTTTCCCATAGAATCCTTGCTTCCTGATTTGAGGTAACACTTCTTCATAAATCCACTTTTCAAATTTCTTTGCTCAAGGTTTTTTTGAGGAAGTAATCAATCTATATACATTCGGCTCATCAATCAGAATATAGTTCTGATCGCTGCTTGCACTAGGGATATACCATTTTGTTATACCCCCTCTATCACAATGTTTGCTTATTGTTGCACTTGTGTTTTTATATCACAATACCTTTACAACATCACTAGCAACAAACCAAGTTTTACCATTGATTTCAACCATTCTCACATCTTGAAAATGATTCTTTTCTCCTTCGTATTGGAGAAGTCTCATTTGATAGTTTTTCATCTTTATCAAAAAAACGATATAAAAAGTTTTAAAAAATGTCTAGCTTCTTTCTACATCGTATCTATTTTAACGGTTTTCCCCTTGAATTATCTTAGCATTTTGGTATAAGTAAGTTGTATTTTTCTTTTTCTTACAGAAAAATTGCAAAAATAATAAAAACTATTATAATTGATAACGATGTAGCCCGCCCGCTACATTTTTTTTGTACCAGAAAATTCTAGCACAACTGAGATTATAAAAGATTGCTACATTAATTCAATAGATTATCACTATTGCGTATTTCGTGCTATTGACATATTAAAGAAAAAATCTGAATTTATGTATCAGATTTTTCTACTCTAAATAAAACTCCTCCACAACCTTAAATCTTTCGCTGCTCAGAATCATCACCTTACTAAAAACTTCTTCCATGATATAAGCAGGAATCTCCTTGGTAAACTCACAATTGATTATTACACACTGATGAGCAACAAAGTGGGGTAACTCGTGAATGAGAGTATTCAGGGTCTAGATTCTAAACCAAATAATATTCGTTCCTTTGACTTGATTAAATTCTTGGGTAAAAACAAAAAACAACCTACAGTATATAATCCCCGACCTTGGCTAGAATGCCTTAGCTGTGGCTGGGTAGACCAAAGCGGGGATTTTATAGTGTAAGTTATTTATAACTAATTATTCTAGTTTCACTACCCCGTGTATTGGCTAGTTAATTGATGTTTCAATAGGCAGGCCAACACTCAGTGGATACAGAAAAGCCTATTATCAACAGAGATAATAGGCTCTATATATGGTGGAAACTAACGTTTCATAATGCCCCAGCCCGGAGTCGAACCGGGATTACAGTCTTCGCAGGACTGTGTCCTATCCATTGAACGACTGGAGCATCGCTCCATGCAGTATATGAAACTCTTCTCAAAAAACAAGCTTTTTCTTGCAATCTGCAACCATTTTCATATAGTATACCAAGCAAATAACCAAAAGAAACTCCTGTTCCTTTTGCTAAAAAAGCCACTTTTACCTTGAAAAAGGATCACGTGAATACTAAAATAAAAACCGAGCTCGCAAAACATATCAATCTCGCCTCAAAGACTGGAGTATTTTTCTCAGCCTTTGACTCAGCAGGGCAACTTTTGGCTGCAAATGGGGTGATTAAGACGGATAGAGCGGTGGAGTTGCTCGTAGATAGCTTCTGCACTGGAATTCTCAATAAATACTGAGAAAAAATTAAAAGGCTGATTTTTGATCTTGTGACTGAAATTAGAATCCAAAACGACCCAAATGAACTCATCAAAGTGCCAATGCATGAGCGAGGAGTGTTCCTTGTGCAGTGAGAGGATCACAAGAGCTGAGTTCTTCTGCCAAATACTAAGTGAATAGATACTATCCAGCAGGCACTCTCTGCTATCAAGCAAAAATATGGTCTCTCATCACAGGTATCTGTCTATCTTTTCAAGACTATTAGAGTTGAAATCCCACTATAGATCAAATATTTGATATAAAAAAATAAAAAACCTGAAGCATGACTTCAGATTTTTCTTTATATCTTTTAAAGATATAAGGTGCTAATTATTCTCTCGTAATCATTTTAACGAATGTTTCAGTAGGTACCTCAACACTTCCGATAGCCTTCATTCTTTTCTTACCTTCTTTCTGCTTTTGGAGGAGCTTTCTTTTTCTACTCACATCTCCTCAGTAACACTTAGCGAGAACGTCCTTTTTGATAGCAGAGATCGTCTCACGGGCAATGATTTTATTCCCAAGTCCTGCTTGGAGTGGAATCGCGAACAGATGCTTTGGAATCAGTGTTTTTAATTTTTCTACGGCTTCACGACCGAGGCAATATGCTTTATCATAATGCACAACCCAGGTTAATGCCTCAACCTTCTCATTATTGATAAAGATATCGAGTTTCACCAGATCATCAGGTGTATATCACTTAAATTCATAGTTCATGGTCGCATATCCTTTGGTCGCAGACTTGAGACGATCATAGAAGTCAACGATAATCTCTCCCATCGGTAACTCATAATGCCAAACAACTCTGGTTGCATCAATATATTCCATATTTTTGAGTTTTCATCTATATTCCTGAGAGAGCGCCATAATATTTCCCGCATATTCTTCTGGTCCTACAACCTCAACATTCGCAATTGGTTCTAGAATCATTTCAATCATCCCTTGATCAATCATATCAGATCCTGATTTTACCACGATCCAAGGATTCAAGATCTCAGCCAGCTTTTTAAATTTTGGATTTTCAAGCATTGTCCCGAAAATTCATTCTGAATGTTCAAGGTGTTCGATTTCACTCGTAGTGAGTTCAAACTTCTCCATTTTTAGGATTTCACGATAGAGTCCTGTTTGAACGAGTCATTTGATATTCATTCAGGTTTTGATCAGAGGAATTGAGAGGTTTTTAGACTTTACCAAATACATTACAGTTGGTATCGTGAAAATAGTATCAAGTCCATACTCACGGAAAAGTCTCTCTTTGATGATATCCATATGAAGCATTCCCAAAAACCCACAGCGGAATCCTAGTCCCAAAGCCTTGCTATCTTCCATTTCATAGGCAACAGCACTATCATTGAGTGAGAGTTTTTCTAGACTGTCCTTGAGTTTATCGTATTCAGTCGAATCAATAGGGTACACTCCAGCATATACATAGGGAGTAACCTTTCTAAAACCAGGAATCAAAAACTGATGATACTCATCTTTTGCCTCGTTTTTTCAGACCTTTGCTTTGATGATTGTGTCTCAGATTTGCACATCTCTCACTGATTTTTGTCCAGTCACAATATATCAGATTTGTCCTTCATTAAGTGATTTATCTGGTGTATATTCTGGCGTGAAATATCCTACTTCAGTTGGGAAAAAGCTTTTGTCCGAGTGGATCAAATATACTTCATCTCCAGCAGAAAAAGAGCCATCTACTACCTTTACATAGGCGAGAACTCATTTATAAGGATCAAATACTGAATCAAAAATCAATGCTCTTGAAACTTCCTGCATACTGCTCATCAATGATAAAATTTACCTCAAAAGGTACGAAAATCCTCAATCTTTTCAAGTCAATCTCTTGCTCTTGCTTGGGAGTGAAGTTCTCATCTAGAAAAAATGAAAAACTGACTTCATGCACTGAAATCAGTTTTTTGATTTACTTCTCAGTCTCAACTCAGAGATCCGCTGCTTCTAAATAAAATACCTCTTCAATACTGCGTTCAAATCTCCTTGCAATCAGAAATGCAAGTTTTAGTGAGGGATTGTATTTCCCTAGCTCGAGAAATACGATCGTCTCCCTCCTCACTCCGACCTCATTTGCGAGGTCTTGTTGGGTTAAAGTATACTGAGCTCTCAGCTCTTTGATACGATTTTTCATTTGTTTACAAATAAGATTAAAATCAGATTTTATCTGGATTTTTTGAAAAATATCGTGAATTTAATCCTAGTAATATAAGTCACAATATCCATACCATCCTTAATATATCATTAGCACTGAATATTTCTAAGAAATGAAAATGCCCTTCTAGTAGAGATACTAAGAGAGTGATTCACATTAGGAGCTGAAACGATGCTGCAAGTGAGGTATAACCGATTCTCTTAAACATCTCATCAGTTTCAATAGATCATGTCTGCTTTTTTATCTTCCTCGCATGATAGAGCGTCAGTATTGCTCAACCTATTAGGAGAACTACAAAGAGTAGTAAAAGTCAATGTGATGGCGTTAAAGGGTTGAAAGGAATTTGGCTTAGGAGGTTGATGAGAGCTCAGAATCCCCAAGCTGCAAGGATAATACCGATAATCCTTAAAGTTCTTGCTTTTTTCATTGTAATTAGAAAAAAGGTAAAAAGTTATAAATATGTAACAATGTGTTATATAAACATAACATATTAAAAATCAAGAGAAAGTTAGAAAAAATTAACAAATCTTAAAAAACAGCTTTAAAACTATTATAAAGACATTGAGGCTTCCTCTTGTAAAGAATGAAAATATCTGTATGATAAAAATATATCTGTATGATAAAAATATATCTGTATGATAAAAATATAAAAGTAGATTGTTTTTAATATGTTTATTGATTTCAAATGACTGACTCAAATACTTCAAAAACTTCAGCTTCTGAATCCTCAAAAAAAACTCGTGCTGAACAAAATAATGTTTCTCTTTGGACTTCTCTCTGAGTGGTTCTATTTTGTGGTATCCTTATGCCTTTGTGGATACTTCATTCTCGTCCCGCTAAACTTTCAAGTCCTGAGGTAGAAACAGGAGGAAATCAGATTTCTTCCGTTACTTGAATCCAAAATGCTATAGCCGCAACTTCAAATGCTGAGCGAGAAGTCCTAAAGCCACTTTTGCTAGACTGACAAATTGATCAAATTATAGATGACGGATCCTCAAGTTATACCTTTATTTCAAAGACTGAGCAGATTTATCAGGTTAAAAATCTTCCATCAGAACAGCTAGGTGAAGCACTTGAGAAATGTTCTACAAAGTGCGAGCATATTCTAATTTCTGATCTCTTAAAAATATAGGTGCTTGCTTTCTACTTGACAAGAGGATTTTTTCCTACTTGCATTTCTAAAGTAAATCCATATAGTTACCAGCAGATTATTCTTTATTTTTTCTAGTAAAAATAGTATGAAAACCCTACTCCTTATCGGACTTATCCTTGATGGGATTATCTTTATCGCGAGTGTTTTGCTTCAGTCTCCAAAAGGAGGTGGACTTGGTCTCGGATTAGGAGGAGCTTCTGCAGGAGGAAACGAATATGGAAGCAAAAAAACAATGGAATGAAAATTACAAAAAATAGCTATTATTACAGGTATCATTTTCGTAATAATCTGCCTGTTTTTACCTTATGTTAAATAATGCGATATCGTTATTACGAGATTAATTCCACAAAAAAAACGCTGACCTATTTTCTTTATGTGATTGTAGTGCTCTGGTTTTTTGCTACTGTGGCTCTTGGTTATCAGTTTCTTGTAAAAAACTCGAAATCAACTTCTAAAAAATGATGAACTTTTGTGGAAGCAATTTTTGATCAGGTTTCTTACCTGCCTTACCTAAAAAATGACTGACAGAGTATGTTTTATCAGTCTTTTTTGTTTGATGCGTGTGTGGGGTATGCTACGCTCAACTCTGAGGGTCTAAAAGGGGAAACTTGTAAAATTACAACTCAGGACTATCAAACCTACTATGTAAACCTTGCAACAGGTGGAAAAGTATGGAGTGATGGTGTTCCGATGACGCTTGATGATGTGTATTTCACGTATGATCATATCATTCGTCAAAATGCTTGGGATATCAAGACACTCAAGACCTACCAAGAGATACAAATCTCTCAGGAGCACGATAAGCTCAAGATTGTTTTCCCAACAAGTACAACTGATAATAATTACTTTTTCAGCTTCTATATTTTGCCAAAGCATGTCCTAGAGCATGCAAATAGTGATATGTATAAGAAGATTTTTGCGGCAAATCCAGTGACGAGTGGTTGTGGGAAAATCGCTCCAAAATCAAGCGATAGTCAAAGTCTTGTCTTTGATCTCACAAAGTGTGAAGATACTAACCTCGCTTTCTATCAGATCAAAAACTATAACGGATTTGATACGCTCGCAAAGTCGGTTTTAGAGGAGAAAAATACTCTTGTAGATACCTATGCAAATCAGGTGACTCTTGAGGGATATCAGAAACTCAATATCATCAAAAGTCAGATTTTGACCCTTTTCTTCAATACAAAGTCTGAAAGAATGAAGGTAAGACTCAGAAGAGCACTCTGATGATTGATCAATGCTAATTTCTATACTGGAGAGTATAAGCAATATCTTAAAAAATATAATGATCCACTGCTTACACTCTTCTATTCAGATGGAAGCAATATCAAGGAGTTTATCAATCGTCTCTCAACAGCTGATGAATGAGAAGAGGCGGTTCAACAAAAAGATCTGCAAGATAGTGGAGTTCAGCCACTCAAGAAATCAATTTCTATCAATGGAGTAGAGAGGAAGTTCCTTTTCTATCTTCAAAAGCCAGAAAAGACCTTCAATCTTGATATTAAATTCTCAAATCAGTTCGAGGTAATCAAGGTAAAAGATGCTTCAGGAAATACTTTCAGTCCAAAAAACTATAAAAAAACTGACAAAAAGATCACCTATCCACTTGAACTCGGAAAGAATCTAAAAGATGGACTCAATCAATACACTATTGAGTGAACTATTAAAGGTAAAACCTATACTATCGCAAATATTGATCTCTATCTTTTGACGACAACTGCACCAAAAATAGAGCAAAATACTGATGTATCAAAGATTTCTGTTGTATATTACAATAATCTTGAGTCAAATTTTGCAATCAAGCAGCTAAGAGAACTCCTTACCAGAGCTGGTATCTTAGAATACTTCCTCTTTGAGCAGGTGAGTAGTCCAGAGGAGCTTGAAGCAAAGCTCGTTATGGGAAACTATGATATTTTGCTCAATACGATCAATATTGGACTTAAAAAGGATATCTTAAAAATCCTGACAACAAGCGATGCGCTAGTAAATCCATCAAAATATACCAATCCAAAACTAACAAATCTCTTCAAACAGTATACAAAAAGTCCACAAAAAACTGAACTTTCAACTGAGATTAGTAAGATATTCGCTCAAGATATGCCTTTTGTGGTTTTGTGATATCCGTTTGATTTCGTAAATGTGAAGTCAAATTTGCTAGAAAATGGTTTTGCTTATACTGGAGATTTGTATGAATACAACTGGAGAAATCATCTCTATCATACCGCAACTCTTGTGCAAAATACAGTTCTCGATTTCTCAAAACTCAAGGATATCTCTGGTTTCATTAAACATATCCAGCAATTAACAAACCCTAACCTCTCTTGAAATCTCAAGACTGAACCTGTAGTTTCTGGTAGTGGAGAAAACCTCTCAGGTGCACTTCAAATAATAACAGAAACCTGAAATCAGAATTCATCTCTTGAAACTTCAGACCAGAGACCTCAGATCAATACGGATAATCCATTTGAAGGACTTGTTAAACCTGCTTAATACTGATATTTATTCTCTTGTTTGCTGTATGCTACCGATTTATTCGTATATTCAGATTGGAATTATCTTTATCGTATCGGTGAGTTTACATGAATTTGCGCATGCCTATGCCTCATATAAACTCGGTGATCCGACACCAAAAATCCAATGAAGATTGACTCCAAACCCAATAAAACATATTGATCCTATCTGATTTATTCTTATTTTTTTGATCGGATTTGGTCGAGGGAGACCTGTGCAAATTGATCCTAGCTACTATAAAAAGCCCTATAGAGATGAATTGATTGTTGCTCTAGCTGGACCGCTGACCAATGTGATTTTGGGAATCCTAGCGATCATCATTATGATGGTGTATATGAAAACATTTGCACTCGGACTCAATGCACTATCTACGCAGATAGATCTTGTGATTCAATTTTGGATAACATTTGCAGTGACGAATTTTGCGCTTGCAGCATTCAATATGATCCCTTTGCCTCCACTAGATGGATATAGACTGATAAAAGTCTTTAATCATAATGCTGGAGCATTTCTGGAAAAAAATGTCTGAATTATTTCAATTCTTTTCCTTGCTCTAGTGATCTTTTGACCATTCAAGGGGATGTTATGAGAATATATTAGCCGAGTTGCATACGGATTATTCAGAATGTTTGTCTTCCCTTTCTCTCAGCTATTTTTTTAGTCGAGAGAGTAATAAAAAAAACTTGAAAAATCTGAAATTATCAGTACTATCATAGTCCATGAGGAGTGGAATTCCCTTCCTTTGGTCGTATATACCTAGGTGTATTTGTTCATTAAAAGTTATAACAGAAACATTCTATAAGTAAAAATCATGATATAGATTCTAAAACATGTAAACCTACGGTCTTCATAAAATTGGAAGATGGTCTCAAGCGGATTTGGAGCTGTTGAGCAAAAAACTCAATAGCTCTAAAATGGCTTACCTAAGCCAAAAGTGGAGTTTAGAAGTTATATAAGATTTCTACTTTTGTAGATTTGCATTCAGCTTTTTTCTTTTATTAGTTTAGAAGTTATATAAGATTTCTACTTTTGTAGATTGAGCTTTTATCCAGTGGACTCTTGTTCAGTTTAGAAGTTATATAAGATTTCTACTTTTGTAGATAAATCTAAATCTTATCTCTGAATATCCAGTTTAGAAGTTATATAAGATTTCTACTTTTGTAGATCTCCTGATAAGAACTGAGAAGTTCAGTGTTTAGAAGTTATATAAGATTTCTGCCTCTAGAAAGCCTTAGAATTACTGGAGAAAATAGGAAATACCTACTTTATAACTGCCTTTATCTTTATTAATACAAACAGGGGATGAAAATATATCTGAAACGTGTTTATGAGGAGAGAAGTCATGAAGATGGTTTTAGAGTGCTTGCAGACCGCCTTTGGCCTCGTGGTATTAAAAAAGAAAATCTTGGTTTAGATCTATGGGCAAAAGAGATTGCGCCTAGTACCGAGTTGCGCAAACGTTACCATCAAGATGGTAATTTTGAGGCTTTTAGCCAGGATTATATAGAAGAACTCAATCACAATAGTTCCTTCCCTGCTTTTTGCGAGATGCTGAAAGCTCATAAGGTAATTACTTTGCTTACCGCGAGTAAAAATATTGAAAAAAGTGCTTTACCTGTCTTATCATCTCAGATAACCTAAAATTTATCTCTCCATAAACATTCAGTTCTCGGTCTATATTTAGAAATGTATACAGAATTTTTGCTTCCTCTGTCTCAAAATTTTATACGAAAAAAACTCCCTTTAGAGGGAGTTTTTCTCATCTCAAATATTTTTTATTACCAGCTTGGTCTCTGAGGAGGAGTACCACTCGGTCTGCCACCTCACATACCGCCATGTCCTCACATCATACCTCAGCTTGTCCCAGCAGACATTACCGAGCTTGTCAGAGTAAAGCTGCCAGCTTCTACACCATCAACCAGATAACGATACTCGCTATTGAGTTTCAATCCGGCAGTAGAAACTACTACAGAGCTCCATGCTTTAGTTGGAGTCGCTTCAAGGATCGTATTCCCATTGCTATCAACTAATGAGAACTTAGCTCCAGCACTTTGCTGACTCGCAAGTCCAATAAGAACAGAATTCTGATTTCCGTTGCTGACATTCATCGCCATACCATTACTTCCAAAGGCAAGCAATGTCCCTCCATTCATCGTAAAGGTTTCATCATAGTCAAGTGCTGCATTCCCATCATTTGTTGGACCAAAGACCACTACGGTTCCTCCATTCATCTCAATAGCCCCGTTAGCATCGAGTCCATCAGCTCCAGCATCAATCGTAATCTTTCCGCCATTGATTGTCAGGATTCTTCCTGATGCTGTCCCATTTCGATGTATCATACCTTCAGAAGCAGTTGAAGAGCTATCAGAGATATTGATACCATCATCACTAGAGACAATGCTGATTTCTCCATCGTTGATGCTAATGACCTCAGATTCTAATCCTTCGTAGGATTTGAGGATATTGAGTTTTCCACCGTTGATCGTAATAGTCTTATAGGCTTCGGCTCCATCACTGCCAGCTGAAATACTGACTTCTCCACCATTCATTACGATACTACCTTTCGTTTCATGATCAGATTTTAATCCATCTCCTTCGGCTACAACGCTAATCTTTCCTCCATCAATTGTTAAGGTATCTTTTCCTCTGATACCATCATCAGCGGCTTGAACTTCAATATTCCCGCTCTTGATCGTTAAATCATCTTTTGAGGTGATACCATCATTTCCGTTCGCATTGATTTTTAGATTTCCCTCTCCTTCAATCACGAGATCTTCTTCAGCATAGATAGTTGCATTCTCATCTGCATTTTCATCATAAGTGCTGTCAGTGAGGCTGTTGCTTGTCCCTGAGACGAGTTCAATCGTAGCCTTCCCACTCTTGATAAGGATTGGAGAGGATTCTTTTGAAGTAATATCTACTCCAGCAAGCTGAAGTCTGACTTCATTTCCTTCTCAAACATCAACAATTACTTGCCCATTGCTGATTGAACCGTTCAAAGTATAGGTCCCAGCTTGTGTAATGCTAACGCTTTGATCGTTCAGTGTTATATTGGAGCTTGTTGCCTGTGCAACGGTACTCGTAGTGGTGCTTGAGTTTGTTGAAGCTACTGTTGAACTTGTAGTTCCACATCCCCCTAGGGTAAGTACTAAACCTATCGCTCACATTACAAGTATTTTATGTGTTATTGTTTTCATCATATCTCATGGTTAAAAAGTAAAGACAATCCCAGCTTTCCAGAGCTTTCCCCTTACGCTGACGGAAAGCTGAGTATCTGCAGTATACATATCTACCTTAAATTTAGCTTAAAAGACCAAAAAGTCACTTCTCTACTTATTCTTGCTTGTATTACAAAAAGATAAAAATCTGATTTCTTCTTGCTTTCTACTGATGAAATCCTAGTATAAAATCAAGAACTTTACCTCATATCTATAAACGATGCAAGTAAAAGCCTTTTGAGCTCCAGCTCTTAATCACCCCATGAAAACCTTGGGAATTACTCGTAGAGCACTCAGACCTCAGGATATCGCATTTGAAGTGCTCTACTGTGGAATCTGTCACTCCGATCTTCACACTATCAAAAATGATCGATGAAACGCAGTATTCCCACTCGTTCCAGGGCATGAAATTCTCGGGAGAGTAACTGCTATTTGAGATCAGGTTTCTGATTTTAAGGTTGGGGACTTGGTTGGAGTTGGATGCATTGTAGAATCTTGTCAGCACTGCCAATATTGCGCAGAAGGGGAGGAGCAGTTTTGCGAAAAAGGAGTGACCTTTTCATTTAATAGTCCAGACAAAGTCTCTGGAGGGATGACCTACGGAGGCTTCTCCAAAACCTATGTCTGCGAAGACAAATACGTACTCCATATGCCACCTTTTCAGAATCTCGCAATGGCAGCTCCACTCCTATGTGCAGGGATTACCGTCTATTCTCCGCTCAAGCACTGGCAAATAGGACCAGGAAAAAAAGTCTGAATCCTTTGAATTGGTGGACTAGGCCATCTCGCTATCAAAATCGCAAAAGCTATGGGCGCAACCGTGACCGTCTTTACGACCTCTCCAGAAAAGCTCGCTGATGCTCAAAGACTCTGAGCAGATGCCGCAGTCTTAACCACTGATCATGCAGCCCTCAGATCCGCACCCAAGCAAGACTTTATTCTTGATACTATATCAGCAACTCATAATATTAATCAATACCTTTCATTACTGACTCCAGATGGCTCGCTCGTGATGGTTGGATTACCAGTTGAGCACTTGAAGGTTTCAGTCTTTAACCTCGTGCATGGTCGCAGAAGCTTCGCTGGTTCAAATATTGGAGGCATTAGAGAGACGCAGGAGATGTTAGATTTCTGCTACCAGCACAATATTTTAGCAGAAGGGGAGGTCTTGCCAATCACTCAAGCAAATGAAGCTTTTGAGAGGCTAGAGAAGTGAGATATTCACTATCGCTTTGTCCTTGATATGCAGGAACTCTAAGTATTTTTAATAAAAGAAAAGTCTGATTTCCCTCGATGAAAGTCAGATTTTTTTGTAAATAAGCTTGTATTTTCAGCGTATTTTCATAGAATCATTCAGTGAAGTTTTTATTTTTTATCGTAGGAGATATGATTCAGCTTTTTCTTTGTTCTTCATTTGCAGATGTAGCAAAATTTCTCCCAGACTGCGTAAAAAATCTGCAAGGTATGAAAGTTGCCTTTATCCCGACGGCAGCAGAGGTAGAGAAAGTGAAATTTTATGTAAAAAAGGGGTGGGAAGCTCTAGAAGATCTAGGAATGCAAATAACAGAGCTTAATATCAACACAACAGAAGCTCCTAAAATAAAGGAAATTATCGAAAACGCTGATTGTATCTACATCTCAGGAGGAAATACCTTTTATCTACTTCAAGAACTCAGAAAGACTGGTGTAGATGAACTAATTAAACAGCATATCCTTACGGGAAAACTTTATATTGGCGAGTCTGCTGGTGCAGTGATTACAGCGCCCAATATTGAGTATGTTTGTTTGATGGATGATCCAAATGAGGGAAAGGAACTGACAAATTTTAAAGCTCTGAATGTGGTGGATTTTTCAACAGTTCCTCACCTCTGATGCTTCCCATTCGAAAAAGCAACCAAAGAAGTTATCTCGCGTTACGAAGAATCTTTGACTCTTAAAGCGATTTCTAATACTCAAGCGTTACGAGTTGATGGAGAAGTCGTTAAGATCCTTGAATAAAAAAAGAAACCTGACCGTAAAAAGTCAGGTTTCTTTAATGAAAGCTACCTAATTTGGCCATAGAGAGTATCACCGACGGTCGCTTTTTTATCTATCTTTTACTCAATATAATGCTCAAACTCTTCAAAAATCATAAAAAGCTGAAAAAAATCCTTCTTTGAATTTTAGGATATTTACTACTTAATTTTGTACTAATAGTTGTATTTTTAACCATGTTTACAATCGAAGAATGAGGTCACGGTTGTATTGGTTCAGGTTTTTCTCTTTATCTCTGTGCAACTCGAAAGGTAATTGCTACAAATATACTTTGATATTTTAGCGGATTCCCCATAAATATTCTAGCAGTACTTATGGCATTTGGCTTTATTTTTATTTTCCTTACAGAGAATATATTTGGTCGGTCAGTAAGTAGTCTTGATGATGAAATATATCTTGTGTCTTTAGTGGGGGTATGATTTGTTCTCCTTATAATTGTAATCATTATCTGAACAAGATATCTTCTAAGAAAGCGAAAACAAAAACAAAAAAAATCTGACTAAATCCGCTCAAAATCTCAGAATCAGCAAAATCCCTTGAAACAAAAAGGCTTTTCCTTATAAATTATCTCAATTCAAAACAAGGAAAATCAGATTTTTTATTCCTCTCAAATCCCCTTTCTGATGCTTGAAAAACTCAATACGATCATCTCAAAATATGAACATCTCAGAGAACAATCTCTCCAACCTGAGATTTTTGAAGATATGGAAAAAGCCAAGAAGGTTAATAAGGAACTTTCAGCTATGGAAGAGACCTATAATCTCGCTTGCGCCTACAAAAAAGCCCTTGAAACTCAGGCAAATGCTCAGGAAATGCTTGCTTCAGAAACTGATCCTGATATGGTAGAAATGGCACAAGATGAGCTAGATACAGCAAAAGAGCAGATTGAAACTCTTGATCATGATCTTAAGATCGCACTTCTTCCAAAAGATCCAAACGACGAGAAAAATATTTTTCTAGAAATCAGACCTGCAGCCTGAGGAGATGAGGCTGGACTTTTCGCATCAGAATTGCTAAAAATGTATCTCAGCTATGCTCAGAGAAAAGGTCGAAAACCTGAAATCGTGGAAGAGCAACTTTCAGATATTGGAGGAGTAAAGTTTGTGATGGTTAAGATTGCTGGAAATAGTGTGTATTCACTGATGAAATTTGAGTCTGGAGTGCACAGAGTTCAGAGAATTCCTGATACTGAGTCTAATGGTAGAGTGCATACTTCGACCGTTACCGTTGCAATTATGCCAGAGGCTGAGGATGTAGATATTCAGATCGATCCAAAAGATATTAGTATGGATACGTATGCGGCTTCATCTTCTGGGGGACAAAATGCAAATAAAAACCAGACTGGAGTGAGACTTCATCATCTCCCAACTGGTCTCATTGTAAATATCTGAGATAGTAAATCACAAATGCAAAACAAGGAAAAAGCTTTTGCTGTCCTCAAATCAAGACTTTATCAAATTGAACTAGAAAAGAAACAGGCTGAGGAAAAGTCTCTTAGAGGAAACCAGATTGGAACTGGGGATAGATCAGAAAAGATCAGAACCTACAACTTCCCTCAGGATAGAGTGACTGACCATAGAATTCACGAATCTTGGTCAAATCTCCCAAATATTATGCTTGGAAATATCGATGATATTATCGGGAAGATGGTGCTTGAAAATCAGACGATGTTGCTCAATCAGCAAATGAATTCAGCTCAATAAAAAAATATCAGAAATCTGACCAAACTCATGTCTAAAAGGTCAGTTTTCTTTTCTCTTTAGTTAAATAGAGTAATAACTACATGCATAGACCAATGATCGTGGCTCCTGGAGGATCCCACAATAAAGCAATTACCGCTGCAAGATTCGGAGCAGAGGAGGTATATATGGGGGTGCCCTTTACCTCACTCAGAATGAGATCAAACAAACTCTGAGATTTCTCAAAACTCAAAAAAACCGTAGATGCAGTTCATGAACTCGGAAGTAAAGTCTTTTTGACGATGAATATTTTCCCAAGAAATGTAGATATCAAGATCTTTGAGGCGGTAGTAGAAAAAGTTTCTGATATGGGAGCTGATGCGATTATTTTCTCAGATCCAGGAACCTTCCATGTTCTCAAAAAATATATGCCAAATACTCACCTCCATCTCAGTACTCAGACAACAACAATGAACTATTCTGCTGTTCAGTTCTGGTATGATATGGGAGTTAAGAGAGTAGTCCTTGCTCGTGAACTTCATATTGATGAGATTAGAGAAATCAAAGAAAAAGTCCCAGGTGTTGAACTCGAAGTTTTCGTCCAAGGAGCGATGTGTATGACATATTCAGGAAGATGCTTGCTCGGAGACTATATGGGAGGAAGACCAGGAAATAAGGGGGAATGCAACCATGCTTGTAGATTCAACTACAATGTTTATCTAGAAGAACCGAGAAGACCTGGAAAATTTTTTCAACTTGAGCAGGGGGAGGATTGAGGAAGCTTTATTATGTCCTCGAAGGATCTTTCAGTGATCAATAGACTCGCCGAGGTGCTTCCTTATGTTGATGCACTCAAAATTGAATGAAGAAGTAAATCAGAATTTTATGTTTGATGAATGGTAAAAGCGTATAAACACGTGAGAGATGCAATCATTGATGGAACTCCAATTGATCCAGAGATCCAAAATCTTGTAAATGTGATTCCTCATAGAGAGTATTGGGATGGTTTCCTTTTCAATAAGCTTAAGGATTATCCAGATAGAGAGGAAGAACTAACAACGGATATTCCAGTAGAGATGAAGCCTGTATCTGAGCGATGAAATAACGAACCGACAGCAACAACAGAAAATACTGATCTTCCTCAGCTCGTTCAAGATGGAACAACTACACAAGCTACTCCTTGACCATTATTTGCGAGAAACTATTATGGATTTGTATCAGAGGAAACTCTTGAATACAATGGAAAAAAATACTTCAAGACCTCTCCAAAAGAGACAATCAGACCAGGAATTCAGCTCCGTTATCTAACACCAGATAGCTATGGAAAGCTTACAATTACTGGTATCTTGAATGAAAAAGGTAGAGAATTAGAAAAAGCTGACTGTAATACGCCAAATGTATACATTACGACAGATTATCCTCTAGTCTGAGGAGAGATTCTTTATGTGAATCCATCAGAAGCGGTACAATAATCTCTTAATAAAAAAGAAATCTGATCTCAGTAATTGAGTTCAGATTTTTTTATCTTTTAATCAAATAGAGATCATTATGTTTATTGCTAGTGATATTTCTCTTCTTTTCTATAAAGCTAAAAAGTAAGTATAAAACTGGTTTTCTCATTTTTGTTTTCCTTTCTCATAATAAAACAATAAAAAAACTGACGATTTTTTTGCATTTTTTTTGTTTTTGTAGTATAATTGAGTATACAGTTTTATATGTATATGTTGTTAGACAATGAAAAAACAGATTTCTTTAGCAGCACTTGCAGTCATCGGATTGACTACATTCACCTACGCTGCTACACCATTGCTCAATCTTGATAAGGTATTCTCAGCGAATCCTGATAAGGATTTTGATTTCGGATATACTGAAAATCAAAATATCGCAGTTCAAGGATTCAAATCAGCACAAGAAGGAACAGAAAATACTAATAAAAACTTCGTGATCACCTCTCCATTTCTAAAGGATGCGGTAGATTCTGATGCTGAGACCTATACTGTCCTCCTTGGAAAGAATATGATGAAGGCGTATCTCACTGGAGATAGATCAGACCTATCAGAAGTGAACTTCACTCCAAAGGATGAAGATAAAGCTCTAGGACAGCTTACCATCAAGCTTGAAACTAAAGACCTTGAAAAGAATGCTTATTATCATGGAATTGTTGTTCCAGTAGATGATAATGTTCAAGAAGGTAGACCATCAAAGGAATTCTGTTTCAATATTGAAAAAGAAGCTTTCGCTGAAGGACTTGCTTGTGAAACTTTTGGAGTATCTGCTGCTCAAACTGTAGCCGAACCTGTTGATGCTGTAGATGCTACAAGTGAAAATGATGAAGAACATTCCGCAGCTGGAGCTGATATGAAGCTTGCAGATATCTCTCATACCATTGAAGGTAATAAGATTTATCTTTCTTGGACAGCACTTCCTCAGTCATCAAATGTAGAAATTAAACTCTTTAATAAGGAACTTAATGATTTCAGATCTCTAGGAACTGTTCCTATGACTCAGCAAAAGTTTGAGTATATCATGGAAGACCCTAATGCTACAGATCCATATATCTTTGCCTTTATCCCAAGAGATAGTAAAGGAAGAGAAATCAGATATCCAGTTAATGTTAGACATGAAACAGATGTAGTTCCAGATCTAAAGCCTGTAAAAGAGATCAAAGTTGGTCCTGTAGAAGATATGATGCTTATCCTTGGAGTAACACTCTTACTCTATGTTGGATATAGAGTATATGCTTCTAGAAAGGCTGAATAAGAACTTAACTTTCAATAGTTAAAAATCCCCAATCTTGGGGATTTTTTCTTATTTTAGATCTTGAATGGGGAATAAGTAATCAAGAAATCAGATTTTTATCTTTACAGTAGAGATGGTTATCTTTTCTCAAGTTTTTCTAGTTTACCTCCTCGCTCCAGCATATCAAAATTACTTCCTCTCTCAAACCTCCTCAAAAGAAGATTATCATTAGCATCTGGATAGTTTTTATTGAAACTTATATGATGAGTAGGAGCGTATTGGTGTGCTTCCATAAAGACTCTAAAACTTTTCTCTGGCTGGTGAGTAAAGTGAAGCCTTGCATAAGGCTCAAATTCTTCATCAAACTTGAAGCTAATACCATACACATATCCTTTTTCAAACTCTGGTAGCCAGTACTCCAAAAAGTCAGCTTTTTCTTTTGTATTAAAATTCATCTTATCAAGCTTATTATTGAGGAAGAATTCAATATCTTCCGCCGCTACAGACCATCAGTGTGTATTATTTTGATAGTTAGGTCGCAAAGTAGAGTAGTACAAATAAGGAAAAATCTGACCATGTACAGAGATGCTGCTTTGTTCATCAGTTGTAAACTTCCAAGTCTTGCTCTGATCCTCAAAGTCAGGAATCACTTTAGTAAAACGGCTCTTCTCTGGGAGTGTTACTGTGAGCGAGTTCTCCCTTTTTAGTTTATCATAGGTATATACTACAGGTTTGCAGCCAGCTCCACCATTAGAAAAGATCTGTCCCTTTGCTGGATAGAGATAGTAATATCCCTCCATAGGAGCTTGCTTAATACTAAATAGTGGAAGAATTTTTTTATTGAACTTAAAGTCTGTGCTATAGCCTCATTCTTTGATAATCGTATCTAGCCTTTTCTCTTTATCCTCATCAAAGAAGACCATACCATGAAGGGTTCTCCTTGGGCTCCACCAATCTGGTTTTTCTCAACAGATATCTTCGAGTTCTATTCCTAGATAGATTTGTCCAAGTTGAGTACAGATGATTTCTCTTGTCTGTTCAAGATCTATGAGGTTCCCAGCTTTATCGAGCTTGAGATTTCATGAAAAAGCGAAGATATTTTCAGGATTTCCTTGTTTGTTTTTTCTCCAGTTTTGATTTGTATATTGGATATAGAGCTGCGGAATATCCTTGAAATGAACCAAATAAGTAGCATAGATAACTCATGATTCCCTGAGCTCCTTTGTAATATGCTCAATCATTTCCTTTTCGCTTTCAAAGGGTGCTGGTATATGCACAATAGCTCAGTATTCATTTGATGTTCCATATCCAAATGCTGTATAGTGATTCAGAGGCATTAGCGTGTAGGTTTCTCAGAAGATAGTTAGAGCTTTAGAAAGCTGAAATCATGTCGCTCACTGAATATGTTGATAAACAGTATTCGTCAGGCACCCATTATTAAGCGACTGCTGAATTCTCCCTATTGATGAGTGAATAATGATATCAATATCGGTCGCCATTAAACCATTATTCACATTAATAGCGGTCCTAGAGTCTTGATGTTGAAGAATGGTAAAATCTGATTCTTCTTCTGGATTTTCAAACTTTTGGAGGATCCATCACTTGTATTCGTATGCTGGATATCTTGGATCTAAACAAACACTACCAATGCATTGCTCCTCTGTATAACCAAAATGTTCATACTGAAGCTCATCAAAACTTATTCTCGCAATAGGAATGAGTTTCTCATCTCAACTTTCTTCATTGATTATAGACTTTAATAGTTTGAATTTCGGATTTTTACCCATTCCTCTCATAAAAAACTGCTGTCTTTTTGCCATATCATATGCTGCGCCTTGTGCCTCTGTAGACCAAATATCATAGTGTTCGTTTGTTTCTTCATTCTCAAAGCGATAAGACCTCGTATCGAAATTAAAATCTTTGAGTACAAGACCATGATCTCGCACTAGAGTTCCTTCTTTTTCCCCTTTAACTCGCTCTATAGTGAATTGTGGTGGTTTTGGTTTATTTTCTAGAGACGTTTGAGTTCAGATTTTTTTAAGATTTCCAGTCCCTAAGGCAAACATTTCAATAATTGTATTTTGCTGCTTCTTCTCTAGAGGAAGATTCTTCAAAATAGTATTAACCAATGAATTGGTATTAGGGTCAGGATGATATTGAGGATCTTCTGGGATAGTTTCTTTATCAGTGCTATGATAGCTGATTCCATCTCGGTAACAGTATGTCCAAGAAATCTCAGATCCAGAAGTCGGTGGCTGAACTCCTCGTTTTCCATCTGGAGACAAGGGACGATTATTGTTTTTCTCAACACATTCCTTGAAATTCAATGGTCGAGAGATGAGGCTTCTATCTAGACCTTCTCAAATTTGATTAGCATCTTTTGGTTCTCCAAAAAATCCTGATGAATTCAAGTTCCCAGTCTCTGATCAGATTGTTTGTCTATCAGCATCAGATGAAGGTAATTTTGAGCAGGCACTCAAAAACACTATCGCCAAGAGACAAAAAGAAAGAAAAATCAGACGTTTCATTCAGTTTTTTTTCATAATCTTCTTGAGAAAAGAAATAAAGATGTCCGCTATCTTAGCTTTTCTCAATAAGAAAGCAATCAAAAAAGACAGTTAACTAACTGTCTCAGTTGTATTTCTCTTGCTATTTATCTTTGCGATAGTGTTCTCAGATTTTTTCGCATTTTCTGCGAGCTGATAATAGTAACTTGGCCTTCAAAACTTACGGTAGGGAGTAATCTCCCTGATCCTATATCATACCCCAGCTTTTCATGTTCTATTCCCATATTCATCCATCGCGTCTCTATTCTTCGCTGAACCAATCGTCTTAACATACCATTTCCCGTTCTCCTGATACGGTTCTCAGACCGTCATCTCAACATGGTAGATATCGCTATGCTTGTTTGCTCATGGCTTACTCTTCCAAAACATAAAATCTCCAGCCTTAACTTTATCTTTGTTGATTTTTTGATTTGATTCAAAAAAACTTTTTGCAGTCGGGCGATATTCAAACTTGATACCTTGTTTTTTAAATGCATACATCCAGAGACCAGAACAGTCAAATCCTAATCTTTCACTGCTTCCTCATCGTCTATATGGTTTCCCAATCTGATCTTTTACAGTATTAAGAACTGAGGTGATGTAGGGAGCTTCAATCTGATTTTTCTGTTCTTGAATAACACTGAGCTCTTGTACAAATTCTGGATTATTATTTTTAAAGTTTCTTAGGGCTTCCGCTGTCTCTCTTCCCCGTTTCCCATCAATCTTTTTCTCACTCACTTCCCCATTTGTATCAGGTTGATAGGCATTACTCAAAAAGAGAAAAAGCTGAAGTAAAGCTATTCTTTCAGGAGTTCTTGCGATACTTCATTCTTCAATTCATACAAAATCAATTTCGTCTTTTAATTGTGCGAGTTGTTGCTCTTTATATGAGAGGAGTGGTTCACTTCCAAGGCCATTTTTAAGGGTATTAATCAAACTTTTCTGATTGTTGTGGCTTTTCTCTAGAAAATCTATTGAAAATTTTAAATCAATAGTTCTTAGAGTTTCCGCAAGTGATTGCTGTTCAGATTTCTCTCTTTGATCTAGAGAGGTATTGTTTTCAGTAATAATATCTCCTGGTTTAGTAAATACCATCTTCTAGGTAAATATAAAATAAAAGTCTGAATTAAGCTTCGTTTTGTTCTGGTTTCTGCAAATGAGACGAACCTTTTACTGCTGGCTTGTAATTAAGTATATCTGCTTGTTTTGGTTTAGGAGCATTTGGATCTGAATATGCTACTACTTTCTTAACATAAGCTCAAATGGTTGCATTTTTCCCAATTCTAAAGTCATAGTCTCTTCTTTTATAGGCTTTTAGACCTGCTAATCCGCCAAGATTAAACGATGCAGCTGCTCAAATATCATTATTGCAAAAATGTAGGAGTGATTTCTCATACTTTATTGCTACTTCTGTTGCAAATTCATAATCAGTGAGAATCCTATGGACAAACTGCTTAAATGACTTAAAATCTTTCTTATATTCTGCACCAGTTTTGTCTGTTCGCTTTGGGAGCTCCTTACCAAAATTATCCTGCCTAAATAAGCCATGCAAGAGCCCAGAAGAGTGCTCACCCCTGACTACCCATCCATAGATACCAAAAGTCCCTTTAATATCTTCGGGCTTAACATTTGAATAATCCAGAGGACCTCATCTTTGATGTCTTCTTAGACTAAATTCTCCTCCAAGTTCTGCTTGAGCGAACCCTGTTGAGTATGGGTTATTCTTTTTTACTTCATTAATAAATCTTTGTTCTTCATGAGATCTCTTGAGGATTTCAGCTTTATAACAAGCATCTTCAGTCTTTTTTCCTCGCCTCCCATCGATATTCCTAGCAATGAGGGTTTGATCTCCTTGAGCTGATCAGTATGCACCGTTTAGAAATAAGAAAAGTTGTAACATAGCTACTTTTTCAAGTGTTCTTTGAGAGGGATCCTTAGCAATTTCTGTTAAGTTAAAATGTTTCTGAATATGTTCCAGTGTTGTTTTTTTATAAGATTCCCAGTTTGTTTGGTTAACCTGAGATTCAAGCTTCGTTAGTGGTCAAATTTTCCTTGTGGTGTCTACAGCATTATTATTTTTTTCTTGCGTATTGATCTTTTGTCCAAGGTAATCACCGATTTTATCTCAGATGAGATGAATCTGTTTTGCAAAATTTTGGAGTTGAGCTTTTTCTTTTTGATTAAGTTTATTATCCTTATCTCCAAGGATATGCTCTGGTGTCATAAATGGCATTTGCTTATCTTTATTGAGCTAAAAGTTGTTCTTCCAGAAGTTTGTCTGCTTCAGTTTTTTCTTGTTTTTCAATTGCTTGAATCTGTGCGAGATATTGCTTAAATTTTGATATTTTTCAGTTACTTTCCTCAACCACAAGCTGATAGTAGTCTTTAATCATTCAAAAAAGAACTGATTTGAGTTGAACTCTATCGCTTCAAGCACAAACATTTCGCGTCTGAGCAAGCGCTAAAAAATGAGGATTACTTTGAGAAATATGATCTAAAAGTAAGGTCATCTCTTCATCTGTTAGCGGTATCTCCTTTTGAATACTTGCTGTTTGTGGTATCATGATCAGGATCATAAATATAAAGTCCTACCTTAAGTATATTCAAAATCTAAAAAAGAGCAAAAAAAATCTGATTTTTTTTGTAGAATATAGAGGAGTACTCTTTATTTCAAAAAAATAAAAAAAAGTCCTCAGTCTGAGAACTTTTTTATTTATCATAACGTTTAATCATCATAGCCTTCAAGATCCACCTCGGTAATAATACCTCTTTTGAGCTCTACCTTTATTCTTCCAGGAACGAAATCAGTTGCAGGCGGCATATCGATATCATCTTGTTCAGTAACACGGATGGTTTCACCTCTTTGTCTCGCAAGAGATTGAGCCTCAGCAAGAGTTTTCCCAAGATATGCCCTTTCAGCAGCATATTCTCTAGCTTTAGGAGAAAGATTTTGAGTATTTTGAACTGCTGGAGCAGGGTTTTGTGGAGCTGTTGTTGTATTAGATTTTTGGCGAGGGGTTTGCGCTGCTGTGTTAACAGTAGGAGCAGTAGTCCTTACTTGTTGAGTAGCTGCTTGATTGAGCTGCTTTTCTCCCTCGATATCAACATCAATAATTATTCCATTTCTCAGTTCAGCTTTAATTCTTCCAGGGACAAAATCAGTTGCAGGCGGCATATCAATATCATCTTGTTCAGTTACACGAATAGTCTCACCTCTTTGTTTAGCAAGAGCTTGAGCAGCAGCAAGTGTTTTTCCAATATAGACTCTTTCAGCTTCCCTTTCTTTCGCATCAGCATAGTCGTAGTAATTAGGATTATAGTATACTGGAGCTGTATTTGTTGGTGCTCTATTGTCTTGAGCTGAAGGCTGAGCTTGCTGCATAGCTTGTGTTGCTTGGTTAGCTACTCAAGCAGGTAAAATCTGAGGAGTTTCAGTATTTTGAATACTGTCTCCAGATGCTATTCCCTGAGCCTGATCAACAACTACAGGTTGAGTTTCTGAAGAAGGATATTGTGGTTCAACTACCCTAGGAATTGTATCTTTGCATACTCGTCTATTAGAGTTTGTCTCAAAAAAGAGAACATCCTTATTTAAACATTCATACCATCCAGAGTCATTCATATCAATGGAATATCTTGAGGAAATGTTATCAGATAGTCCAAGTGTAGAATTTTTATAGTTGATTATCATATCTTTTGGAACTGAGATCACGACACGTCTCTGAGCACCAACAAATGGAACAAGAGATGAGAATATCTGTGGGGGAAAATGAATAGATAATTCTGAATTCTCTTTATCGAATTTAGACTGAACTGGAGAGAGTTTTGAAACTATTGTTTCAGGATTTTCATTGATAGGGAGGAACTCAGTCTCTACCCATGCACTAATGGTATCATTTTCTGATGCGATGAATTGAATATGCTCAGCTCGTCAAAACCTCCCTTCTATCCCAAAAAACCAACCTCCATAGATCCCGAGTGGAGAAAGATATCTCTTTACATCAGAATCAACAGTGATCTTCAGTTTTTTTCAATCTATTTTTTCATTAGATAGAAGCTGGGTTTTATGTTCTATGTGGTTAGTCCCTAAAATCTGAAATCATTGATTTGCCCCAAGAATTCCTCCAATTACTCAGCTAAGTAAAAGGGTAACAAGGGCCGTTAAAATAATTCATTTCCTAAACCACTGCTGTTTAAAGAGTGCTCCTAGCGAAGCAATAAGTAAAATACTCAATGCTGCCATACCGACTCAAGCAACTGGATAGAATCGAGGAAGAACCCATTGTACTACCTGACCACTAATTGTTGGGAAGCTCGAAAATAGAGTTATAGCCATTACTCCTCAAAGAAAAAGCCCTCCGAGAGTAAACAAAATCATCAACCAAAGTCCAATTCTAACTAGCTCAAAAAACAGATTTCAGTTTTTTCATGTTGTTTGTCCTTTATCTTTGAATGGTACAAACAGTGCTAAAACTGGATATACCCAGACAGAGAGTCCCCAGAAAGGAATAGCAATAAGAAAGAATAGACGAACCCACATCACAGGGATATTTAATGATTTTGAAATCCAATAACAAACTCCCCAAATCTGAGGTCTATTTACACCAAACCATCTCTGAAAAAGGTTGGAAGGCTCAGAGTTTTCTCACATTTCACCCATATCTCTTCAGTCAAAGATAGCCTCAGGTTCTCAAATATTTTCCGCAAGATTCATTACAAATGCTTCTTTGATTGGTGTTGGGCTAGTGTAGAGCTTCTCAATAATGTTATATTTGATATCTTCAAGAATATCTTTGCTAATCTCTTGTTCCTTTGCATAGGTATCAATACGATTCACATAGCTTTCTAGAAAAGAATAAGCACGATCTTCCATTTGAAAAACATGTCAAAGTAATTTATAGGTTTTCATCAGTCTTTTTTCAAGAAATAAAAGTAAATACTTAATGATCTACACTTTCTACTGTGTCTGCAAGTCCTTTTCGAGTATTTCTCATCATTGCAAGTGCATCTTCTCCTTTTTGACTTAGACGATAGTACTTTCTAGGAGGTCACTGAGGTGATTCTACCCAAGTGTAACTTAAGAGTTCTTCAGTCTTGAGTCTGGAGAGAAGGGGATACAAGGTGCCTTCAACAAGGAGGAGATTATGCTCCTTGAGCGTCGTAATAATATCGGACGCATAGACCTCTCACTTTGCAATAATAGCGAGAATAATATACTCTAGTACCCCCTTTTTCATCTGTGTGGTAATTTTATCTTCCATTACATAACAAAGAAGTATATAAAAAATGGTACTATGTATCGCATAGTAGTATATAAAAAAAACAAGCAAAAACAAGAGATTTTTTACATCAAAAATCAGGCTTAAAAACTGCTATTTCTTTTAGAGAAGAAAAATAATGCTATAAAATGATAATAAAAAAAAGAGAAACATCAGACTTTTTTCTTTACTTGGATTAAAAAAACTCCTCAAAAGAGGAGTTAAATGCTATTAAATATTCCACTTCCCATGTTCAAAAAACCTGACTTCTTCTCAATCCTCTCTGATTCCAGTAATGCTCAGTTTCTCATTCCCAACCATAAAATCTACATGAATCAAACTCTCGTTCATCCCAGCTTGATCTCTTTGCTCTGCGTTCATAGCTTCTCCATTTGCAATCGTGTCAGGATACGAACTTCCCAAAGCAAAGTGGCAACTCGCATTTTCATCAAAGAGGGTATTAGAATAGATCAATTTTGATTCATATATAGGAGAATTGATAGGTACAATTGCTACTTCTCAAAGTCTTTTAGCTCACTCATCGGTCTCTAAAAGGGCTTTCAAACTTTCGTATCCTTCTTCAGCTCAAAAGTCAATAACCTTCCCTTTCTCAAATTTGAGCCAAAATTTATCAATCATCTTTCCATTATGTTCGAGAGGAAGTGTCGATGAAATGATTCCATCTACCTCATATTTATGCGGTGCAGAAAAGACCTCCTCAGTTGGTAAATTAGGACAAAAGCTGATTCCATCACGAGTAGTCGTATTCCCAGCACATATCCAGCGATGTCCTTTGGGCAATCCAACCATTAAATCAGTATTTTCTCCTTGATAATGGAGTGTTGTAAACTGCTGTGAGCTGAGATATTCAGCGTATTGATTGAGGTTTTTGATGTGATTTTCCCAGGCTCAGAGCGGATCTTCTTGATCGACTCTCACAAGGTGGAAAATCTGATTTCGGAGTTTTTGTATATTTTCTTCAGTATTTCCTGACTGAGAAATATGATTTGCTCGACCAGCAGTTGGAATCGCTGCAATCGTCCAGTTGGTCCAGTTTTCAGAGATAAGCTTACGATATTCGTGTTTTGATCTTCCTTGTGCCTGCATAAGGCGAGAAACCTTCTTTGGATCAACCTCCTTCAAGATTTCGGGATCCTGCATATAGAGACTCAGCTGCGCACAGTTATTTTTAAGTTCATGGACATAGCCATCTTCTAGCCACTGAGGCACAGTATCAAAAACTTCCTCAGGAGCGTATTGATATTTGATAAGGTCTAGTTCTTCATTTCCTCGCCTATAAAAAATCTCTTTTGCTCAAGCCTGATATGCAGCCTTGGCAACGAGCTTCACAAATTCAACTGCCTCCATTGGCGCTTTGATCAAAAGGTTTTGCCCCTTTTGGAGGTTAAGTCAAAATCATACAATAAGTTCAGCATATTCTTTCTGCATTTGTTCAAAAGTTTTCATTTCCTTTTTTATACAATATAAATATTATTTTCTTCCAAAGTCAGCAGGAATTTCTCACCATTCTTCAGTCTTTCGCTTAAGGATTTGAGTCTCATAACTATGTTCTGAAAGCCACTGCTCAGCCCTTTTTATAAGCCCAAAAAGTTTCTCAGTCTCTGGGGTATGTGGAAGATTTGTCTTGCATTTCCCCTCGTGTACCCAATTTATAGCAATTTTTGAGTCGGAGTACAAGTTATACCCAGATTTTTTCTCTTTTAGATAGGAAAGCCCATGAACAATCCCTAAAAATTCTCCAATATTGTTTGTCCCATGTGGACAAGAAAAATGAAAAACCTGAGCTCAACTGACTAAATCAATCCCTTGATATTCCATTATTCAGCTTGCACTCGAGCATGCCGCATCCACAGCAATGCTTTCTTTGAGAAAAGGGAGCTCTTTTTCATTTCGCTTTTTTTCTGGCTGATAGTAGCGTTCTCGACCTTCTCAGAGAGCTTGCTCAGCCTCTATTTTGCTAGAAAATCATTTATATTTCGCTCATTTGAATCTTTTTACCAATGTCTCAACAGTTTTCCAATCAGTAAAAACTCAGCTTTCTTTTCCTTCCCAAACTGTATATCGTTTGTTCGCCATATCTTAATATTTCTCAATAAAACTCGCCTCTGACTATAGGACTTTTGCCTAAAAATGCAAACAAAAAAAGAACCTGACAATATGCCAAGTCCTCATTCCCAAAAGAAATGAAAACTCTCTATCTGACCTCAAAGCCTACGAGGATTTCAGAAAAACTCTGAAACTATCTAATGCTCTAGGCATTCCTAGAACTTATTTTTTATTAGATACCATAGTTTTAGTATATTTAGAGGAGAATAGTTATATATCAACAGGTTATTTATCAGCCAATCAATATACAACATTACATCCAATCATCATAAGATAGCATCCCTTCCTTTTGCAGAGGAGTATTGCTTACAATGATACTAATCCCAAGAAAAAATCAAGAACTTTCCAAGAAATATTTATAAATAAGATGAAATCTGTTTTCTCATCTTATATTCTATCTAAGGTCAAAGGTAAACTCTAAACAGAACATAAAACTACAAGCAAAACCAAATTTTGAGTCATCCAATCAAAAATATCCTCTTGAGTTGCTTAGAAGAGTAGTTATCCCCAGCTAAGTAGTAGCCTATCTCCCTGATAGTGACTACAATGATACTCAATTTCTTCTGAATAAAAGCCAAATTTCTTACTCCAAAAAGAAGATAAAAAATCTGATTTTAATCTTTTGTTGTTTTCAAAAGATAATCTCGTAAGATACATAAGGAAATACCTTACTTTTCCTACAACTCTAATTCAAAAGTAAAAGATGATTTTTTCTGATAGTGAGTTTTGTGGTAAAGAACATCTCTTTTAGTTTCATCATTTCAGAGTAAAATATTTACTGCCTCATTGATGACGGTATAAGTATATCCGATTTTCCCTATTTTGCAAATTTTTGATGATTTTTTTAAGTTTTTTTATTTAATGACTTCATGCCTAGTCTTACGAGATTTTTTTTATTAAGAGAAGAAAGTAGTATTGCAAGTAATAGCGAAGCAGTGTCAGTGAAACTCGTCATTGCGAACGAAGTGAAGCAATCCAGGATATGAAGGAGAAAAGATATATACCTATAACTTAATACATCTCTTTGAATATCAAAAAAAAGAAGTCAGTCTTTCTTTTATTTTTTATAAATCAAATCTTGCATTTTAGCGGAACTTTACTATTATAAAGGAGTTTATCACTTTTTGTCTTCCCTATGCTCAATCAAGCTCAACTCCTCCAAAAATATGGAGATATTATCAAAGAAGAAGTAAATGTAAAAGAAATCTGACCATTTCTTAGTGATTCTCCAATCAAGAAAATATTTAAACCAATCGGATCACAGCTTTCTGCTAAATTTGGAAAAGATACTGGACAAATTATCTCAAATGGAAAGCAGTGAAATATTAAAGAGCTTGAGGACTGAAAAATTCTTGTCTTTTCTTCAGCTGGTGGTGAGTGGATTCTAGATTCAGATTCTTATGAGGTGAGCTATGAATGACTCGATAGTAACGATATCGCAATTGATGGGAATATGATTGCAAAGCTTGAGCTAGAAATTACTCCAGAACTTGAGAGAGAAGGAGTTGCTAGAGAACTCTCAAGATTTCTCAATCAAATGAGAAAAGATGCTGATTTCTCAGTAGAGGAGAAGGTACATCTGACCTATACAACAGAGAGCCAATCTCTAAGTGCAATCATTTCTGAGTTTTCTGGCTTTCTCCAAGGAGAAGCTCTTCTCGCCTCAATCTCACAAAAAGAAGAAACCTGAAGTATTACTGCTGTGTTCTCTAATAATCAAGAAACAATTTCTCTAACTCTCAGTAGATAATTAACCTTTGCTTTTCTTTCCTCAGAGCTGAGGATAAATTTTAATTTCCCAGGTATGTATTATGGCAAAATCCTGTTATGAATATGCAATGGATATCCTTGCTAGATATCCAAAAACTGAAAAAGAACTCAGAATCAAAATGTATCAACACGGTTATGATTCAGAAATGGTTCAAAAGACACTTCAGAAGCTGAAAACTGAAAACTTCTTGAATGATGAACTTTTTGCAGAAAGCTATCTCCATAGTGAAGTTGTTAAAAAAGGGAAGCCATTGCTTCTTGTGATGCAAAAGCTTGAGCTCAAAGGTATTGAGAAATCTCTTCTCCAAAAACTTACAAAAGAGCACTCTGAGGATATTGCTGAAGGAATTTATCAAAGAATCGCAAAGGAAATCCAACTTTACAAAAAAAAGTGAGTTGACGGCTTCGAAATTATTCAAAAGCTGATGAGAAAAGGGTATCGTCTCGCCGATATAAAGTCAGTCATTAAGCCTCAAGATGACTAAAAAAATAAAAAGCTGATTTCAGTGAAGGAGTCGGTTTTTTTTTTATTTCAAAAATTTTTCCTAGCAAAAAAGTCCTCGTTATCCCGAGGACTTTAAAGTTAAAAAAGTAGTAATCACTGAGAGATTAGCTAAAATCCCTCATCATGCTATCAGAGCTTTTTGTGTCGGATATAAACTACTCATATCTATACAACTAAAAAACTCTTTTGGAAGTCTACTAGGAACTTTGAACTTTTTCATCAGCTCTTCAAGCTTTATGATATTGTCCTTTGTCACTGGATTTTGCGTTTGTCTTACCTCCCTATTTTGAATACGATTGATAAGAAACACAATTGACTTCTGAAGATACTCACGAGGATTCTCGCAGCTCTCCTTTTCTAGATTATCTACATTTTCAATAATATGAACTAGGACATCACCTAGATCAAAACCTTTAGGTCGAGGCTTCTCAGCCTGTTTTGATTTTTCTTTCATGTTATTAATGGATTTTTTATTGTTTTATTTAACGCGAAAGAATATACTATTTTACTAGATAATATCAAGAGAAAAATAAAAAAGAGAAATCAGATTTCTCTTCCTTTTTTTTATTCTACTCTAAGAGATTATTTATAAACTGGGAAACCTTGTTTTCCTCTTCAAAACTTAAGGGGTGAACCATATAATACGTAGTTCAAAAAAGTTCTTTATATTCCCAAAGGAGGTTATCGAGCTTTTTTTTGAGACGCAGATCTCCATCAGGTCAGTTTTGATCATAAAAATTTCCATTAGCATCCAAAAAGGCTACATGTTGACTCTGTTTCTCATTATCAAAAAGCTCTAAGCAAAGGTAGTCTTTCTCTTCCTGAGAGAATACATCCATGATGGCTTCTGCTGTACGAAAACTCTCTTTGTCGATCTTCCCCTGAAATTTTGTTCTCTTGAGTTTGAGATCCTCAGCACATTTGAAAAATTCTTCATCGCTATTACGGAGTCCAGCATAGACAAATCAATAACAATTACTCGTATAGTTCTGCATTTTGTTTCTTGTGAGATAATAAATAATGATCTCCATTTAGTCTTCTCTTCATGAAATAGGTCAGGAATTAAGGAGCAGGACTAGGATTAGGCGCAGGAGCAGGAGCAGGGGCAGGAGCAGGATTAGGATTAGGGGCAGGAGTAGGAGATTTTTTCTTCCAAAATGCTAGCTTTGACATTCGATTATCTCAGGTTGGCTTCTTGTATGCTAGTTTATCAAAACTAAAATCTGAAACCGGAACATCGGTCCTGAA
>CAUTDF010000006.1:0-58827 GCA_963537415.1 uncultured bacterium | reverse complement strand
CAAGTAGAGATTGAAATGTTTAAGCTTGAGGGAATTTTGACCGAGAAAATGCTGCAACAAGAAAAAGGACTCGAAAAAGTCGTTGAGTCCTTTTATAATTTGGTATATCTCTTCTTTCCAAGGTTTAACGAGATAGAGTAGTAGCCTTAGAGGCATATATCACTTGGATTTTTGAATCAGGAGATAAGATTGTCCTTATTCACTACTGTTTTGAGAATTTTTTTAAGGAGTTCGTAGGTTTTTTCTAGGGTTTCATCTATCGTTTTTCAATCTGGTTCTTGAGCCAGATTTTTTTGTTTCTTTTCTGCTCGGGCTTGATTGATTTCGTTTTTTACAGGAAGGTCTTTGATCGGGAATGTTTCTAAAATACTGAAGCTTGATTCAAGTCCTATTTCATGATCACGATAAATTTGACCAAGTGCTGTTGTTAGTTTTCAACTATGTTCTCAGAGCCCAGTGATAAAAACGATTTTCTTAGTGATTGGAATATGATCATCATCTCAAAATCCATTTTCACTTAGCAAAAATCTCGTATTTATAAGCTCTGGATATCCTTTTTTTGTGTATTGTTCTCGAACCTTATACCCTTTTTTTTGAAATTTTGACTCAAATGTGAAAATCATATCATACATCTCAGTCATGTTGATATTGGTGATTACGAGTTGAGGCTTTATCCCACTAGAAGTCTCGATTTTCTTAAGAGTAAGCTCAGTATATTCGCAGCATCAGAGCTGTTTTTTTGTCATTGGAGAATTATTGATAATTTCTTGAGCATTGATACAGACAAGAATTTCTGCTTCTGATTTGAAATGTGAGATCAGTTTTTTTCTGATATCGCTCTCATATCAATCCAAGGTTCTGCTTGCATAGTCGTCTTTTAGCAGTTTACCATTGATTTTTATGTAAAATTTCCCCTTGGTTTGGGTTGCTCTTGCTGTAATTTCAGCTTGGAGTTTCTCAAGATAGGCTTTTGAGTCAAATTTTCCCTCCATAGTGAGATGATTCTGATATAAAAAGGTTCTCTTTAATTATATTCGATTTTATTTTATTTGTCAAAAGAATCCTATTTTTTACTTGAAAAATGAGCGATAAAAGATACAAAGAAATCTGATTTTTTTATTGTTTTTTCTTGGTAATGAAATTAATTGTAGATTCCGCACAAAGATATGCAAAAATGAGAGCTCATACTGCCACTCATCTTCTTCATGCTGCACTTGGTAAGATTTTCCCCACAACAAAGCAGGCTGGTTCACTTGTAGATAGCGATCTTTTGAGATTCGATTTTTATGCTGATAGGCTCTTAAATGAGCAGGAATTAGCTCAGCTTGAGAGAGTTATCAATCAAATGATCTATTATGCCTGTGAGGTTTCTACTTTGGAACTTTCACTTGAAGAGGCTCAGAAGCTTGGTGCAAAGATGTTTTTTGAGGAGAAATATGGAGATATTGTGCGTGTTGTACAAGTAAAAAATATTCATAGTGATGAGGTAGTTCCAGAAGTTCAAGCTTATTTTGATGGTTATGGAGCTATGCTTTCTCAGGAACTCTGTTGAGGAACTCATGTAGCTAATACGAAAGATATTGGTGCATTTAGTATTGTTTCTCAAGAGGCAGTTGCTTCTGGAATTAAGAGGCTTACTGCTCTAACTGGGCCTAGAGTTTTGGAAAAGCTAGAGAAGCAGACCAGTATGCTTTGAGATTTGGTAAATATATTGGAGGTGAAGTCTTTTGCTCAGCTTTCGGAAAAGGCTCAAAAATTAACAAAAACACTTGAAGAATGTCAATCTCAACTTCAATCTATGGAGAGTAAGGTTATCAAAGCTGAATTGTTGTCAGGGGAAAAAAGATCAGATCAGTATTTTGAGATTATTCTAAAGGTAGCTTCAGATTTGAACTTTAAGGTGGTGTGAACTGAGGCAAAGAGCTTATTTTTGGAGAAAAGTGTTTTGTTGTATAATGATTTATGAAATTTTACTATTCTCTGAAAGGCGGGAGTTTCTGCCAAGCAACTTGCACAGCAAGTCGCTCTTAAATGATGAGGAAATGATGTCCAAATTCAGTGAAGGGATGAAAATGTGCTTAAGCTTTATAATTAGGACATGTAGATCTTGTAAGAGAAAATATGAAAAATCTGAGAATTGGCTCAGGTTTTTTATTTTCTGTTGCAATTTGATACGAAATATGTATAGTCGAGTCCCCATCAAAAAATAGTTTTTATATGGCAACAATCATCGCTAGCCATTTAAAGAGTATCTTCCAGCTCTTTGGCAAAAAAAGAAATCAAAAAATGGAAGAATCTAAGCAAGTCCTTTCTAAAGTGGATCTGGAGAATCAAGTGTTTTTGCTTGATTTACTCTATCCTCTTGGTGATGAACTTGGCTTATTACATGGACTTGAAGAGTTGTGTCTTTTCGTTCAAAAGAGCTGTAAAGTTAATATTACTGCTATTAGGCAGTCTAAAGTTCCCTTAATTTTTCAAGGGCCTTGGGAATTAACTGATGACCATGGTGGTCCTTTAACAGTTCATGAAATTAAAGTTGAGAAGGATCAGGTATTGAGTTCTAACACTGCAGAAGTTTATGCGTTAGAATATGCGTTAGAAGCAAAGTCTAATTCTTCTAGGGGACCTAGGATATTACATTCTTTTGTTCCAATTAGAGGTTGAACATTGTAAGATGTTCCCCATTTTGTCTGTTTGAGCCAGAGGTATTTCCTTTGGCTCTTTTGGCATTGAAAAAAAATAGGAAAGTCCTATATTTTTGGTTTAGGAGTTAAGAACAGATTTATTTTTTCTTATTTACATGCAGCTTTTTATTTGTGATGATTTTGTAATACAAGGCGAGAAGCTAATTATTAGGGAACAGCCAGAGCTTGTTCGTCAGCTGAGAAAAGTTCTTAGAGCTGCTCCTGGATATCATTTTTGGATACAGAGGGCAGATGCTGATTTGAGATATGAGGTTGAACTAGAAAAATGGACCGATACTCAGATTTTTTCTACGATAATACAAAAAATTCAAGCTCCTTCTTGAGATAAAAAACTTGCAATGGCTATTGCCTTGCCAAATAAACAGGAAAAACTTGAGTTGATTGTTCAAAAATTGACAGAAATCTGAGTTTCAGATATCTATTTTTGGGCTGCAGAAAGGTCGGTTGTTAAGGCTATTTCTCCTCAGAAATTTGAGAGGCTACAAAAAATAGTTCAAGAGGCCTTAGAACAGTCTTATGGACGAAAATTACCTAAACTCAGATTTATTGAAAAATTTGATGAAATTAAACATGAATATACTTTTATTTCGTTTGATCTTTGAGGAAGCAAATTGCAGCTGGGAAACTCTCCTTTAGGTTCATCTTTGCTTTGAATCGTTTGACCAGAGTGAGGATTGACACAAAGAGATTATGATAGCTTTTGAAAAGAAGTTCAAGTCTTGCAACTTGGGGATTCTGTCTTGAGAATGGAGACTGCGAGTATCGTTTGAGCATGGTTTCTGAGTCAGCAGGTAAAGTAGATTTATATTTTACTCAAAAGGAAGGAAATGAATACTCAGAGACAGAAGTCTTTTTTCAGGTTTTTGATACTTTTTATAGGGATAAAAATTCTGATTATTTTCTGATTTTTTATCTATTTTTCTAATAAGGCATGACCGAAAATCTCCTCTAGTGGAGCTCAGATGTGCTTTCATCAGCAGTGTTTTTCCTTAGAGGTAGCAAAAACGCCTTTGGAGAGGAGGATTGGGCTTTCTGGGAGGGAAAAGCTAGGAGAGAAGAGCGGAATGCTTTTTGTCTTTGATGAACCTGGGAAGTATAACTTCTTTATGCAGGATACTTTTATTCCATTGGATATTTTGCGAATTGATCGCTTGGGGCAAGTATTACAGATTATCGAGGCAGGACCCTGTAAAATAGATAATTGTCCTACCTATGAGGGAGCAGAATGAGCGTTTAGGGTGATTGAGCTGAATCAATGAATAAGTAGAAAAATCTGAATTCAAATTTGAGATATTCTTCAAATTACTGAATAAAAAAACTCCCTATTGTGGGGAGTTTTTGTTTCTTTGAATTTTTTGAAGATTAATTAAAATTGATGAAATATTGTAGAGAAGACTTTGGTCTGCTTTTTCTTTTCTTTTTCTTCAAGCTCGTCTTCAAGCTTTGAAAGCTCTTCTCTATAAAGAAATTCGAATTTACTGAATTTATTAGTTACATTAAGTGCTTTTGATGCATCAGTAAGATCAAGCTCTTCTTCGTATAATTTGAAATCATCAATGGTTACAATCAGATTTTTCTTTGGTGATTTTAGGTTAAAGTTCAGATGATGTTTCTCATCTTCTTGTCCTGACTTTTGGATGATTTTTCTAATATTAAGTGATGCTGTATTCTCTTCAAGAGAGGTGATATAAGTTATTGTTTCATTTTCAGTAGGAGTTGAAATGCTGAACTCATTTGTTTTTTTCCCAGTCAGGTTTTCCTGAGTGGTCAGGATTTTTGAGATATTATTGAGTAAGTGAAAATATTTTTTTATGATTTGTGTAGACTCAGGGCTTGGTTCGAACTCGAGTTTCTGATGAGCAGAGAGTTCTTCGTTTTGAGCTACTGTCTCTTCTTTATTCTCCACTTTTTCTTCTTTATTGTTAATTTTTGGATTTTCTGAAATTTTATTTTCGTGTTTTATTTCTACTTTAGTTTCTATGATTCTTTGATCTTTATTGTTATTCATCTGTTTTTCTTGTTCTTGTTTTTGCTCAGAGAAACTATTTGAAGCTGGTTCTGGTTTTATTGTAGCTTCCTTTTTGATTTCGGTCTTATCTTCATTGATTGATCAGCTATTTTGAGATAGGATTTCTTTTCTTGAGACTTCTTCTGGCGTCGAAGTTATTTGTTCAGAGCATTCAGGCATTGTAACAGGTTCATTTTGTGATTGAATTATGTCTTCTGGAGCTTTAAACTCTGAAACTTCTTCTCTCGCTTCAGGAGTTTCTCTTTCTAATACTGATTCTGGCTCTGAAACGGATTCTGAAACTGCTACTTCTGGCTTTGAAAGTTCAATAGGTTCAGCTTTTGCTACAGATTCAAAAATATTCTCAACATCTAAGATGGAATTTTCACTTGATTTAGTCTGATCTGATTCAGTATTTTCTTCTGTTGTAAAATTGTCTTCTAGATCAAAATTGAAGTCTTGATCTAAAGTTGGATTTGAAATTTGTTCAAACTTCTCAAGATTTGCAAATGCTTCTTGATTCCCTCAGAAAATTTGTTGTCTAGGAGCAGGAGTTCATATAGCCTGATTTGCTGTTGAGTTTGTTGTTACAGTTGTATCTTCCATCATCTTTCAATAAAGAGTAAAACATATTTATTATATTTATTCTAAAATGTAAAGCAAATTTTATTGATTTTTCTGAGAAAAAAGCAAAAAGACTTGCAAAAATTTTGATAACTTGTATACTCTTCATCGTCTTTTATTAAGACAATTCTTTAATTTATTATTTTTTGGTTAAATGACTGAAGAAATGATTATCAGCCAAACAAAATTGTTCGTGGGTTGATTAAACTGGAAGATGAGGGGAAATGACCTCAAGACTGAATTCTCTAAGTATGGAGAAGTAGTATTTGCAAGAGTGAATCTTGACAGAGAAACCAAGAAGAGTAAGGGATTTGGTTTCGTAGAATTCCAGAATCCAGCTGATGCTGCAAAGGCTAAGGAAGAAATGGATGGACAAGAACTTTGGGGAAGAGCTATTAAGGTAGACTTCGCAAAGGAAGATCCAGCTAGACTTGCTGCTAGAGCTGAGTATAACTCAACAAGATCTAATGAAGAAGATGAAGAAGTTGAATTCTAAGTTTTTCAAAAAATATTAAGACCTCGTATCAAGCGAGGTTTTTCTTTTATAAGAAAAGAGGAGTCTGATTTTTACTTGCTATTTTTGGGTAATTTAGTATAGTTTCAATTCCAATTTTTATTTTATATATTTTTGTGTGTAATGAGAGAAATGCAATTAACAAAAATTATCGCAACAGTTAGAGATAATTATGAACTTGAAAAAGTGATTGAGCTAAATGATGCAGGTGTGGATGTTGTGAGAATTAACTTTACACATGCAACTCCTGAAACTTCAAAGGATTTGATTGCTGGAGTCGCAGAACTCAATAGAACTTGAAGAACTCAGGTAAGTATTTTGCTTGATACTAAGGGACCAGATATTAGAACAGGGATTAGAGAAACACCACTTCAACTTAAAAAAGGAGATATCTTCAATATTTATGTTGATCAGACTAAATTGAGTCAGAATTCTGATATTTATTGTGATTATCCAAATATTATTACTGATTTGCCTGTTGGATACCAGATTGTCGTAGATTCGGGTGCCGCAATAGCTAAGGTAGTTCAGGTTTTTGATGATCATATTGCTGTTGAGATTAGTGCTGATGTGGAGATTGGTTCAAGGAGGCATCTTAATCTTCCAGGAATGAAGATTAAACTTCCATCGCTTATTGAAAAGGATAAGACTGATATTTTGTTTGGAATTAAGGCAGGAATTGCTTATGTAGCTGCTTCGTTCATTAGAACTGGAGAAAACGTAAAAGAAATCAGACAGTTTTTGAATGATAACGGTTGAGCTCATGTAAAAATTATCTCAAAAATTGAGAATCAAGAAGGAGTAGAAAATCTTGAGGATATCTGCAGATATTCAGATGGAATTATGATTGCTAGAGGAGATCTAGGAGTTGAGTTGCCAATTTATCAGTTGCCTGTATATCAGAGAAGAATTGCTGAGATGGCTCATAAATATGGAAAGCCTGTTATTATGGCTACGGAGCTTATGAAGAGTATGGTGAAAAGTCCATATCCAACTAGAGCAGAGGTAAGTGATGTTTTCAATTCTGTGATAGCTAGAGTAGATGCGACTATGCTTTCTGATGAAACGGCAGTTGGTCTCTATCCAGTAAGGACTGTTGAATATATGGCTAAAACTGTAAAAGAGGGAGAAAATGAAATCGTAGATCCGCATCATGATTTTGAACTTCAGAGTGATGATGAAAATGAATTCCTTAAGAAGGCTCTTGCAAAGCATGCTTTGATGCTCGCTGATGAGGCAAAGGCTAAAGCCGTGATTGTATTCTCTAGTACTGGGAAACTTGCACAATATCTTTCAGCTTTAAAGCCTAATCAGCCTGTATATTCGTTTACAACTGATTATAATACTCATTTCTCATTTGGTGTAAATTATGCGATCTTTTCTGAGTTGATTGATGAGATTACTTGGACTATGTCTGAGGATCAGGAAAAAGCTATCAATATTTTGAAAGAAAAAGGAGTTTTGAAAGCTGGTGATCGTGTTGTTGCTGCTGGTGTGAGAAATGTCGGAGTGAACAATCCTCAACAGCAAATTAGAATTATTACTGTGAGATAATTATCTTGTTAATCAAAAGAAAAAAATCTGATCTTTGATTTGAGGTCAGATTTTTTCTTTAAAAAATGAATTGAAAAGCTGTAGGAAAAAGCTAATCTAGAAGAAATCTTTTTACTTTTAATATTTTGGCGATGAAAATTCTTGTTCAACAGCAGAAAGCACTTAATATGCTTGATATTGCAGCAAAATTTGTTTCTAAAAACTCAACTCTCCCAATTTTGCAGAATATTTATCTTAAGGCGTCTATTGATTCGCTTTTGATCAGAGCGACTGATATGGAAAAGTATGTTGAGATTGAAATTCCTTGTGAAGTGCAAATTGAAGGAGCAATTACAATCAATGCAAAAACTTTCTTGGATATTTTGAAAACCATCGAGAGCGAGAATATTGAGCTTTCTGTAGATCAAAAGACAAATATTATGACGATAAAAACGCCAAAGGATACCTTTGATATTAATGGAATTGCAGCAAGTGAATATGTGGCCCTTCCTGAAGTTCCTCAAGAGAATAGTTTTGTTCTTGATACTTTGGCTTTCTCAAAGGGGATTGATCACGTAGAATATGCAGTTACTGAAAAGAGTTTTTCTCCGGTATTAACTGGAGTATTCATGAAGACTGGAAAGTGAGATGCTAGTAATAAGCTGATTTTCGTTGGTACAGATAGTTTTAGACTTTCTGAATACAGAGTAAACCATACTAATGCTTCAGATTTTTCTCTTATTATGCCAAAGGCTTTGGTAAATGATATGAGAACTGTTGTTAATTTTGCAATTGGAAAGGAAGTTGCTGATATGAAAGTAAATTACTCTGAAAATTTGATTGCATTTTCGTTTGTAATTGAGGATATTAAGATTATTGCAACTTCACTTTTGATTCAGGGGAATTTCCCAGAATATGAGAGAGAAGAAGTACTTCCTACGCAATTTGTAACGAAGGTGATGCTAGATAAAAATGAATGTGAAAAGGCGATTAGAAAAATCTGAATTTTGACGAGGGATATTAATAATTTTATCCAGATTGAAACTAAGGATTCAAAGGTTATTATTTCTTCTGGGAAAACTGATAAGGGAGCTGGAACAACTGAGCTTGCTGCAATTATTGATGGTGAGCCATTAACTTTCGCTGTAAATGGAAGATATATTAGTGATTTTATTAAAAATATGGAATCAGATACTTTGGTATTCAATATTATTAATAGCCAAAAGCCAGTTGTATTGATGGATAAGGATGAAGAAAATAATAGGTATGTTGTGAGACCTTTGATAAATAACTAAAAATCAGATTTATTCTTCTTTTGTGTATAAAAGATGAAGATACTCCCCAAAAACAAAAAAGGATTCTCCCTATTAGAAATGATAATTGTTGTTATTGTCCTAGGAATTTTGATGGCTGCTGGGATTTATAGACTCTGAAATCTAGATACCAATAAATTTCGTGCAGAAGTTTGTATCAATGAGATCTACGGTAGTATCTCGAGTTTCGCATATTATGCATCGACAAGTAAAATGATAAATGGGAATATCCCAATTGCCTATACTATTTATACTAATACACTAAATGACTGAGAGATCAGTCTCAAGTATACTATTCCCGGCACCCCAGATATTCTATTTACTTGAGGGGATATCAAGCTTTCAGAAAAAGCATCCTGCAAAAGTTGAACTGCTTTCAAGGTAAAGTCTACTTCAAGTTTCACTACATTCAAAATGCATCCAAGATTTAAACCAGTAGGGAATAGAAACGGTATCGAAATGAACAATCAAGGAAATGTAATCTTTACATGAAGTATAGATTTTCAGTTTTGTTCTCCGACTAATGATCCAAAATGCTATGAATTTGCTAGGATTTTATTTGATGCGAGGACAGGGATTGTAAAAAAAGCGTTTTGTAAATTTTATAAGATAAGTGATGATCAAGAAGAAGATAGGAAATGTAAAGAATGGAGCGCAGAAATTGCAGAGTAACATTAGGGCAGAGAGGAGAACTCTTTCGCCTTTTTGCTTTTATGAAGCGCTCGGATATCCTATTCCTTTGAATTCTAGCGTTTTTGCTTATCAGCAAAAAATAAACCCAGCAAAAAGCAGAAAAAACTCAGATTTTTGATCTCATTGAATTGACTTTTCTCGAGAAAAAGAAAATTCTTATCATAAAGAGTATCTTACTTTTGTTAAAAAATGGAGTTGGCTTTATAAGCAATTCCCCTTTGTAGATGCGATATATTTGGCTAATAGTATGAGCTTTAATGGACTTCATATTGATTCAGATATAGATCTTTTTGTTGTTGCTCAGGAGAGGAGAGTTTGGCTAGCTAGATTTTTTATGACGCTGATGATGTGGGTATATTCTATTAAGAGGAGTCGTAAGACTACAAGGAAGAGGTTTTGTCTGAGTTTTTTTGTTGATAGGAATAACCAGAATTTAGAATCACTTCTTTTACACAAGAGAGATATTTATTTGCCGTATTGGATTGCTCATCTTGTCCCTATATATCTTCACGCTTGAGCTTTGATATATTCTCAGAATCTCTGGATCCAGAACTATCTTCCTAATTGGAGCCCTCAACAACATATTTCTCTAGGGATTTATCCGTCTCAGGGGAGAGGACTCTTTAGAAAAATAATAGAAGTCTGTTTCTATTGATGGATTGGAGATTTTTTTGAGTATTGCATTCAAAAAATCTGGTCGCTGCGTATTCGTTATTTGGTTGCAAAAAAACCTGAATTACATCGTGGCGTTTTATATACAGAAAGTATTTTAAAATTTCATAATGATAAAAGAAATCAGTATTCTGAACTTATTTTTCAAGGGGATAACTATTAGTTATCTCTTAATTTTTTAATTAAAATTTGTCTGCTAACTATTATATAGCACAATAGTAAAAAATGCTATTGTCTTTTCTGTTGATATTAGTAGAGTAGGGATTGTTAAAAGATCTTTATTTTATTTATAGCTTCGGTATATGAGGGACATTAAGGCGGTATTTGATATTGGAAATGATAGCATAAAGGCTATTGTCTTTGGAAAGGATAATGATAAAGATATCATCCTAGCGAGACAGATGGAACCTGCGCTCGGATTAAAAAAAGGTAAGATTTTGGATGCTGAGGCATTTACTACAACTATCAATAAGATTGTAGAGAATTTTAGTAAAAAACTTGGTGGTGATTTTATTGAGGAGGTTGTTGTTGGTGTTTCTCATCCAGAGATGCTGGTAAATAGAATTATTGAGGGAAAAAGAATTATGCAAGCAGAGGTTTGAAATGATGATGTTGATCATCTCTCTAGAATTGTTGCAGAGATTGCTAATAAAAATAACTACGAGACGATAAAAATTGTTCCTGTATGTTGGATTATTGATGAGGATAAGAGAGAGAAAGATCCTGTTGGTCTTAGGTGTAAGAAATTAGAATTGATGGCGGACGTCTTCATGATTCCAAAGAATTTTTATACGGGATTAATTGATGCATTTGATAAGGTAGGACTTGGTATTTCAGATATGATTCCAAATATTATAGCTGCGACTTCTATTTGTATCGATTATGACCATAAGGATCTAGGAACAGTACTTGTAGATATTGGGAAAAATCAAACTTCTTATGTTATATATGAAGATGGATATCCACTTGGATATTGAACGATTCCTATGGGAGCAGAGGATGTGACTAAAGATATTTCGATTGGAATGCAGGTTGATATCAAGGAGGCTGAGGAAATTAAGAGAACAAGTTGAATGGCAGTTATTACCGAAGGTCTTAAGTCTGATAACCAATTGGATTTAATCTTTCTTTCAGAGATTATTAATGCAAGATATGAGGAAATTTTCCTAAAGGTAAACCAGCATTTGGAGAGGATTGAGAAAGATGGAAGGCTTCCTGGTGGAATTTTATTGATTGGAGGAGGAAGTAAAATGCAAAATGTTGATTATTTGGCTAAACAGACCTTTAAACTTGCAACGTTTTATGGAAAAGATTTAATGGTGAATGTAGGTGATCTTTCGTTAAATGTTCAGTTTATTAATCTTTTGTGAGTGTACTTCTGGTCTAATAAGTATATGGATATCGACTCTAGAAAAACTAGCTTTAAAACAGGAAAAATATTAAACAAAATCTGAAACTTCTTTAGGGATTTGATTTAATCCTAATTACTATCTTATATTTCTTTATTTATATTCTTACTATCTAACTAATGGTTATCAATGAAATTATTCCTGAATTTATCCCAGGAGCAAAAATTAAAGTATTTGGTGTTTGAGGATGTGGAAATAAGGCACTTAATAGAATGATTCAAGAAGGACTTCAAGGAGTTGAGTTTGTAGCAGTAAATACTGATGCTCAGGATTTGGCAACAAACCTTGCTCAGAAAAAAGTAAATATTGGTCTTAATATTACTAAGGGACTTGGAGCTGGTGCAAATCCAGAAATTGGTAGAAAGTCAGCAGAGGAGGATGAGATGAATATTAAGTCAGTTTTACAAGATACTGATATGGTATTTATTACTGCTGGTATGGGAGGAGGTACTGGAACAGGTGCTGCTCCTGTTGTAGCAAGTATTGCTAAAGAAATGGGAATCTTGACAGTTGGAATTGTAACTAAGCCTTTTAGTTTTGAGGGGAAAAAGAGAGCAACTAATGCAGAAGAAGGATTGAAAAAGATGAAAGAGGTTGTAGATACTCTGATTGTTATCCCAAATGATAAAATTTATACGCTCGTTGATAAAAAGACAACATTTAAGCAGGCGTTTACTATGATTGACAAGGTACTTTACCTTGGAGTTCAGGGTATTTCTGATTTGATTACTAAGCCAGGAGATATTAATATCGACTTTGCAGATATTAGAGAAGTAATGCTTAACTCTGGAAATGCGTTGCTTGGAATTGGATACGGAGCTGGAGAGAAGAGAGCAGTTGATGCTGCTAGAAAGGCTATTGAAAACCCACTTCTTGAGACAAACTTGGATGGGGCAAAGAAGGTAATTTTTGCTGTGTCTGGAGGTATGGATCTTACACCAGTTGAGGTGCAGGAAGCTGCTGCTATTGTAGAAGAAATTCTTGATGATGATGTGAATATGATTTGGGGAATGAGTTTTGATGAATCATTTGAAGATGAAGTAAAAGTAACTATTATTGCAACTGGATTTGAAGAACAAAGTAAAGAACCTATTTTAAAGCCTGTTCAAAGAAATTTTCTTGGACAAAAGATTGATGCTCCAAGAAGAGAATCTGAAAACTATATTATGAGAGGGCTTAGATCTCAAGAAGCTCCAAAGGCGGTAGAAGAGCAACCAGAAACTCCTCAAGAAGATTTAGAGGTTCCAGCATTTTTGAGAAGAAAGATGAAATCATAGTTGAAATATGGAAATGTCAATAGGTAAAAGAGGAGAAAAGTCAGATTTTTTGCATCTTTTGTTGGATATCTTTATACTTAGGTATGTTTAGTTTTGTTAAGACCTAGAAAATATGTACTTAAAAATTACTACTACTGAAAATATGCTTGCTTATGAGGGGGATATTCAAAGGATTTCTCTTCCAACTGAGCAGGGGGAGAAAAGTCTGACTGAAACTCCACTTCCTATGGTGATTAAGCTTGTGCCAGGATTGATTAGTTATCAAAATGCTTCTGGGACACATACTTTGAGTATTTCTAAGGGGATTGCTCTTATAGATACTTACGGAATTAGGATTACCTCTTCTATGGTTACTCAGACTCCATTGAAGAAGTTAACTGAGCTTCGTAGTAATCAGTATCTCTTGGAATTGAAATTGCAAAAGATGAAATCTGAGGGAAATATTGAAGATATTTCATCATTGATTCTTGAGTTAGAGAAGGTAAAGGCTGATATTAGACTTGCTCAAGCGACTTATTAGAAATGATATTTAGAACATAAAGAAAAATCTGACTGAAAGGTCAGGTTTTTTTGATATTTTTTCAATTTTACATTTGAAAAACTGGTCTTTTTCTTTATAGTCAGGAAAGTTTATTTGCGATTGAATATTATGTATTTTGTAATTCTTGGTAAAAATAGAGAGCTTAGCTTAAAAGAGCTTGAATATGCTCAGGTTGGGCAAATTGAATATGTGCAGAATCAGAAAATTCTGACTTTTGCTCGCTGTGATGAGGCGAAATTAGCTGATCTTGCAGGAATCATCAAATGGGGGAGGCTCATAGATTGAGATTTGGATCAGGTTTTTTCTGCTTCCCCTGAGAAAAGGATCCTCTGAGTTGCTGATAAAAATCAAGGTATTAATTTGAAAAAACAGTATGGTCTCAAGAGATTTAAGCAGGTAGATCTTTTGCACACGGATCTGGAGGTTAAGATGAAGGGAATTGAGCTTGTGAGGATTGGTTGAAAGTGGGCTCAAGTGCTGGGGTATCAGAATATTAGACTTTATGAGGTGATTGATTTTGAAAAGCCAGGTCGTAGTATGCAAATGGGGATGATGCCAGCAAAGCTAACTCATACCTTGTTGAATATTGGACTTTCTTATCTAAAAGAGCAAGATAAAATACTGATTTATGATCCTTTTGTTTGAAGTGGGACGACAGGATTTTTGGCTAATTATTTTTGATATGATTTCTTGGGTTGAGATCTAAAACTTACATTTGCTCAAAAAAATATTGATCGATGGCTTCACTGAAAGTGGGCAAAGCCGAATCTGATTTTTAAGTTTTTTGTTCAAGATGCGACTCAATCCTTGGTACAGAAGGAGCTATTTAATCAGCAGGTGCCGCTTATTATTACTGAGGGATGGCTTTGACCAGTTATTAAGCAGAGTACTACAGCAGAGGAAGTGAAAGAATATCAAAGATGGGTGAAAAATGTGTATGTGCAGTGGATAGAACAAATGGCAAAAGCTTTTCCGGACTTGCCAGTGATGGTTTTTACGGTGCCTTGGTATCTTGGATATGAAAACTACTTAGAACAGGAGATTTTGAAGACTGCAAACGAAGTCTGATTTGAAGCTGAATCTTTACAGGAACTCTATAAGAGAGACCAACATAAGGTAGGAAGAAAAATAATGATATTAAGAAAACCTCACTAACAGTGAGGTTTTTTATTAAAGAACTGGTAACATTTTTCTAGGATTCTAAAACACCAGTTAGTTGGAATGAGAAGTTGCTTTGGACATCGTGTTGTATTGAGATTGAAATGATGGATTGCATAGGTGTTTTTGGTGATTTTCATCTCTTTAGGAGAGTGAAAAAAAGCATAAGGATAAAAATATTCTGAAGGATAAACTGTAAAATTTCAGAGTTTTTGAATTTGGTTATTACTTTTCTTGAGTCAGTATTTTTTGAGAATTTTCTCAAAAGAATAGGTAATAATGATTCTGGATTTTCTCGTTTCGTAGAAATTAAGAATGTCTTTTAGTATCGGATTTCATTTTTGAGCTCAAAAGATAGATCCTCACACATAAAATATATCCTGAAAACTAGTAAAGCCATCTTGATCAAGTAGAGGATCTAATGATTGTAAAATCTCAATATCAGTATCCAAATAGATCCCTCCTTCCTGATAGATAATATCAAAACGTGCATAATCTGAGGCGAAAGCATAATTTTTTTTAAGATATTGTTCATAGAGGTAGGGATTCTTCCTGATATTATAATTTTTTTCATTTCGCTCAATGATTTCATAATCAGGACAATATTTTTTCCAAGAAGCAAGAAAAGACTGAAAATATTCAGGTTTTTCTTTCGTTCAAAACCAGATATAATGTAGTTTTTTAGGGATCATTATGATTTACTGTGTTGTTTATAAATTTTTTTGAGAAGGAATTTTCAGATTAGTCTAGATAATGTTATCGTAGTCAATATCCCAAGTCAGATTCAGAAGATAAGCCATCAAAAATTAGTCTTTGTGTTAAAGTATTGACCAAAATAAAATCCAATATAAATAACAACTATAGTTGAAAGAAGGCAAAGTGGGAGGTCTTTTTTTATAAAATCAAATATTTTTACTTTACTTACTCAGAGGTAGATGAGTCCAATACTTGTGATTGGAGGAGTGTATTTAATGATGATGAGTTTTTCAAGAAGTGGATAATTATCTATGGTTTTTGTTAGTTTTTGAAATGTTGGAGATTTTGCTCAAGAGCGTCGTTTGTTAGGAAAAAGTTTCTCTCCATATTTTCCCAAGAGGAAATGTAATAGATCGCCTCAGAAATCTCAAAACAGGGAAAGGAAAAATAAAAAGGGAATTCAGATTCATAATTGTGGAGATAAAATAGTTAACGTTAAAATTATTATTGGTCCTTCTAAGAGAACAACTATAGCAATAAGAATATAGAAAATTCGAGTATATTCTTGATAAAAGGAGAGTGCGTATTCTAGCATAAATTATTGATCGAGGTATTTGTAAATGGTTTCTAAGGCTTGCTCAGTTTTGATTTTTGTTTTGAATGGCTGAATTTCTGAGAGTTTTGAAATAAGGTTTGAAAGCTGATCATTATCATTTCCACTCACGAAGTATTTTTTTGCTCACAGATACTCTGATAGATAGAGTTGTTCAGTTTGATTTGGGGTTGGGAAGAGAATGGCTGGTTTTTCTAGTTCAACAAGATCCATGATTGTTGTATAGCCAGCTCTAGAAATGATTGTTTTTGCATTTAAAAATCTTTTGATCTTTTCTTCTCCAGCTAAAAATCAGTAAATTTCAATATTATGTTGTGTATCATTTTGATAATATTCTTTTTGAGTGGTGTCTCAGAGGATGAATACTTTTTTTCATGGTAAAGTTTTTGCTTCATTTAGAAGCTTTTGGATAAAAACACCTCTATGTTGTGCTAGATATCAGCTAATCGTGAAAAGATAATCGATTGGCTCAGATTTTTCTTTATTTTCTTTTCATCAAAAACTTGAAATTACACCAATATAATTATGCTTAACTTCATTGATTCGTCCAGGATGAGAAAGTTTCCCTGCTAAATTATATTCACTATCTTTGTAGTCGGGAATAAAGATTCTTGTGAATTTTTGGAAGTATTTTTTATTGAAATAATCCATGAATTTTTGTGAGAAAGAAAAGATTTTTGGGATATGAAAAGAAAGTTGGTGGGTTAGGAGAAAGGATTTAGTTTTCTTGCTAAAGAAGCCATATTTCCCATCTGAAAAAATGAAGTTATAATCAGTTTTCTTTTCTAGTTTTTTAAGGAGTTTTTGTTCTCTTCTTATTCTGATGTAGGTTGTTAGAAGATCTGAAATTAACATAATATAGAATGATCGTCAGCTTCCTCTTTCTAGTGCTGGATAATCAATGAGTTCAAAAAATCTGACTTTTTCTCCGTGGAGTTCAGTCTTGAGATAGTTGAGAGCATTTCCAAAGCAAACGATATCAAGGTGATAACCTTGTTTTAGATAATGCTTGATGATTGGAAGGGTTCTTGTTGCGTGACCAAGCCCCAGTGTTGATATGGCGAAAAGTGCCTTTTTCTCCATGCTATAAGGAGTGAATAAAAACTTTGTTTACTATAGTTATTTTTTTGAGATATGCAATAGTGAATTTTATACTAGGAGAGTAGTGTTTTTCTCCTCTTTTAATAGAGGAGGTAACCATATTTTTTGATGATTGATTTTATGTTTTCTGTGAGAGATTGGTCGATAGAGGAGCAGAGGAGGGCTAGTCTATTGAGGCTAGTATTGTGTTTATTTTCTTTTAAAATCTGCTCTAGTACTGAGATGTTTACATGTCTTTTATTTTTTCTCAACCATTTTTTTATCAGTTCTTCTGCATAAGATTGCTGTAAGGGTGAGGTATTATAAAGTGTCTCAAGAATAGCTAGCTCTGGTATCGCAATATTAAACTTTTGCGTTCCAATTGAAATCTTGTGAGTAAGTTTATAAAAGAATGGAAACAGATTTTTCTTCTTATTAGTATATGTTTTTAAGAGTGCTTGTTTTTCAAAAAGAATTGTTTCTGTAGATTGCTTGCTTGGGGTGACTAGGAGAATTTCCTCTGGGATTGTGTATGAAATTAGTGCAATTTCAAGCGCTTTAAGTCATCAAATGTATCGTTTTCAAGGGATGAAATCTTTACAGTGTTTATTTAATATTTCCCAATAATACTTTTGAGCAATCGTCTCATTATCTAGTGTCTCTTTTGTATTAGCTACGAGAAAAAGATTTTTTTTGAGATTTATGAGATGACCTCTAAGTTTTAGATAGTAGATGACTTTGTACATTTTGCTTTCAGAATATTCTCCTTCCAAGAGTATCTGGAGTTGATTTTTTATCATTACATTTGTGATGATTTTCCCTTGGTATTTTTGGAGTTGTTCTGCGATGAATTCTAGATTACTTTTTGCCATTTATTAGTTCTATCCTATTAAAATGATAAAAAATTTATAGTGATTTATCCAAAAAAAACAAGTTAATTTTTCCTAAAAAATTCTTTTGATTTTTCTATTGTATTTGGCTCAGAAAATCATAGAAATTGAACTGTCATAAATGATATGAAATTTATTTATCTTACAATACTCTTGCGATGTTTCAGATGCCACTGATTGACTTTTGAGGTACAGATACTAGAACAATTGCAGTTGAGGGTATTAGAGCATCTGTTATGCAAAATGATCAGGGTAAATATGAAGTACTTCTTGAGATTAATTCAAATAAAATGCTGATCGCGATGCAAGGGGCTCTTGATTATATTGAACAATTTGAAATTATTGCAGTGAGAGGATTTATTGAGCTTTCAACATCGTTTATTCAGACAATCAAAAAGTTGGTTTGACATTTGCTTTGTAGATTAGACTAGGTAAAAAAAATATAAGAGCTTTTATTCCTCCCAAAATAAGAGCTTTTTTAATACTTAAAATTGAATGATGGTTGAAAATCCACAAATGGAGATTATAATTAAAGAGTATTCAAAAAATCCTCTTTGTCATTATGAAATGAAAGATCCTGATATAAGTAGACATGAGGGGAATTTTATCTGCTGAGATGATATTACTGTTTATCTCAAGATCAAGGATGGGAAAATCCTAGAATATAGTTATGATGGGAATCCTAGTACGGTTAGTTTGGCGGCAGCGAGTTTTCTATCAGAATTTTTAATTTGAGCCACTCTAGACGAGGTTTTAACCTGGAATTATGAAACTTTTATTGAAAAGTGATTTGAAGTTTCTCCAAGAAGAAAGAGGGCAGCAATGATAGCTCTCTTGTGAACTAGAAATGCTATTCATGCCTATCTTGAAGATGGACAAGAAGATGAATTTGATGATTTGATAGATTAAACCTAAAAAAAGTCTTGAAAAAGGGTAGTAGTTGTGTACAAGTAGTGAAAGATGTCTACTGATTTTATTTTCCTTTAAAATGATGTTTAGACTTCTAAAAGAGCTTATCTTGGCGGTTGTGATTAACGCTGGGATCCTTTATGGGCTTAATTATTATCACTTTGCATTAGAGATTAATGTTCAAACTGGCGGATTAAAGACATTTTTGATTCTCGGTTTTATACTCTGGATTGTCAACTTTGTCTTGAGGAAGATTCTTCATATGTTGGCACTTCCTCTTAGAGTTTTGACTTTTGGACTGATTTCGTTTGTGATTAATGTTTGAGTGATTTATTTTTTTGCTTGGTTTGTGAATACTTACTATCATGATTTGGCTACAATTACCTTATCAGAAAGTTACTTTAAGGTATTGATTCTTTCATTTGTTATTACCTTTGTGTATTCATTCCTTTATAAACTTCTTAAGTAAAAATCTAATTAAAATAGGAGAAAAAATCAGATTTATATTTTGTTTATATTTGTGTTAAGTTATTATGAAAAATTACAGTATTACTAGAGAAAAAGCTGCAATTACGCTTTGAGTGTCTACAAGAACTATTGATAGATATGTTAAAAGTGGAAAGCTCTCTTATAAGAAGGTTGCGAATAAGGTGCTACTTGCTAGGGATGAGATTGAGGCTCTACAAGAAGAGTTTTCAAGTCTTCGCACTGAGGTAACCAGTGAGCTTATTCATGAGGCAACGCCATCAAACCAGCCAACTACGACTAATCCAGTTGCTGTGAGAGCTGACCTTGATCAAGCGATTGATGAAAAGATTGAGAAGTTTTTCTTGATCTTTAAGGAAAAGGATAAAATGATTGAGGAGAAAAATAAGATTATTTTTATGCTTCAGCAGAGGATTTGAGAGCTTGAAACTAAAATCCAGTCAATGATTGCGTTGCCAGATTACAATAAAGAAAAGCAGGCTATGATTTTGGAAAAGCAAAAGCTAGAGGAGAAAGTTACTGTACTTAAAGATGCGATTAAAACCGAGAAAATGAAAAGTTTTATTCTTGTCGTTTTGGCTCTGATTTTTATTGGAATTGCGGTATTCTTGCTTTTCAGATATAATATTATTTCCTAAATTTCTCTTTTCATGAAATTACTAACAAAAATTTTGATTCTTTTGCCCTTGATCTGTTCAGGGCTTTTTTGAATTTCTCATGGATATTTATTTTGACTGAAATCTTTTGATAATTCAGTTGAAAATATTGTGCAAATAGAGAAAGAATTCTGAGTTTTTTTGCCTGTTGTTTCTTTTATCTATGATCCTTGGTATCAGTGGAATGTCCCTTGAGAACTAAAAAAGATAAAAGAGCAGCTTGGAGAAAATAGGATTTATCATATCAGTATTTCTCCGAATACTTTTACAGCGCAAGAGGTTGCTGATGGGAAGTTTGATACTGAGTATTTGACTTTTTTTGAGTATATAAAGCAGTATAATTTGAAGGTAATCTTTAGGACAATGCACGAGATGAACTGAGGTTGGTATCCTCGAAGTTCAAATCCAGAAACTTTTAAAAAAGCTTGGATCCATGTTTGGCAGCTTTCAAGACAAGTTGGGTTGGATCGTAATCATCTCCTTTTTGATATGTCTGTGAATGCATGGGATCTTCCAGCAAAAGATTGAAAAACCTGACAAAAATCAGTTTTTGTTCATTGTACACCAAAGGATAAACCAAAACTTAAATGTCCAAGTTTTGAAGACTATTATCCTGGAGATGAATATGTAGATTTGATGGGATTTACTTTTTATAACTGGGGGAAGGGAAATAGTAATAGGCGACGATGATCTCCAGATAAGATCGTGAATAATACCACTTGGCAGACTCTTGAGAGGATAAAGAAAATTTGAAAACCGATTTTTATTGATGAAGTCTGAACTTCTGCGGTTGAATATCCAGAGGCTTATGATTATCAGAGATCCTTGGAGATGTATCAGTCAAATAAAGAGTTAAAAAATGCTTGGCTTGTTCAATTGAGAGAATTTTTGCAGAGAGAAACTAAGATTGTCGGAGCTATTTACTTTAATGTAGATTTGACCAATTGATTGCAGCATCAGATTATAGGGGAGCTTGATTGGGCTGTAATCAATCTTACAAACGGAAAATTTTATGAGGGGTTCTGGGATATTTATCAGTATGGGAAGCATGATCTTGGTTCAATATTAGAGTTGTTTTGACTTGATGAGGTGAATTTTGCCGGGAAAAAGGCTTTTGTGAGTCCAGAGATAAAAAGGTTAAGTCTTCAGATTGATGGGATCGTAGGTGAAAAGTATAAAACAAGGGAAGAAAAATCAGATTTTTATCTTCTTTTGTCGGGGAATATTAAGGATAACTCTTCTTTTTCACAGGCAGTTAGATTTTTATCTCAGACCTATGCTCTTTCAGGAAATCAGTTTTCTGGAGCTCTTGCCTCTACTGGTCCCCTCTTATAAGTCGCTATTTAATAATGAAAAAACTCCTAATATTAGGAGTTTTTTATGTTTTCTTGATCTTTTAAAATTGCTTGTTTTTCTATTTCTAGCGTGTGGATTTGTTTTTCTAGTTGTAGAATCTCTTCAGGCATTGTTGTGACTCTCATTTTCACTCTTGCTGCGGCCTCATCAAGTAGATCAATCGCTTTATCAGGAAGTTTCCTATCAGTGATATATCTCGAAGAGAGATCTACTGCGGAAAGTACTGCATCATCTGTGATTTTAATTCAATGGTGAGTTTCATAGACAGGTTTGATTCAGCGGAGGATTGCGATGGCATCTTCTTTGGTTGGCTCATTGACTAGAATTGGTTGGAATCTTCTCTCTAAGGCTCCATCCTTTTCAATATATTGACGATATTCATTGAGTGTTGTAGCACCTATGACTTTGATTTTTCATCTTGCAAGTGCTGGTTTGATCATATTCGCCATATCCATCGCTCATTCAGTCTTTCATGCTCAAACGACCATATGGATCTCATCAATAAAGAGAATGATATTTCAGTCAGATTTCTCCACTTCTTTTAAAATGGCTTTCATCCTTTCCTCAAAATCTCATCTGTATTTGCTTCCAGCCATGAGCGCTCAAATATCCAGCTCGATAATTTTTTTGTGTTTAAGCATATCTGGGACATCATCCTTGATGATTTGCTGTGCTAGGAGCTCAATAATTGCTGTTTTTCAAACTCCAGGCTCTCATACAAGTACAGGATTGTTTTTTGTCCTACGAGAGAGAATCTGCATAAGTCTGCGGAGTTCTTCATCTCTACCAATAACAGGATCAAGTTTGCCTTCTTGAGCGAGCTGCGTAATATCTTTTCCATATTTAGATAAAGCTTCAAGGCTGACTTCAGGATTATTATCCTGAATTTTTTCTCCGTTTCTCATATTGAGAATTGTAGTATATGTTGAGTCATAAGATATTCAGAGTTTTTCGAGCATTGATTTGGTATCACTTGAGACCTTGAGTAAGGCTAGAAAGAAATGCTCGGTTGTGATATAGCTATCTCACATTTTTTGCATTTGTTGTTCGGAAGTTGCTAGAATTTCTTCTAGCTCCTTGCTGATACTGCTTTCGATATTCCCAGTCGTTTTTGGTAACTTATCAATAAGCATAATGGTCTCAGCCTTAATTTGCTCTTCATTTGCTTTTAGATTTTTGAGAATTGCTGGCAGATAGCCATCAGCTTGTTCTAACATCGCGTAAAGAAGATGTGGTGTTGTTATTTGTGGATTTTTTTGATTGATACAGATGTTGTTTGCTTCTTGAATGGCTTCGCTAGCCTTTATTGTTAGTTTATTGAAGTTCATTATTGTTTTATTAAAATATAAATAGCACTTATTTATTTGTAGTGCTATACTTTTAATGAAAAAAAATCTGATTTCAAGTCTTTTATAATTTTTCTTATTTATATAAAATATGATTAGTAAATAGTAAAACAATTCTTATTTTTATAAGTATTTATTTCTCTAAAAGTTTCTAGGTACTCTTTATGCTATATTTTAACTTTGCACAATATATCTTGTGCAAGGTTAGAGTGAAAAATAAAGGTAAACTATGGAGTCTAAAATAATCTAATTTTGTAATAAATAAATATGTTAGTTTATAATTGTATTATTTTTATCAGTAAAGAGAGGTATGGAAGGGGAATCCGAGATGAGAAGAGGAGGGGCAGTATGTATACAAGAATAGTTTGATTTTCTTGCTTTTATATGTTTTTTTCTTATACTGTAGCTTTGCATATTTAACTCTATAAATACTATAAACATATATGAAAAAATTAACTATGGCTGCCCTAGGGATTTGAGTGATCCTTTTGGCTTGAGGATTTTTTTTCTTCAGTAATCAGGGGCATTGTGATGATTTGAATTGCAAAAAGTCTGATTTTACTCAGTGAACCTGAATTATTCAGGAATATTCTGAGGAAAACTTACAGGCTGCGTTTGACAGGAATGATCGTGTTGGACTTTATTTTAAGGCAAATTGGTGTGGGAACTGTAAGGTTCTTGAGGAGGATCTTATTCAAAAAGGGATCCCAGCTGGATCAACTGTTTTGAGTGTTGATTTTGACCAGGCTTTTGAACTTAGAAAACAATATACCGTAAATAACCTTCACACTTTGGTGGTTATTGGTAAGGACATGAATATGATCCATAAGGATAGTTCTGGTGAATATGATACTATCATCGGACTTCTTCAGTAATTTTTAGTATTCTATTTGCATATTATGATTTTGTTTTTCGCGTTTTTTGCAGGAGTGCTTTCTGTTTTGGCTCCTTGTGTTTTACCTGTGCTTCCAGTTTTGCTTTGAGGAGGTATTGCTAAGCAAAACTCAAAGTCTCCTTATATTATTCTGATTTCTTCTCTTGTTTTTATCTTTTTATTCACCCTTTTATTAAAGGTTTCTACCTTGTTTATTGCTGTTCCAAATTATATTTGGACTTGGATTTCAGCCGTTATTATCCTAATTTATGGTTTTTTTATGCTCTTTCCTCAGTTATGGGATAAGTTAAAACTCCTCTTTTCGAGCTCTAAGCCAACAGCTAGTATAAAAAAACAAGAAAAAAAGTCTGGATTTTGGGCTGATGTTTTGTTGGGTGCTTCATTGTGACCAATTTTTGCTAGCTGTTCTCCAACGTATGCATTGATTATTTCGACAATCTTGCCTCAGAATCTTACAATGGGAATATTCAGTATTTTTGCCTATATTTTAGGGTTTTGATTGGTTTTAGCGATTGTTATTTATTTCGGGAAAGAAGCTGTAAAAAAGCTGAATCGATATGCAAATCCAAATGGTATCTTTAAGAAAGTGATTTGAGTACTCTTGATTCTCACAGGTGTTCTCATTCTTTCTTGAGGTTTTAAGTGGATTGAAGCTAAGCTTGTTGATTCCCCTTTCTGAAAAAATCTGATTAGAATAGAGAAAAATGCTCTCAATAATTTACAATAAAAGTTATATAAGAAAACTCCTCTGCTGAGGAGTTTTTTTGTGTTTTGAGGAAGTTATTCGCAGGCTTTTTGAAGGAAGTTGATCAATGGAGCTGCAATTTCTAGTCCCTTCTTGGCTTCTCATAAAATATCTCATGATATGACGAGTTCATCACTTAGCTTCTTATCTCGGATTCGGTTTTTCATAAAGCAAAGCTGATAGAAAAAATGTCTCTGATTTTTAGGCATTGATTCAATAAATGCATTTGCTTCTTTATAGGTCATTTTTAGGATTTTTTGCCATTCTGGAGCCAGCTTTTTAATGCTTTTTCCATCATTTGCAAAGAGTTTTTTTACTGTATAAAGTGATTTATAGTAAAGTACTTCATACTCTCACTCCTCTGCTCTCATTTCTAACTTTCAGAAATATTCTTGAAAAGCTTTAGAAGTCTGGATTTTTTTCCGCTCTTCAAAGTTGAGAATTGCATATTTTCTCATCTTGGGTTCCAATATTGGTCCAGCTCTGAAGGCTCAAACACCAATAAAGCTGTTCTTATTTGCTAAGTGGAAGTAAAAACATGGGTATCCACTCCTCCTCTTTTCATAGGAAAACTCAGCTCAAAAGTGATTTTTATACGGTGTTTTTTCTCTACTGTAGCGAAGATCTTTATTAAATCTAAACATTGTTTGAGAGACTTTTAACTCAGACCGGAAGGGAAATAGGTCCTTTGCACTTTGTAGAAGAGGCTCAAGAAAACGTTGAAACCTCTTCCTCTCTTGTTGATAGAGATCATAGTTTGTATGAAGCCATTCTGTAGTATTGTTTTTTTCTACTGCAGCTAGGAATTTTAGCGTGATTTCAAACATTTTGAGACTAAAGAGAAAATAAAAGATTTAATTTAGATTTTTTTCTTTTTGTGTTCTTAAAAAGAGCTTTATAACTATTGCAATAAGAATAAATAAGATGAAGAACCACTGGCTTTTTGTGAAAAATCATATGAATTCTAACTGACTATCCGCTCTCAGGTATTCTAGTAAAAATCTGATAATTGAGTAATAAAGCAGAAAGTTGGTACTTAAGATTCAGATTTTTATTTTTTTTGTTTTTAGGTAGGTTCTTAGTGTCAGTAGTTGTATAATGAATATGGTCGCTCATTCTAGAAGCATTGAGAGGAAGTTGGTATTTACTCTTGGTAGGGCATCTATTTTGGTATAGATATGGGTAAGTCCTAGGTTTTGAAAGAGTTGTGCAAGTCGGCTTGGGAGCTCTGAGATTGGGATTCCATAAAGTTCTTGGTTTAGAAAGTTTCCGCATCTTCAGAGGAGAATTCAGAGTGGAACAAAGATAAGAATCATATCAAAAAGAAGTAAGAAATCTGATTTTTTAAGCTTTTGAAATCGTGAGAAGATTGCGATAGCAATTACTACGCCGATAATCCCTCAAATAAAAGACATTCCTCCTTCTCGAACTTTGAAGATTTCGCTAAGATGTGTGAAATAGTATCCATTTCCGTAAATCAGCACATGCCCTCCCCTCCCTCAGAGAATAACTCATAGTGCGATCACTAAAATGAGGTCTTCGAGATTTTCCGTTAGAATTTTTTTTACTCTGGGATAGGGAGCTATAAATGCTTGTTTCCCTAGCCAGGCGAGTCAAAGATATCCTAGAAGAAACGCGATTGCGTAGAAAATACCGTATCGATAGATAGAAAATCAAAAAATACTGAATGCAACCATTGCTCTTCTTAAAATAAATGCCTGAGTATATTTTTTTGGGAAAGGGTTTCAATCAGTTTTGAGCGAAAAGGGGAAAAAATTTGCAAAAAGAACAGTTTTGAATATAATTATTAAGGTTTTTACCTTTGATTTTGAAAATTGGATGGCAGATTTGATAAAATCAATTCTCGACTTGCAGGCTGTGAAAGAAATACAGCCAGATTTTTCTGTTTTAAAAATTATTCCTAGAGACTTAGCAAAGTCTGCTCAAATCCTTATTTTTTCGACTCCTAAAAGGAAGCATCTGAAGGCTTTAACTACGAATAATCATCCAGAAGAGGTAAGAAGGATCCTTCATCAGCTTGAAAATAAGGGGCTTGTAACTGAGGTTTTTTATACAACGGTTGAGGGATTCGATTTTGCAATGGAACGATATTCGCAAATGCAGAATCAAGCTGAACAAATTGCACAGAAGCATTTAGAACAGCAAAAAGCTGAATGAAAGTCGGCTATTCATCTGATTCAAGAGTTTTTTGAACAGAGAGAAGATAAAGATCCATGAGATTTTATTAAGGAAATGATTAGATTAGCTTTTCAGAGCTGAGCTTCAGATCTTCATTTTCAGTCCGAAGATGAAGGTATTCAAATGAAGATTAGACTTGATGGAGTTTTGCATAGTTTAGTTTTATTTTCTCATCAGGAGTTTTGGAAATATATGCAGAAAATTAAGTTTATCTCTGGGGTAAAGATGAATATAGAATATTTACCACAAGACGGAAGATTTTCATTTGAGGCATCAGATAGAAACTGAGTTCCAAAGAAAGTTGATGCCAGAATTAACTTTATGCCTGGAATAAAAAGTGAGAATGTTGTGATCAGATTTCTTGATGCTTCAAAAACTATTGATCATTTTGAAGAGATTGGATTTTCTGCTTATCATATCGCACTTTTGAAAAAATATATGCAGAAAACAACAGGAATCATTATTATTACAGGTCCGACTGGATCTGGAAAGACAACTACCCTCTATACTATTCTCAAACAACTTAATGATGGGACTAAGAAAATAATTACGCTAGAAGATCCGATTGAATACAAGATTAGCGGTATTCAGCAATCTCAGATTAATTATGATAAATGATATGATTATGAAACTGGTCTCAAGGCAATATTGAGGCAAGATCCAGATATTATCTTGGTTTGAGAAACAAGAACAAAGGAAACGGCTCAAATAGCAATTAATGCTGCTCTTACCTGACATCTGGTCTTTACTACCCTACATACAAATTCAGTTTTAGATTCTCTTTCTAGACTGATGAATATGTGAGTTGAGCCTTATCTTTTAACTCCTGCATTGCAACTTGTGATCGGTCAGAGACTCGTTCGTAAAGCTTGTCCTCATTGTAGTACTCGAGAAGATGCAACACCAGAAGAAAATGCTGAAATCCTTGCTCATTTGGAGCATATTCAAAAGTTTCATCCAGATTTTTGATCTTCTTATCAAGGGAAAGTTCTTCGCACAAAATGATGTGAACACTGTAATCATTCAGGATATAGCTGAAGAATTGCAATTCTTGAACTCCTTGAAATCACTGATGATTTAAGAGCAAAAATTCTGAATAATCCGTATGGTCAAGATTTAACAGAAATGGTAAAAGAATCTGATTTTCTACCATTGCAAGATGATGGAATATTAAAGGTGATATCTTGAGAAACAACGCTAGAAGAAATCCATAGAGTAAGTTACTAATAAAGACTCAGAACTCCTGAGTTTTTATTTTTACTTGACTTTATAGCTCGAGAAGACTAGACTAGGAGGTGTTTAGATATTTTTTCCTTGATGCTTTACCTTTATAGCTTTGATCAGTTTGCAGGTTTTGATAGAGTTTTTGCTTATCAATGAGATGAGAAGCTGGCTATTTGAGATTTAGTTTCTTTTGGTGAGAACCTCTTTTTGGTCTTGTGAGAAAAGATTGCTTTTCCTGAGCTTTACACTACTCTTTTTGTTCAGGTTGGTAGTTTTTCTATAGTTGAAAAATCATTTTTTTCTGAGAAATATATTGAACTTTTGCATTGGATGGTCTATTATTGGTACTCAAATTATAAGACAGTTATAAAGCTGTTTTTTGAATGAGAAGCGCTTAGTTTAGTCCAAAGAAAGGGGAAAATAAATAAAAAAACAAAAAAAACTGAGTTTTCCGTTGGGAAACAGCAACTAGTCGCTGAAAATAGTCAGATTTTAGTTGTCTTTCCTGATCTTTGGACCCGTGAGAACTATCTTCAGGCAGATAAAGAGGCTTTACTGCTTAATAGTTTAGATACTCTAGTGAGAAAGCAGACCAATCGACGAAAGATAAAGCAGTCTTTGTCTGGTATTATTATTGCTACCGGATCGGAGATTTTTCAAGATTTTCAGAATCTAAGTGATATCTTTTTTGTTGAACCACAAAAGTGGTACTATGCGAGCCAACAAGATCCTAGATATAAGGTATGAACTGTACTGGAAAAGATGAGTGAATTGCGAGGAGCTAAGATTAGCGAGATTTCTTCTGAAATGTTATAAAAAAGCTGGTTTGTGCCAGCTTTTTCTCGGATTAAATTTTCTTAACAATTTTCCTTACTTGCTCAAAAAGAGCATCCATCAATTTTTTCTGTTTTCTTCTTTTACGGATATGATCAAAGATAGTTACTTTCTCCAGTTTGATACCAGGAAGGTAAAATCTGATCCATCGAGAAACTCTAATTGGAGTTGGTAATCGTCTATAGAGAAAACCTGGACCATCACAAGTAGCTATAAATTCAAACTTTTTCCCTTTTAATAGTGGCTCTGCCCCTTTTTTCGTATAACGATAAGCGAATTTTGCTGTAAAGACGTTCTCATACCAGCTTTTGAACTTTGATGGAGCATCGTTGAACCAAATAGGGAAAAAGACTACAATTTTATCTGTTTCTTTGACTTTACCCTCTCGCCATGTCCTGAGTTCCAGATCGTTAGTCGGTATTTTATCCGCTCAGAATGTTAAATATCAGAAATCACCCTCCTTATCTTGGTAAAGATTGATTTGTCCAACATCATATTTATTTTTTAGCTCATCAAGTGCAATATTTGCAAATTGATGAGAAAGTGAGTTTTCATCCGGGTGAACTGTTAATAAGAGTATTTTTTTCATTTATATTGGAAGAGATAAATTAAGAAAAGTTAATATTCCCTGATAAAGAAGGTCAAAAATTCTGATTTTTTGTCTCTTTTTGTTTCTGAGCTTTAGGATTAGAATATTTTCTAGGTTGATTAGCTTGTACAGACTCATCTTTCATAGAGAGGGAGAGCTTTTCTCTTTCTCTATCAATATCAAGGACTCTTACTTCTACTTGCTGCCCTACTTTCACTACATCATTTGGATTTTCTACGAAGTAATTCGCAAGCTGTGATTTGTGCACGAGTCCGTCATTATGTAAACCAACATCTACAAAGGCTCAAAAATCTGTCACATTTCTTACTACTCCTTGCAACTTCATTCAGATTTCTACATCTTTGATATCTAAAATGTCAGACTTGAAGCAAGGAGCTTCAATCTCTTCTCTTGGGTCGAGACCAGGTCTTTGGAGTTCCTTGAGAATATCTTGCATTGTTTCATATCAAAGTTCATATTTCTGAGCAAAATTTTCTATATCATTTTCTGAATATTGGGGCAAATCTTGTAATGGTAAAGTCAGATTTTTCTTTTTCATTCCAAGCATTTCTTCTAGAAATGCGTAGGTTTGTTTATGATTATCTGGATGGATCCCTGTACTATCAAGGATTTCTTTACCTCATTTGATTCTAAGGAATCAGATCGCCTGTTCATATGCCTTTGGTCAGAGTCCCTTTACTTTCTTGATTTGTTTTTTATCTTCAAAAAGTCAATTCTCATCTCTATAAGCAACGAGATTTTTCGCAACCGTTGTTGAAAGTCCAGCGATATACTGCAAAAGCGTATAACTTGCGGTATTTACATCTACACCAACTGCATTTACAACATCTTCCACCTTTTCTTCTAGTTTTTCTTTGAGGAACTTTTGATCAACATCATGCTGATACTGCCCTACTCCAATCGCTTTAGGATCTATTTTTGTGAGTTCAGCTAATGGATCCTGGACTCTATGAGCAATACTGATTGCACCTCTAATTGTTACATCAAGATCTGGATACTCATCTTGAGCTAATTTAGAAGCAGAATATACTGAAGCTCCTGCTTCTGAAGTAATAATATATTGGGTTTTTAGATCATTCTTTTTGATAAAATCTGCAACTACTTTCTCTGATTCTCTACTAGCAGTTCAGTTTCCAATTACAATCAGTTGAATTCAGAATTTTTTTACTAATTCTAATAGTGTTTTTTCAGCTTCAGCAATTTTTTTCTGAGGTTCGGTTGGATAAATTACTTCTTTTGCGAGAAATTTCCCCGTTTGATCTACAACTGCAAGTTTACATCCTGTTCTAAATGCTGGGTCAAATCCAAGAACTGTAAGCCCTTTTACTGGAGGCGTTAGAAGAAGATTTTTTAGGTTGTCTCAGAAGACTTTGATCGCCGATTCATCAGATCGTCTTTTTTTATCTGCTCTAAGCTCTCTTTCTATTGAAGGTAATAAGAGCCTTTCTAGTCCATCATCTATTGCTTCTTTGAGGTATTCTAGGCTTGAGTTTGGATTTTTGGGAATAAAAAAATGAGATGAAAATTCTGATATTTTTTCTGCTGAAAATTGCAATTTGATTGAGAGTTGTTTTTCTTTTTCTGCTCTATTTACTGCTAAGTAAGCATATGAAGGGATTTCTGAGAGTTTTTTTTGATATTCTTTATAGATTTTGTAAACTCAGTTTTCTTCGAATGTTTTTGTTGCCTTAGTAAAAAGTATTGCATCAAGCTCTTCAAATTCCTTAATCTTGGCTCTCAAATCAGCATGATCAGAGACTTCCTCGGCAACAATATCTTTTGCTCATTGAATCGCTTCTTGAACTGACTTTACTGAAGTTTTCTCATCTCCAGTATCTTTAATATATTTTTCTGCCTCTGTTTCAAATTCTTCCTTTGAGAGCTGTGCTTTTGCAAGAATCTTGGCTAATGGCTCAAGTCCTTTCGCCTTTGCAATTGTGGCTTTTGTATTCTTTTTCTCCTTAAATGGCCTATAGAGATCCTCAAGCCTTGCAAGCGTCTCAGCTTCAAGAATTTGCTGTTTAAGTTCTGGCGTTAAAAGTCCTTTCTCATCTATAAGACGAAGAATATCCTCTTTTCTTGCTTCGAGATTTTTAGTATAACTATAGAGTTCAAAAAAATCACGAAGTTGCTCATCTGTAGCTCCTTTTGTCATCTCTTTACGATAACGAGCAATAAAAGGGATAGTATTTCATTCATCTAAAAGCTGAATAATATTTGAGATTACTCAGGTTTCCATTCAGGTTTTTTGTCTAATAATTCAGATGAGTTTTTCCATACGTTTGTGTATAAATAATAAATGCTAGATTTGAGGCTCTCTTTTTTTGATGAGATTATTTTCAAATTTTTCAAGCGCAGGGCTGATCTGGTTTGGAGCAAGTGTTTGTGTCGTTGCTTCCTGTGTATTTGGTGTATTTTTTACTAAATCAAGGAGCGAGTTACTATTCTCTTTGATCACTTCTTGAGCCTTTTCAGATCATGGATTAGGAGTGTTTGCCATAGGAAGAATAGAAAATAAAAAGAATAAAAAATCAGATTTTTATTGTATGATATTCTCCAAAAAATTCAAGTATAAAAAAAGACCTAGAAGGATACTTCTGGTCTCAGATGAGACTCAGAACCGATAGCAAGCCCTTAGAATACAGAAGGCTTTTTAGTCTCAGCAATACATACTGCCAAGAGTAGAGAGCCTTATACCTTCTGCAGACAACAATTTAACAAAATCGGTTCTAAGTCGTTATTTCAACTTTCATTTGGGTAAACTACTCGGTTGAAGTGCTAAGTGAAATTTAATAACGCATTAAATTCAGTTAGTTTTTTTTATTTGTTTTTTATTTTGTTTTACGTTAATGAGCATAGCTTTATTTTTATAAAAAACAAGGACAAAATCTAATTTTCCTCTAATCATTAGTTTGCACTTTTTGTTATTCTTTTAAGTAAGATTATTGACTCTTTTAATTTTCCTTATCATGTTTATTATTTTATAATAATAAAAAACCTGATTCTAACTGGATGAATCAGATTTTTCGGTATTTTATTGATTTTAATAGCTTGCATCACGAACAGCTCCTGGTTTTTCAGTGAACCTCATGATTTCTTTTTGGAAATGAAGCTCAACCTCACCAACTGCACCATTTCTATTTTTTCTGATACAGACATCTGTAGCTCCTTTTTTATCGGTATCTGGGTCGTAATAGTCTTCTCTATGTAGCATAAGAACAGCATCAGCATCTTGTTCAATCGCCCCTGATTCTCTCAAATCTGAGAGTTGAGGCTTTTTATCAACTCTTTGTTCTACAGCACGAGAAAGCTGAGAAAGTGCCATAATTGGGACTTCTAACTCTCTAGCTAGTTCCTTCAGACTCCTAGAAATATCTGAAATCTCTTGAACTCTATTTCCCGCATAACTTGTCCCATGCATAAGCTGAAGGTAATCAATAATCACAATATCGAGTCAGCCTTTTTCAATTTTTAGTTTTCTCAGTTTTGACTTAAGTTCTGGCACTGTTAATGCTCCTCTATCATCAATAAATATTTTCGCAACTCAGAGCGTGCTATTTGCTTCTCAGATTTTTGAGAAATCTTCCTCATTCATTTGCTCTGAACCATTAAGTTTATACATAGGAACTCCAGCAACTTCTGAGAGAATTCTATCAACAATTGATTCGGAGCTCATTTCAAGCGAGATAAAAACTACTGTTTTCTGTTGTTTTAGTGCAACATTATTGAGTACATTTAGTGCAAAAGCTGTTTTTCCCATACTCGGTCTAGCCGCAAGAATAATCAATTCTCCAGGCTTAAATCAAGTCAGCATCTTATCTATACCTTCATACCCAGAAAATACCTTTGATTCGTTCAGCTTTTCTGGATTATCTGCATATTCAATATACTCCATCACTCTCTTTTCCAAGATATCTCAGATAGCAATGATACTCTCCCCTACTTGATTTTGAGTGAGATCAAAAATTTTCTTTTCAATAGCATCAAAAATCTGAAGTGTGTCTTTCTGTTCATAGACTTCACCACTGATTCACTGACAAACTTTTAAAACCTGCCTGAGAAGAGACTTTTCTCTTACAATTTTACTGTATTCTGAACAAGGTTGTGTAGAGAAAAGGAAAGAAGAAAGATCATAGAGGTAATCAACTCCTCCAATTACATCTAGATTTCAATTTTTAGAAAGCTGATCAGAAACCGTTACTACATCGATAGTCTTTCTCGCCATTCGAAGTTGCTGTATCGCTTCGTAAATGTAGCTATGCTCCTTTTGATAGAAGTCTTTATAACCTAGTTTATCTGAATCATAAATCCACATTACTTCGCTATCAAGGAGAGCTCAACTAATTACTCACTTTTCAGCCTCTATATTATGTGGAGGAAGATTGATATTTTCAGGCATTGGGGGATACAATTGAAAGATAAATAACTAAAATTTATAATAACAAAAAATGAACTAAAATCAAGAGAAACTTTAGTTCATCTTTGGCATTTCTTTTAACTTTTTTACAAGTTTTTAACAGTAAAGAGATGTCAGAGTTCTTATCTTTTTATTCTCTACTGAGTTCTCTAATCTTATTTTTTGCTTTCTCGTTTGCTGGCTCATATTCTAGAGTATTGAAATAGAACTTCTTTGCATTATCAAGATCTCCAATTTGTTCATAAAGCTCTGCTGTAGCCAATAAATATTTTGGGTTTGTAGGTCTAAGTTTCACGATCTTTTCCATATATGCAAGCGCCTCTCAGCTTCTATTTGTGTTATAAAAGATCTCAACCATTGTCAGATAGTATTTGGGGTTATCATTCTTTAGGTTAATAGCTTTTTCTACAAGAAGTTCAGCTGTTTGATTGTATCCTGCCATAAAATAGATCTCTCATATTTGCCAAATTGCTTTATGATCATTCGGATCCTTTTCTGAGACTTTTTTAAGAAGGGAAAGCGCTTTTTTATAATTTCCTAAAGTGAAATATAACTCAGAAAGTGGCTTTAGAATTTCAAGAGATTCATCATCAATTGCTAATCCTTCAATCAGCTTCTTTTCATATTGCTCAAACTTCCCACTATTTTTAAGAATATTTGCTTCAATAAGGATGGTTTCAAGCTTTTTTTTATTCTTTTCTTTGTCCTCTGCTGAGTTCCTAGGCTCAGTATTTTCTTCTTTAGTTTCAAGATCCTCTTGAGGAGTATCTTTTTCCTCTTCTACTTCTGTTGAGTAGTTATTTAAGATGAATTCGTTTTCTTGTTCTTGTAGTTCTTCCTTGATCTCTTGCATTTCTTTATTTTCTTTAGCTACTTGTGCTTTAGTTTTTATAAATCAGAGAAAGCGTCTGCTGGCTCGCCATAATAATAATCCAAGAGGAATTACGATCATTGCTACTGTTAGAGCAATCCAAGCATAAGCTAATAATTTAGACATTCTGTAAACAAAAAGAATAAAACAGATTTTTACTTTATGAATTAGTTGATTCTAAGGCTGAAAGAGGCACTCTTAGAATCGCTCCTTCTGGAGTTTTTAGGATAACTTCTCTCGTCATGATATTATATGAACTAACAATTCAATTTTCATTTGATCATGGGCATTTTATTGTTGATCATTTTGTTGGAAAATTTTTTACTTCTTCTTGATAGATTTCTAGTTCATACATCAGACTACATTTTAATTTTCAGCATCTTCCCTTTAATCTTTCCATATCTCTACCATCTACTCCTTGTAGTCCAATACACTCAACTTCTACGCTCGGTAAAGGATTCAGACTTTGACATGCTGTAAGCATACCACAATCAGAGCCTACTGCATAATCTTTAGCTGCAGGATCGAGTCTCATCATATCTCTTGCTCAGATTTGGAAAAGGAAAAGATTTTTTCAGATTTCTGATCTAAGTTCCTTTACAAAATCTCAAAACACATATCTTTCCTCAGAATAAAAATAGAAATAAATCTGATCACCTATGGGATTATATCTCGCTGTGATTGGTTTTGATCATTCAAATCTCGCTTTAAACTTCTCTTTGAAACTAGGGAAGACCTTATGAGCAATATCTTGTTGCTCTAAAAACTCTCTAGTTTCTTCTTTAGAAAATGCTCTTTCAAATTCAACAGTTCTGCTTGCTTTGATTGGATATCAAATCACCAATCAAATAGAGCTTTTTTGAACTCACTTTTCCTCACAGATGTAGACAATCTTATCTCAATGTCTAAGTTGAGTCCTAATTTCATCAGGGCAATTAAGAACTTTAAAATTCTTGTTCATAAAATAATCTAAGACATAGAGTTCCATTATGTTGGTATAATCAGTAAATATCTATTTAATGGTATTATTCAGTTTTTTCTTTCTTAGTTTTTTTGTTTGTATTTGACAATTCTGGTGTAGTATCTCCATTCATCATTTGAACGAATTCTTCACTAGAAAGATATTCTTTTTCAAGCAATATTTTACACATTTTTTCTATGAGATCTTTATTTTCAATCAGAATTGTTTTTGCCTTTGTATAAGCGTTCTCTAGATAACTCTTAATCTTTTGGTCTAAGAGTTCTGCCATCTTTTCACTATAAGGATTTGTGAAGGCTTGTTCCTCAGAATCTTTTAGATAATTGATCGGCCCAAAATCTTCATCCATCCCGTATCTTAAGATCATATTTTTTACAATAGCAGTCGCCCTTTGAAAGTCATTTGATGCACCAGTTGTAATCTCGTCTTTCCCAAAGAAAACTTCTTCTGCAGCCCTTCCTCAGAGTAAAGTTACAAGTTCATCAAGGAATTTTGCCTTTGAATAAAGGTTTTTATCTTCTTCTGGAGTTGTCCAGGTGACTCATAATGCTTGTCCTCTGCGTACAATTGAAATTTTTTCAACAGGATCAGCGTTTTCAAGCAAGTGTCCCGTCACTGCATGTCCCAATTCATGATATGCAACCAGCTTTTTTTCCTTTTCTTTTGTAGATTTCACTTTTTTCTCAGGTCACATAATTACTTTTTCAAGTGCATACTCAAAATCTTGAATTGTTAATATTTCTCTATTATCTTTTGCTACTTGCAGAGTTGCTTCATTTACTATATTTTCAATATCCGCACCAACAAGTCCACTTGTTCTCCTTGCTAAAGAATCAATTTTAACTTTTTGATCAAGCTTTTTATTCTTGAGATAATAGTTGAAAATCTGAATTCTCTCCTCATATGTAGGAGCAGATACAAGTACTTTCCTGTCAAATCTTCCGGCTCTTAGCAGTGCTGGATCTAGAGTATCAGGTCTATTGGTCGCAGCAATAACAATAATATTAGTAGATTGATCAAATCCATCCATTTCAGTTAGGATTTGATTAAGAGTTTGTTCCTGTTCCTGATGTCCTCAAGTATATCAAGATCCTCTCCTCTTTCCTATTGCGTCGATTTCATCAATAAAGATAATCGCTTTACCCGCAGCTTTTGCTTGCTCAAAGAGTTTTCTCACTTTTGCAGCTCCTAGTCCAACAAGCATTTCCATAAATTCAGATCCAGCTGTTGAGAAGAATGCAACATCAGCCTCTCCAGCCACTGCTCTTGCAAGAAGCGTTTTCCCTCCTCCTGGAGCACCATAGAGCAAGACTCATTTTGGAGGTCTTACACCTAATTTCTCATATTTTTTTGGATTTTTGAGATAATCTACAATTTCGATCAGTTCATTTTTTACTTCATCCATCCCAGCAATATCACTGAAAGTCGTTTTACTTTCAGATTTTTTGTTTTCTTTTCAAACTTTTACTCAGAAGAGATTATTTCAGCCTTTAGGCATGATAAATCTCATTCCAACATAAAGAATGATAATGAAAATAATAATATATCCAACTTGTGCAATCAGCTTAGACAAAAGACTTTCTCACTTATAGGTCACAAGCACTGTATTGTCTCCTGTTACGCTAATTCCAAGCTCTGTAAGCGAAGTTGAAACTGGTTTTGTTGTAGTAAGGAGATTGTAGTTTTCAATTGTTACCTGATTTCAAAAGAGTAAGTTCTGAGTTCAAGATTCAATAAATGAGAATCCTTTCAACTCCTGATCATTGATAAGTTCTATTTTTGAGAAACTTCAGCTTTGATAATTTGCCATCCATTCACTTAAGGGAAGCTGTTTTGTTTCTTGTATAGCTTCTATCGTCCCTGTTCACGTACTAGAGAGTGTAAGCGAGCTATTTGACTGCAAAAATCTTAATCCTAAAGTTATTATAATAATGAAGAGTAATCCATACTGAAACCATTTCCATCATAGGGATCAGGTTTTTGCTTTTTTTTGTGGTGTTTTTTTCATTTATTATCTAGTGGTCATATGACTAAAGTTTTTTAACTATAAGGAACTAGAAAACAATTTCAACATAAAAAAACCTATTAAAAGCGAGAATTTAACAAAAAAAGAGAGAATACTATCCCCTCTTTTTTACTAGGAATTATAACAAACTAAATTCCTACATATTCATTAACTGTTGCTTTCATTTTTATCTTCATTCTTTAGATAAAAGGTCTAAATACATAGACAATAATACAGTAAAGATTCAAAAACAAAAATCAAGGGATTATGATAAGTTTTCTTTATAAAAAAAGAAAAAAAATCTGATCTTGCTTTTTGAATAAATTTCCGCATAATGCATTTAATTTTCACTTTGTCAAAAAAAACTATGACTGAACTTAAAGCACTGCTTAAAACTACTCCTCAATATATTAATCTTCTATCATCTCATGGGATAAAAAACATTAAAGATTTTTTTAATTATTTTCCAAGAACGTATGAAGATAGGGCGAGTATTCAACCTCTAAACAATCTCCAAATTAACGAAAAAGGAACAGCAGCTACAAAGGGGAAAATTATAGAAAAAAAGGTCTTTAGAAGAGGTGGTAAAACAATTTATGATATTAAGTTTGAAGATGAAAACTGAGCTCTTTGAGCGATCTCGATTTTTAATTCTGGATACTTAGCCAGTAAAATTGAAGAATGAAAGTGGTACATTATCGTTGGTAAGCCAAATTTTAAATATGGGAAAATTATCTTCTCGCATCCAGATATCGTTCCAAGTTCAGAGAGCTGAGAAGTCAGTCAGCTCTATAATTCAGGAAGAATCTTCCCAGTTTATTCCGAAATGAACTGAATAAAACCATGATGGTTCGCTAAAAAAATTCGAGAAAATCTAAATCAAGTTCCCTTATGTTTTTCTGAATATCTCCCAGACAGATTTCTAAAAGAGTTTAATCTCTTAAATGTAATAGATACCATTCAGAATATCCATTATCCCCAGAATCATCAATTAAAAAATCAAGCAATTCATAGAGTATTCTTTGACAGATTGCTAAGAATTCAGATTTTTTCTCTTATGAATAGACGTCAATATCAAAGCCAAACTAAACAAATCAGTCAATCACAGCAGTGGGAAGTTTTAAAAGAGCTTTTAACTCGTCTCCCCTTTGAACTTACTACAGCACAGAAAAAGGTTGTAAAACAGATTATTGATGATTTTCATTCTTGAAAACCGATGTTAAGACTTCTTCAGGGAGATGTTTGAAGTGGGAAAACGATCGTTGCGACGCTATGAGCCTATTATATTAAGCAAATTTTTAATGGACAAACAGCATTTTTAGCACCTCTTGAGGTTTTGGCTCAACAGCACTACAGAACAATTGCAAAATTTTTACTACCACTCTGACTTAGGGTTGAATGCATTACCGGCTCTCTAACGAAAACACAAAAAGAAAAAATAAAATCTGATCTAGAAGCATGAAAAATTGATGTGATCATCTGAACTCATGCTTTATTGCAAGAGGGAATTAAATTTCATAATTTGCAATATGTTGTAATTGATGAACAACATAAGTTTTGAGTAAAGCAAAGAGCATTTTTTAAGCAATTCTGATCTCCACATATTTTGCAAATGAGTGCTACTCCTATCCCAAGATCAATGGCGATCGCATTTTTTGGAGAATTTGATGTAAGCATTATCAATGAATTGCCTCAAGGGAGAAAACCTATTGAGACAAAAATTATTAGCAATAACGAATTTCTAAAGCTTAAACCGTGGATTGTTGATAAAGTACATAAAGGCCAGAAAGTCTTTCTTGTTACTCCACTTATTGAAGAGAGCGAAACATTGGATGAGGTACAGTCTGCTTTATCGAGTTATGAGGAAATGCAAGGACTCTACCCAGAATTATCTGGGAAAATCTGACTCCTTCATGGTAAAATGAAGCCTAAAGATAAAGATCAAGTAATGTCGAATTTTAAGTCTTGAAAACTAGTAATGCTTGTCTCTACGACAGTTATTGAGGTCTGAGTAGATGTACCAGAGGCAACGGTAATGATTATAAAAAGTGCCGAAAGATTCTGACTTGCACAACTCCATCAATTAAGGGGAAGAATTGGAAGATCAGATCTTCAATCTTATTGTTTCTTAGAAACTCCAAAAAAAAGTTGAGAAAGTTATGAAAGACTAAAAGCTATGGAGGAAACTACAGATGGTTTCAAACTTGCTGAGCTAGATCTTCAAAATCGCTGATCTGGGGAGATTTTAGGAACGATGCAGTCTTGACTCAGTGATATTCCATTTGATGTTTTATCGGATTTAAATTTTTTGGAAAAAGTTCAACAAGGAGCTCATTGGTTGTTAGAGCACTATCCAAATTTTGAATGATTACCTCAGTTACAGAAGTTTTTGGATGAGAAAATTGGAGATATTTTAGCATAAATAAAAAAGACTCTCTAAATATTCTTAGAGAGTATAATCCCTAGTTTCCCGTTTTCATACTCATATCATCGCTTTCCCATCTGGGATCCTAGGGATTTTGTTTGTGTGAAAACAGTTCTACTATCAAGTTTCTTTTTGAGAAGGTAAAGAGAGATGGATACAAATCCTTCCAATTTTATCAATGGATATATCAAAGGATATTCCAACTTTTTCATCCTTGTCAGATGAATAGTTGCCTTCTCGTTTAGACTCAGACAAAATCTGATTTTTGTCTTTTGGATAAAGGTTTTTATTAAGCTCAATATCGCTTATCTTTTCTTTTTTTTTGCTTAGTAGAACTTTGGTTTTTTTTAATTTTCATACATTTTTTTGTTTTTTTTGAGCCTTGAATATATATAAAAGTTTATTAAAGTCAATACTAAGTATAGTAAAAAAAGATAAAATCAGATTTTTCTGGCTTATATCTTCTCATAGTGTTGAAAAAATATTTTTTCTGACTATACTTTGATAAATTTTTTATTTGTAGCAAATCCTATGCATATTAAGGAAATTAAAATTTCAAATCTCTTGAGTTTCCCTTATAAAGAAGACTTTGAAAATATGGAAAAAATTTCATTTTTTTCAAACGGATGATATGAAGGTCTCAGAATTTTAATTGGTAATAATGCCTCTGGTAAGAGTAATTTCGTAACTATTTTGGAGGAATTCTTCTCTACTCTTATTAAAGATTACCACTATTCGAGAGAGTTTACTCAAAATCCAGAAATTCCAATGAGGAAAGCTATTCAAGCAGAAAAAAATCTCACAAAAAAGCTGCATACAAACTATGCTACACCAAATAAACCTTCGGACTTTGAGATTTTGCTTGAACTTTGAGTAAATGATTATGAGAATATAGGTTTTGTCTGCAAATATACGGGGAAAATTAATGATATTATCAGCAAATATAGTAAATTAAACATTTCTTTTCCGCAATATAAGCTTGAAACGCTTATGGAAAAGTCTTCTAACTTGAGGATTAAGGCTAGCTTCGATGAAAAAGAACAACAATTTATTATTGATGAAAGAGAACTTGAAGAGTATCAGATTTTTATTTTGCAATGTATCCAATATCAAAAACTACTCCAGATCATTATTACAATTTTTAATGAATTTGAAAAGAAACCTGAAGAAAGAAAACGATATTTTCTCAAAAAAACTTTTGCTATTTTAAATACAGAAAGAAGCCAATTTGAATTTAGCAATTTTGTTAATCCTCATGATATTATTAATGATATTAATTATACAAGAAATAGCCTAGTATGATATGCTACTTGTATCTGAAAACTATGGAGTATTGTTGAAAATTTCTCTCAATCCCAACTCCTCTCTCCGAATCAATCACATTCCGAATTTATACAGGATGAATTAGAAAAATCAGAATTTTATACAAGTCTAAGCTATATTATAGACAAATATTTATGAAAAAAGCTATACATTGACTATGTAAATTGAATGCTAAACATTCATTTAATAGACAGTCAAGAAAGAATTGTCTACTTTGACGAACTCAGTAGCTGAGAAAGATCTCTACTTACGATTATTTTCGCAATGTATGGTAATGACTTAAAAGAGGGATTCTTAATAATTAATGAGCCAGAATTGCACCTTCACCCTCAAATTCAGAAAGAAATTGCTCAGGTATTTGAGCATGTAAGTCAAAACATCAACTCTCAATTCATTTTCTCTACAAATTCTGGGCTCTTTATCAATGAGGGGAATATTACTAATGTATATAGAGTTTATAGAAATGAGCAAAGCGAATCTCAAATTATTTCTCCAAAGATTCAGGTTGATTATGATGATGCCACATTGATTCATATGCTAAAGTTTGAAAATCTTTCAAAAATCTTTTTCGTTAATAAAATCATTCTTGTAGAATGAGATACTGATGCCTATTTCTTTAGCTTTTATCTTAATTATCTAAAGACGCTTCCTGAATGGAAATCTAAAATTTCAGATTATGAGGTGATTAATATTAATGGGAAATGATCTTTGCATGCTTGGAGAAAATTTCTCAATAAGTTTAATATCAAAAATTATTTTATCTGAGATTGGGATAATACAGTCGATTATTGATTTTTTTCAACTGCAGAACTAAATAAGTTTTATCAACTTGCCAACCAAAATCTCAAACACTCACCTAAAACAAAAGAAAAGAAATATAGTGATTATTACAATAGACTAGTAAAAACTATTCTCTCCTTTAGTCCGAAGAAATATAAGGCGATCATTAAATGAATAGAGAGACTGTATAAAGAAAAAATATTTATTCTCAAGGAAGGAGCTATAGAAAGCTATGTTATTGTTGAGAGAAAGGGGCTTGGACATATAGCACATTTCTGTAATGAATACTTCCATGATCGATTACATAATCCTCTTTTTGCTTCTCAAAGAAAGGAATTAAAAGAAATTATGAGTCAGATTTTTTGATAATCTTTTTAATATCTTCTCGAGACAATTCTTCTAATCTTTTGCTTAATAACTCCTCTGGGAGAGAGAACACTTCACATTCCTCATTTTTTTGAATAATTTTACTGATCCTTCCAAGTGTTTTTCTGCTATATGGAGCGTATAAGTTTAGGAATTTTTCTAAATTTTTAAAATTACAGTCTTCATGTTGAGTTTTTTTTATAAACTTCACTAGACAACTCTTAACCTTTGGAGCTGGAGAAAATGCTTTTGGGGGGACCATTTTAAGATATTCAATAGTATATCCCCAGTTCAACAATCGCCAAAGATATGATTTTTTTGCTGCTGAAGAGATAATTTTTAATCCAACTTCATCCTGAATCATAAAAATTCCTCATAAAAAACCTTTTTCATGATTGGTAAAAAGTAGTCTAAAAATCGGAGAGGTAATATAATATGGAAGATTTCCAACAACTAGTGTAGAATTCTGATTTTTATTAATCTTAGAAAGGATTGTCTGGAAATTAACTTGAAGAATATCTTGAAAGATAATTTGATCATAATTTAATCCTATTGCCAGAAGATGCTCCTCCATTGTTAGGTCCTTTTCAATAACAAAAAAATTCTTAGAAATATCTTTTATTTTCTTTGTTATTGCTCCTTTTCATGGACCAATTTCAATAAGTGCTTGAGCGTTTGCAATCTTATAGAATTTTGCAATATTTTCTCAAATATAACTTCTAATAGCACTGTCTTTTAAAAAATTTTGTCAAAGATATGTAGACATAAGTAGACATTTATTATAAAATTATCCTAAAACAGTATACCACCAACTATTTTCCTCTGAAATATTAGCCGCTTGAAACTTTTTTAAATTGATCCATTTTTGAGCAAGAGTACTATCTCAAACACTTGTAAAATGATCAATAATAGTATTTATAAAAGGCTCTAAAAGTCAGATTTCTTTTATCTTTTTTAGAATATCAATTTGCTTAAGATGTGAGTTTTTCTCTGTAATTATCTTAAAACCATACATTAGTGTCTGCTCAATTTCACTATCCTGATTGATCTTCTTCATGATTTCCAATGCAATTCAAGGTTTTCCTCAGCTCATGTGTAAGACAATTTCAAGTTTCTCATCTGAAATAGTTGCATCTTGACCTTTCAAAAAAGCTCTCATAGCTTGCTCGTCAAGGAGATTGAAATGGACAAGCAAAGCCCTAGAAACAATTGTTGGCAACACTCCACTTTCAGAACTAATTGTCGCAAAAATAAATCTTTGAGAAAGTGGTTCTTCACAGGTTTTTAGAAAGGCATTCATTGCTGATGTCGTCATCCTTTCTAGGTTTTCGATGAACAGGATCTTTTTTCCACTAATCGCTGACTGTTGTAATCGGGAATTAATTTCCCTTACTCCTCTATTTTCATATATTTCTCAATTAGCTAGTTGAATTGTTTTTTGTGTTGTTGGTATTTCAATTTGAATAGTATGAGTTTTTTCTAGTTCCTCAGAACAATCTCTAATATATAAAAAATCACTTCTCTTGTATACTCCTAGGATTTCCTCAGAAAATAACTCTATAAAACTAGTTTTTCAGAGCCCTTTTTGTCCTATCAAAAGTATAAAAAGCGGATTTTTTGAAGAAAGATTACGGTCAAAAAACTGCCTGATATATGTTCTTTGTGCCTCATTTCAGAAGATCATTTGAATAATGATATGATACAAAAACAATCAGTAGTATAGTGTTTGGAAAATGAAAATCAATTGTTTTAAAATACCAGATAAAATAAGTGTCAAGTATGAGATCATAGAACAAAAAAATAGCAACCTGAAAAAGGTACTAAAATCAGATTTTGTCTTTATTTTTGCTCTAATTATCGTATATATTTTGTATTCGTTTTTTAGCATATCAAGATCCTATGTTCTCAAAAAAAATACTCTCAATTGCTATTCTTTTTTGTTATATAGTTTCACAGGTCTTATCATATTTGGGATATATCCAACGAGGAAGTGTGTATGCAAGTGGAGAATCCAAAAATACTTATTCAAATCTAGTAGCAGTGCTTGTTGATGAGCGTGTTTATCCTAAAATTGAAAATGAGCTTAAATGGTATACTACAGAGTATATTCAAAAGAAATATGATCAAAGTAAGGCATTAGTCCTTAAGATTAACACTCAGGAGTATTCAGCTCCCGAGATTACAAAACTCTTGGAAAATCTCTACTTTGAATGAGAAAAAGAGAAAAGTTCTCAGCTTATTGGACTTGTAATGATCTGAGAAATACCCTTTCCTGTGGTAAAATATTCCGATTATGTTTTCCCATCAATTTATCCTTATGTAGATTTTCTAGATCAAAAGTATCTTTGGAATGAATGAGAATGATATTTTACTCAAGCTAAGCAAAATGGGCAAGCAGAGATATGGCATTGAGTGATCAATTTTAAATCTGATGCTGATGCTTATAAACGCTTCTTTCAAAAATTAAAAAACTATGACGCTGATCCAACTAAATTTGCAGATAAGAAAGTTCGATATGATGACTTTGTTGCGCTGCAGAGTAATTTTTTGGAAGAAAATTATCAGTTATACAAAAATAGATTAGCCTTTGCTGAAGATTTGATGTACAATCGTTACACCAATCTGCTTTTTGATTTTTTTCAAAAGAATGATAGTCAGAAAGTTAAGGAGATGGTAAATGATTTAGGAAATGCTTTGAAGGATTTAGGAGATAGCAGTGCGATTTCTGGTTCTTTTTCTAATAGTTCTGAGGCGAAAACACCAACTAAGATGCTGAAGAAAAAAATTGATGGGCATCTTCAAGAATATTCCTCAAGTTTGAGTGTCCCATTGCAGAGAGCAATTGCGGATAATATAGAAGCATCAAACAGATGGACATGAGGTGCTGATACTCATCAAAATAAAATCCAACTCAAAGACCAACTCACGCTCTGAACAAACGAAATGAATGGGATCATTAGGGGGATCAATGATAAGCTAGAGAATATGGTTGATAACAAGATTTTGACTGAAAAGTATGAGATGAAGCCTGTTGTTCCATTCTTTTATCAAAGAGAGAAAGATCATAGAAAGATTGTAAAATTTTGAGGTTCACGATCACCTATTAGGATACCATATTGGGTACCAGAATATAACGATATATTCAGATTTTATTATTTTTGACATGATGCAGAGCTCCTCTCTTCTGCTCAGCAATCCTCAATTTATAGAGGAACATTTAGAAATCTAGAAAAAGTCTGAAATTATTCAGATATCATTAACAATTCAGATAACCCAGCAAAATCTACTCTAGATCAAACAAATTTGTGATCTAAGAGTTTTGGTGCTTCATACGATATTTTTTCTAGCCAAATAGAAGCCAATAGAGGGTATAACATGATGAATACTAAGGCTGAGTATGATCTCTATAGCAGAGAAAAAACTTATGCAAACTTCTCAGAATCTTGTACAAGAATGTATTTCGGATTACCAAAGTGGACAAGAAAATTTTGAGTTCCTTGCCAGAGATATGAATGGGTTGGTGAATGAACATGTAACCCTGGATCTAGTAATTCAAGAGATTGGGCAGATTGTGAAAACTTTCAACAATTTTGAAAGAGGCTTTGGTGAGGTGCTACTCCACTGAATGTTGATGCAGAAAAGATGAGCCAATGACTCTATAGCTTTGCTCATGGGTATGATTATAGATCAGCATGGCAATCAATCTTTGATATTGTATGAAGCGTAAATCTAAAAAACAAAGAGACATCTGGATACTCATTTGAGGGATTCAAACAATATAGTTCTCCGACACAGATCTCTTATAGAAGTTGAGTCTATAAAGAGCCTACCCGCCATGGTATACATTACAATGATGCTGATTATTTTAACCAAGGTCTCAATGATAAACAATTTAAGAAAGAAGATTCAGATTCTTTTTCTCTTGTAAAACAAAAAAGATCAAGATCAGATGAAAAAAGGACTTATAAGTATAGAATACTTTCTTCAGAGGTAAAACATAAAGCTACTAGTGCTGATCAAATCGAGAATATTGAAAAACTAAAATATGATGATGAGAGCAGAGAGAAATTCTATCATGATCAAATTATTGAGGCATTAAATCTTAATGATTTTACTGCTCCATCTGAGGTAAATCTTGCCATGGATAAAAAGATTGATGAGTTTTCATCAAGTTTAACTCAGCTTTTTAGCTGAATTCAAATAATTCAGAATTTAGAATCTGAGAAAAAACAATTGATTCTTGAAAGGACTCAGAAACTCCAGGAAAGAGAGAACCTTTTAAATCAAGCTAGGACTCAGCTCTGAAGCGCTAGTAATACTCTATCTATTTCTGTTACCCTTCTTCAAGAAAGACTAAATGCACTAAAAAATATAAATGATCATATAAAAGATCAATATCAGCTCGTCTATAAAACTCCTCTCGATAACTTTTCGTTAGCAGGAATTCTTTATTTAGGTAAAAATACTTTAGACTGACTTTGGAGACAAGATTCTGGTGTTAGTGTCTCTTATGATCAGTCTGATATCAAAAATAAATATGATGCTGCCTTATCCCAATTTTCTTCAAAGGAAAATCAAATTAATCTAGAAAAAAGCAAATTTGAACAAGTCTGAAATCAGATTTCTTGATCTTTGGCTTCAGCTAGAAATAGTGGATGACCGCTTAACAATATTTTAAGTAAGATCGTAAATCTAAACTTTAACCTTTCATGACTTGAAAACAAAATTATTGAAAGAGATAGAAAGATCTTAAGTGCAAAAGATAATCTTTGGAATAAACTTTTTAGGACAGAGCTTTTGAAATCCTGAAGTCAAAATAGCTTAGAAAATTTGTTAAGTGGTACAAGTGCAACAGAGCTCATTGGATCAGTACTTGAGGAGAAGGGAAAACTACTTTCAGGTTTTGACTTTTTACTCAATGAAAAAACTTTAGCATTATCAAGTTGATGAAGGATAGAGCTCGCAAAATCTTCATTTTTATCTCATTTTTTAGATAGGAATCAAGCTCTCTTTAATAGAATTCAGCTCGCAAATACTTTGCAAGAACAGATCAGAAATAGAACAACTCCCGCGGCACAAAGAAATGCCTTAATTGAGCAATATAATCTGGAAATGAGCCGTATTTATTGAGATCTAGTACTATGAAACAATAAACACTATGTTGATGAGGGAAAGGATATCACCGATACTGCTCATAATAAATTGAAGCAACTTTGGAATCAGGTTTGAAGTGGGGAGAGCTATTCTGGAAGTATTCAAAATTTAGATAAAAAGAATATCTATTTTCTTACTAGTAAAGAATTAAAATGTTTAGAGAATCCTTTCTGATGAGTTGGTTCTTATTTTCTCCCCATTCGTCAAAATGGTGCATGGACTGGAAATCAGCGCCTATGGATACCTAATAGCGCAGATCCAAGTAGACCACTTCCATACCGAATAGAAGACTGACTTGCTAAGTGTTATTCAAAACAATATAGTACTTTCTTTGATATAGGTAATCAGCTTACTCATATGCAATGAGTGATCAATAATATAAATGCTGGCCAGAATCCGAATCAGCTTACAGGACCTTATGCAAGTAATTCCATTACTGGGAATATCCAAACTTTGAGTACTATGTCACCACTTATTTCTCAAAAGGATCTCGCATTTAATCAAAAAAAAGAGCAACTAGAGTGAGAGAGAATCAGTCTTTTAAATACTTTACGAAGAGATTCTCAGCACACTAGTAATACTTGAGCTTTATATCAAAAAACTGATTATTTTGTACTTGTAAGTGAGTTGAGTTTTTTGAGTGAAGAACTTGAACAACTATTGAGTAAAAATTACCTTGCTTGAGTGCAATCAGCTCTACAAATCGTTCGTATCTCCGAACTAAAAAAAGATATTCCACTTAGTATGTATAAACCTTGGTATGAGAATATTATCACTCAAATTTCAAAATATGAGGAGAAACTTCATGAACGAATCCGTTATTCAAAAGTGATCCTTGTAAAACTAAAAAGATTAGAAAATCAGATTCAATCCTATAAGACTATACTGAAGAACTGGAAGGATACAGATAATTTTGCTAGTAGTCTTTGAGAAAAATTGTGAAATGAGCTCTTAAGCAAGATTTGAATTATGCTGGATAAAATTCATACTGGACGCCCCGATGAGGAATGACATACGACTGATGTTTATAATATTTTGCAATGTTTAGGTGGTATAGAAACTCAAGAACTATGTAAACAAAAATATAATACAGGTGCTTCGTTGACTGGTGATCTTATAGATCGTGTCCCTCGTGTTGATAATTTACTTGAAGATATTGGAACACAGAAATCAGAATTTGAATCTATTTTCAAAAGTGAGGCAAAAAATCCAACAATCACTATCAAATGAATGTCAGATTTAACTCCTGATAGACCAATTGATTCTCCGAGATATACTACCTTTCAGGGAATTTGATGAAATAGGATTAATCTTATTTATCCTAATATCTTTAAGTCGGAAGCCTACAATCAATCTTGAACATTTCTACAACTGAAATCTCCTGCTGAATTTAAAGCATCTCTTGAGAAGTATCTCAAAAATAAAGTAAATGAATATAATACTATTCTTACACAAGAAAAGAACAAAGCTAATGCCAACTATCTGAGTAGAAAAGGACATTATGATCAGCTCCGTAGTGTAGATTTTTTGGCAACTCCTCTCTTGGATAACAATATTCGTAGGTATGAACTTTTTACCTATGATGAGGTTTTGAAATCAATTTGAGGAGAGAAAATGCTCAATACTCTAGCAGAACTCCTCTATTATCAGAATGTTGCGATCAAATCTAGGGCAATAAGCGATGATATAACAAAAGATATTAATTCTTCAGATTTAAGTTTTGATATTAATAATAAGGTTGAATATGTTGTAGATAACTATCTTTCTCAGCATAATGATCAAATTTTATCCTCACAGTGAATATATCCACAATTAGCACTTCCCACTTATGCTTCTAAAGGATATGAAGTTTGATTTATTAATTCTAATGATAGCGATACGATCAATTATGAAGGGAATGTAAAAAATTCTGATGAGGAACCTATTTTAGATGAGATAGCTACTGCCTGAAATAAACTCTCAGAAGTAGATTCAAAACAATGAAATCTAGATAATGAACAAAAAGAATGCTGATTTTATTATAATGATACCCTCCTTCTCTATGATATAAAAGAAGCAGACTCTCCTTGGATTAGAGGATTAGGATGCTGGTTTAAGGAAGTGAAAAAAAAGCCATGAAAAATATCACTCACTCTACCTCATTGGGTGGGTTCTCTAAATGCCATAAAAGAAGCCATTAATCCATTCCCGGATATTAAAGATTCTTTTGATGATAAAAATGCCCACTTGGAAGAGAAAAAGCAGGCTATTAGTGTAATTGATAATCCAGATAAAATAGCTAATACTGTGCTTGAAAAGATGGAGATTTCGACAACGAAAAAAAGTTTTATACTTGATGGCTGAGAGGAAAGACTTATCATTCAACCTAGAGATCCAAAGTTACTTAACAAAACTTTCAAGGTCAAGTTTTTGACTGTTGGTGAAAATTGCCTAAAAATTGAGAATCAAGAAAGCTGTAAAGAACCTGTAGAAAAGGAGTTCAAGGCTAGTAGTAGCGGATATAATGTGGCAATTAGTTTAGGAGAACATAAAGCATGAACTTTTGCTACAACTATTGAGGTCTGTCCTACTGATAATAAGGAACAATGCTGACATAAGACATTAACTTTCAGTGCTCGTGCAGGAAGTATTGATACCTTTACAATTAATATACCTAGCAAGGTCTGAGCTGGTATTTATAGTCTCGTTTCTCTCAATGTTGTAGATAGATATAAAAATCAGATTTCTAGAAGTTTGTATCCATATATTTTAACGGCTGAGAAGTGAGGATTCCTTGCATGAAGTGGTCTTGTAAAGAGTATAGAAGTTTCAGATTTTGAGAATTCTACGATTATTTATAGATCATTGCCTCAAGATACTGGAACAGAAACACTCTCACTTAGGGATTCAAAAACTAATAAGCTCGTTACTCAACAGAGTTTTCAAATCATTCCAGCAAAGCTTCAGGTTCATTATAATGATAGACCATTGTCTACACCTCTCAAATATCAACTAACAAAAGATAGTCTTTTCATTTGATCTGGAGCGGAGAGGAAACTAGATAAAAATAAAGTTATTACATTGAAACTAGGACTCTATTGATCAGATAATAAACTTATCGAACTGGATACTCAAGCAAGTCTTAATATTGAGAAATGAGGATTTAAGGCATATATGCTAGATAAGAAAGCAGGCTTGAAAGAGGTAAAAACCATTATTTTTGAAAAAGGAGCAGCAAAAGTTTTTCTGATTCCAACTTACAAAGCATGAACTGAAACAGTTAGCTTCGTAATTCCATGATTACAACCTCAAAGTTATCAAATAGAGATTCTCCCTGGAGAAATCACTAAGCTGAAACTCAATGTAGAGAAGAAAATGGCGGTTGTCGGAGAGAAGATTAATGGTCAGATTTCTTTGTCTGATGCATGGTGAAACGCTGTTACTCAGCCGACTGATGTTCTTTTAACAAGTAGCGACAATCAAAAAACTGTAAGTAATACTCTTAAAGTTAGCAATTGAAAAATCAATATTTCTCATACCTTTAAGGAAAATGAGACAAGTACCCTCTTGCAAGCGAGAGTATTGTGAAGTAAGAAGCCACTTCAGGCTCAGGTAAGACTATCAGTTCAAAAGAAGTTTTTGGAACAGGCGGTGAATTCAGGTTTAAATGTTATGTATTTAAATCTCTTTGGTACTGACTGGGGAAACCAGCGATGATATCTATCAGAGAAGAATGCTTATAGTGAAAAAATTATTAAAAATTCTGATAAAACACTTGCTGTAACTACTCAGCTTGTTGATCTCAAAAAGGTGAAGAAAGCAAGCGTACTATTTAAGTCAAATGGGCAACTTGAAAATATTGATCAGCTAGCAATTACTGCACAGCTTCATGGGAATAATCTTCTGCTTTCAGTTTGATGAATTGGACAGATAAAAATCCAAGATCAAATTAAGAATATTAAGATACTTAGCAATGGAGCGAAGATTTCAGAGGTTATAAACACTGCTAAAACTCCAAGTTTGATTGTTTCAGATGTAGCTGATGGATATGTTTATACTCAGGGGATTCTCTATAATAGCGAAAAAAGGCAACTTTGAACCTTAAATAAGGAACTATCACTTCATTTTACTCGTGAAAAAGAAGGCAATTATCCAGTTTGGGAGATGGTTTGGAATGGGAATAGTGTTGCAAAGGTTATTATCCCGCATCTTGATTACGCGAAGAGTACTCCTCTTTCTAATGATGGGAAACTAGAAGACTCGAGATGGATATTTAGCGAAACTTATCAATGAGGATCAACAAATCGCCTTGCAAAAGGAATCTTTGAAGTTGGTAATACACTAGATACGAATTATCAAGGATACGACTCTATTCAGAATAGTAATGACTTTAGAAAATATATTGGATTTAGAGCTGACTTTAAAAATGTTACACTCTTTGCTGGAGGTAAGAGTGTTTGAGAATCGACTATCCCATTTGGATCAGAGTTTTTGATTAATATTTGAGATCCACTCCTCAAAAGAATCCAGAAAAATACTAATCTAGAAAATACTGATTATAACTGAGGTATTGAAAAGACGATTTATTCGGATACTACAAATAGTATCTGGAAGGTTTTGGATATTGATTATAATAGAGACGGATTGAAGGATATTCTCGTTATTTATCAGGATTGAACTATCAAACTGCAGAAGCAATATGCTGATAAGCAGTTTCAAGATATGGGAATGCTGATGATGACTACTGAACAAATGGAAGATGTATATGTTGGCGATATTGATGGGAATGGTTATGAGGATATTTTGATAAGGAATAGCAAGCAACAATTCAGAGCTTATCTGAATGATGAGGGAATCTTTGATGTTGATGGAAGAATTGCTTGTCTGAATACCAATGTAAAGAACTGAGAAATTTCAGAGCATCCAAGCGTACTCTCTGGAGTTCATCAGGTTTTTGTAAGAGATATGGATCTTGACAAAAAACTTGATATCGTAACTTATGATCGTATGTGAGATATCAAAGTCTTTTATGGTAATGGGGACAAGAATAATCATAGCTACTTGAGTACTAACGAGTATTCATGTGATGATAACTGGCGAAAAAGACAGCAAAATTCAGTAAAAACTATTCATAACTTGTGAATCGAGATTGCTACTCATCCAGTGAGAGATGAGAGCCTTATTCGCTGGTGAGGACTAAAGATTCCAAGTAATGAGGAACTTACTACTCAAGCATCTGAGCAAGCAACGCAAAATATTACAGATCAGATTCCAGGGAATGTTCAGGCGATGCTTAATGGACAACAAACAATTAACCCAGACGCTATTACAAACAGCATCACTAAAACGGATATGACTAGTACAGTAGCAAGCACAATTGGTACCTATACTAAGTATCTTCAGAATCCAGTCAAAGAACAGCTAGTACTAAATGATTGACTACCAGCGAAAGATCAGGCTTTCTTTACTATTAATACTCTAGATAGTAAGGATAAGGTTGATGTTACGAAGGAATATCGTGATATAAACTGAGGAAATCTACTAGATAATGATATTGTTGAGGTAAAGGTTAGGATTAAGGCAAATGCTAGTATTAGTAGTTGAGCATTCCTTGATAAGCCATATCTTCCTGCAAAGATCAAATATAATGGTGAAGATTCCAAAAATTTGAAACCTGAAAGTTTGGTCTTTGATGTAAGTAGGGCAAATGTTCATTGACCAGTTTGAGAATATGCATATGCGATCTCTGATATTCATTTAATGACAGGAGAGCAACTGGTATATCGCTATCAGTTTCAGTATGATGATCAGATTTCTCCTTATTCATTAAAGCTAGAAGATGTAAATATCAAAGATTATGAGTATAATACTATCACAAAATCTGAACCTCGTGATGGTTATCTAAAAGATCACTATCCTGATATTGTTCTTTGAGTTGAGAATTGATGTATTAAACAAAAGTGAGTTCTCTTTAATCAAGGAAGATGAAATACAAGGTCTTATGTACAAAAAAGTATAAACCTACAAGAACTTGTTGCTGAGTATGAGAAAGATGTTAGAGCAAAGCAAAAACAAGCAATTGATGAGCAGATGAAAAAGCTCCAAGATCAGAAAAATATCACGGAGAATGGATTATCAAGTGCTGTAAATGATCCAAATCAAGAAAAAGGTAAAAAGAGTAATCCTCTTCAGAATTTTACAAAAGCAATTGAAATTGGGGCTGGAATTGGACAAAAAATTGCAGATGTCTGAGAAGCAGCATGGAAAAGTAATGAGAAGATTCGTAAGGAAATTTTCAAAGCAGCATTTTCTGGTGATGGTAGCTGGGAGTCTGCTGGTAATCAACTGATGGAAGCCTTCAAAGAGGGGAAATTTGAGTCCTTTGGAACTGATAATGTTTGATGAGTTATTGATGGATTAGTTGGAGCTATAATGAAGAAAGATATTGATAAGCTCAGTAAGGATATCAATAAATGACTTGATATGCTCTGTCAGGGCGTAAGTTTTGGTGCGAAGGGGAAAAAGGCTTGTAAAGGACTACCTGTCCCATTTAATCAGGCTTTTCTAGCTCCTTGAGATTATCATGTGATGTGATGTGTTCCGATTCCTCCACTTACCAGAACACTTTGAAAAGGACTTCCAGTATTTCATTTTCCAGGGACATTACCTACTCCTGTTTGAAGTATCCCATTCCCTTGGGGACAAAAGGGGCCATGAGATGGTTTCCTTTGGGTATGATGATGAATCTATCCTTCTATGATTAGAATTTATGCGGCTCCTACTTTAACTGCCCAGATGGGACTTGCTATCTGTGGAGGGCCTTACAGTGTGGGATCTGCTGTACCTTCACCATATGCAGATCTAGGGGGAAACTGTGTTGTAACTTCTTTTGATCTTCCATGTTGAAGTGATGGGCATAACAATGAGGACGATTCTGGCGAAAACTATGATAGTTGGCTTGAAGACTATGGAAATACTCCATCATGCAATGATTGAAAGAGTTGAGAAAGTCCTCTTCGTAATGTTGGATTTAATGGAATAAGCAAAAATACTGAAGTAAAGCTTCCTAGCAGTGCAGCTGGTTCATTCAAAGTCTTTTGAAGTGATATTGAAATGAGAATGGCTTCAGATTTTGAACCTTCTAACTTTGGGAATAATAGTGTTAGTGTTGGGAATAATAGTGTTAGTGTTGGGAAAAATAGTATTGGGATTTGATTTACAAGAGTTGATGGGGTAAAAGATACTAAAAATAAAATTCTGAATCCTAATCCAAAATGAATTCCTGCGATCTTAATGTGATTTTTAGAAAATCAGATCGAATATATTAGGAATAATCTGCTTCGTTGGAATTTAACGCTCTATCTGCCAGATGTAAAGATGCTTTCTAATCAGATTTCTAGTGTTTTCACAGCTACACAATCTATTTTTTCAGAAAATGATCAAAAATCTCATAAAAAACAGGATATCTCTGATAAGAATTTAGAGGCTTTACCTTCTAATATTAAGGAAAGATTGTGATCTAACCAGGAGGTTGCAAGTCGAAATCTTATGGACTGAGTCAATCCATTTGAGAAAATGGCACAGCTATTTAATAGTACTGACCTTGTGAAGATATCTACAAAAAATATTTCAGTTAAAATCCCTTGGATTTATTCTGAAGATATTGAATCCTATATTTCATATCTCAAGACCTGGCTCTCTACACAAAATAGTATTTTGAAAAGTTGGAAAGATAAAGTTGCTGCAACTATTTTAACCTGTCCTCCAGAAATTGATAACTTATTCAAGAAAAAAGGTAAGGATGATCCAGAATTAAAAGAGAAAATTGAGGAATGTAAACTTGCGAATGGAGCTAATGAAAAGCTGATGAGAATCCAAGTACAACTCGATCAACTCAGTAGTAAAATCTTTCAAAACATTGAGATTTTAGAGCAATATAAGAGACTTCCTTTTGAGATCTATGAATGGTTGCATGTTGTAGATAAATATACGATGGAAATCTCAAGTGCAATCACAAACTTCTTTGGATATATCAACTACTGGATGGAGATCAATGCAAACAGGTTCTCTCAATACATTGATGCAATTACAACTATTCTTGCTATAGTAAAGACGTATCAAGTAATGCTTGATTTCTCAGCAAACTGGACTGCTAAATGTTGAACTTGTACCCATGATGCGTATGATCAATATGCATGTAAATTAAGCTTCCTTTGCTGAGGATTAAAAGTAGATCCGCTTCCAATTCCAAAGATGAAGCTTCCAAATCTGATTATTGATCTCTCTAATATCAACCTTGGAATGGAGATTACACTACCAAAGTTTAATTTTGTTCCAGAAAGTATTGAGTTGCCTAGGATTCCAAATCTACCAACGCCTCCGTCAATTGGACTCAAATTGGATCTTGACTTTGAACTTCCGGATATTCCATTGTTGCCTGAGCCACCAAATCTTCCTGAATTGCCTAGTCTTCTACCTCAAATTAATCTAGAACTTCCTATTTTGCCTCCTGCACCAAAATTACCGCAGCTTCCAGAAAGAATTTCAAAAATTCTGAATCTTGCGAATAAGATTGGTCAGATCATCTGTAGAGTGAAGAGTAAGAATGGTCTTGTTGCAGAAAGTTCTGTAAAAGCGAAAATTGAACAAATGACTCAAAGGACTTATGAAGTGCCATTTGTAGATAAGCTAGACTTTACAGCGAAGCTTTGGCAAGCTCCTCTACAAGGGCTTGATTATCAGGTAGATGCCTTAGTTAATCTTGAGTATAGTTTTGACGGATTCTATAGTTTACTAAAATCGATTACAGATGGTATTAACAATCAAACAAATATGATTGCCAGCTATGGAAACGATCAAATGACTCAGGTTATGGATTATTTAGATAAACAAGCAGAGACTGCGGATGAATTTGTTAAGCAATGAAATGTCAATATTAAAGCTAATCTTAGTCCAAAAATCTGATTTCATTGAGCGCAAGAAACTCCTAATGAATATCAGAGCACAAAAACTCAACTGAAGAAAGAACTCCAACGTGTGATAGACCACTTGAGTAATGAAGAAGAGCAGCATAAGATCAGATCTTTAATTGCTCTGACAGACACGAACACTCAGGTAGAATCTAGCAAACAAAATTTTAAAAACATTGAAAATCAGATTTCTTCTGTGATCAAAGAGCATCATACTACCACAAATAAGTTAGCAAATTTGGTGAGAAACGACTATGATACTTTCCTCTCAAAACTTGATCAGCATAATGAGAGTCAGAAGATTTACCAACTCACCTATGCTACTCCGCTCTTGGAGAAAAATACTAGAGCTGAAGCGATACTTCAGAATAATGAAAGTATAATGGATACCTATGTTGCTACAGAAGCTAAACAAATTGATGGATATCTGGAGGCATTGGACAAGAATAGTGCAAGCACTCTGAATATGTCTCCTGCTACGCATCAAAAAGCTAAACTCTATCTTGAAGCTATCAAAGATCAGGTTAATCAATACTATGCGATCAAAACGAGCGATTATGCTGGGAAAACAAGCTTAATCGCTAAAGATGGACAAAAAACAGAAAAAGCCCTCTATGCACAAGTACAGTCAAGTATTCCAGAGATGAGTACTCAGGCTTCTGCTGATTATTCTAGCTATATCAAGGGAATCCTTGTAAAAAGTAAGGATAATAAAAATGTAGTAAATGTCGTTCATTCAAAGTATAATGCTGAAAAGTATGAGAGTTATTATCAGCAGGATCTGAATAATGATAAGGTTGAAGATTTGATTGCTTGGGATGAGCATACTATTTATGTGAAATATGCTAATGATGCTGAGCAGAAAGCACAAAGCACTTCATCAACCTACTATCTCCTCTCCCCTAGTCTAAAAAATAGCTCAAAAAAATACGAAAAGGCTGCAGGATCAGAATTTAAGCTTTATGATACTGTTGCTGAGGTGAAAAATTTCGTATTAAAGGGGCAGAGCTTTGACGAGATCAGCTTTTCATGGAATAATGACCAGTTTACTCAGAATGACGGATATTTGGTTAGAATTACAGATCGTGTAGATAGTTTAAAGGAGAAGTTTGGGCAATCTCAGTATAAATATGCACTCTTTTTGCCTAAGGGAGCAATCGCTACTGGATACAAAGTAGAAATTGATGGAAAGGAAACAAGTATTGAGCAGTTGGCTAAAGTTTGAAAGTTGTATGCTCTTGATTGGTACAATCCTAGCAATGAGACGATCAACTTTGGGCTAGGAGATATCCCAAGAAATTGGCTCTATCTTCAGGTGAGTAGCCTCAAACTAAAAGATAAAGTCTATGCTCAACAATCTCCTTGGTCAAATCAAGTTGTCGGTGGAAGACAGGTGATCTGAGATGCTGAGCCTCCTGTAGCGGAGATTCAGCTGGTTAGAAGTAAAAAGTCAGAGATTGCTTGATATGGAAATAACCTGGAGGGATTCGTAGGTACCTACTATGATCTCAAGATTGATCGAGAAGATGCGACAAAAATTGAGAAACTCCAGATCAAGGAAGGGGAGAAAATTCTGGTTTCTAAATCTCTTTGAACTACTGGAGGCAGCATTAGTCTAGAAAATCTCTTCTTTACAGGACTACAGACCAAGCTTTATACAGCGACTGCTGTTGATAGTCAGGGCAATGAAGCCATTGAAAATATCTCACTAGAGATCAAAACACCAAACATTACGATTGAGAATGTTGAAAGATACTCTGGATATAGAGAAGGAATTAAGGATCCAGTAATTATTCATTCGGTGCTTGAAACAGATATTGATGAGTGAGATGTAGGATTCCAAACGAAGAGAAATCAGATTCAGAGTGATATTTCTGCAAAGCTCGGTGGGAATCAAGTCAAGAGCTTTCCTGTTAAGACTGATCAGACTCATATCACTGGTGCATTCTATGATTTTGGAGATTTGATAGGGCTGTATGGTACAAAGGGAAATCTCTTTGGTAAGGTAAATGCTCAAAATGGAGAAATCACTTTTGAACCATGATATCAAAATAAGCTTCAACTTGAGGTAGTATTTGAGAAATGATACCCTACTATCAAGGTAAAAGAAAACGGAATCAGTATTTTTGATATCTTGCTCACAGCAAAAGAGCTCAAGAGTATTCAGGTTTTGAGATGAGAACTCCTCTCTCTGAAATGAGCGCAATATGGAAAATTTGATGGAGGTCAGGTGCTTGTTATCAATAAAAATCCTCTGCTCTATATCTCAAAAGATGGATTAGTTGCTGGAAATACTGAACTGTATTGAAACTATAGCTTTGATAAAGCAAAAGAAACTGTGATCTATACTATCAAGGAGAATAGATTTGGCTCAGAGATTGCAAAGGTTGAGATCAAGACGCTCCCTTTGTAGTCTCTGGGGAATCTCCCTGAAAATTTGCAAAAAATAAAAAATCAGCTATACTTTAACTGTTTATCAGATATTCTCATATGAAGAAAGGTTTATTGGCATCGATGATTGGAGTGATTGGCATAGGGATATGAGGTATAAGTACTGCTCATGACTGTAATCT
>CAUTDF010000005.1:0-60105 GCA_963537415.1 uncultured bacterium | reverse complement strand
ATACAGAAAATAAAAAACCAGATTTTATCCTTTTCAATAAACCTAAGGGATATACCTGTTCAAAAGCAGATCCTCATAATCAGATTTTTTATAGCTTATTGCCAGAAGCATTCAAAAACTACTACTATATCGGGAGACTTGATAAAGAAAGTCGCGGACTAATTTTGCTGACAAAGAATCCATGAACTGTGCATGCATTTGAACATCCGAGCTCTAAAATTACAAAAGAATACCTTATTACTCTTAATCGCCCATTTAATCGGGAGCTAAAAAAGAAAGTTTTAGCTGGGATTTGGGAAGGAGGAGAATTTTTAAGGACATTTTCACTACAACAAGCCGAGAGTTGAAAGCTGAATATTGTCTTGAATGAGGGGAAGAAAAGACACATTAGAAGAATTTTTAAGGCACTTGGCTATGAAGTTATAGATCTAAAAAGAATCCGTATTGGAGACTATATTCTAGGAGACTTAAAAGAGTGAGAACGGAAAGTCCCTCAATCAAAGGAGAAATAACACGGGAAATCAGTTTTTGTCTTATTTTTTCTATAATAAAAAGAAGTGAATTCAAAAGAGCGAAATATCTTCTTGACTTTGATATGTTTTATCTGTATAGTAAAGAGAAAAATTGCTAATTTTTATTCTTTTTTGTATAAAATGGAATCAAAAAAAATACTGATTACCTGAGGTCTTGGGTATATCGGTTCGCATACCGCAGTACTTTTTGCACAGGCTGGATATGAGCCGATTTTGATCGACAATCTCTCAAATGCACACAAAACTACTGTTCTAGATGGTATCAAGGAAATCTTAGGGTATGAACTACCTTTTCTTGAGGGGGATGTGAGAGACAGTGAGTTTCTTGAGAAGCTTTTTGAAGAATATGAATTCATTGGGGTAATTCACTTCGCAGCAAAGAAAGCCGTTTCTGAGAGTTGCCATGATCCTTTTTTATACTATGAGAACAACATTAATTGAACCTTGAATCTCCTTGAGGTTATGAATACTCATAAGGTAAAAAATCTGATTTTTTCTTCTAGTGCGACAGTATATGATATTGAGAGAAATATTCCACCTTTTACTGAAACAGACCGTCTCAGTGCAATAAACCCCTACGGAACAACGAAGCTTGTAACTGAGTTTTTGCTCAAGGATATGGTAGCTCATAAATGATTTTCTGCAGTTTCTCTAAGATATTTCAATCCGATTTGAGCACATCATAGTTGAAAATTAGGAGAAAATCCAAAAGGGATTCCTACCAATTTGCTTCCTTATCTCCTAAGAGTTGCAAAAAAAGAGATTGAAAAAATTAGCGTATTTGGGAATGATTATCAAACCCCTGATGGAACTTGTATTAGAGATTACATTCATATTGAGGACTTAGCTGAGGCTCATTTGAGAAGTTTTGAATGGCTACTTGAGAAAAAGCAAAAATCTGAAGATGAAGTCAGTTTTTTTGAGGTCTTTAATATTGGAACTGGGGCTGGAACTTCTGTACTTGAAATGATCATGATGACACAACAGATCATTGGTGATGAGATTAACTATGAAATCGTTGATAGAAGAGATTGAGATGTAGCTATCTCCGTAGCAAATGCATCAAAAGCAAAGCAAATTCTTTGATGGGAAGCTAAGAAATCTATCCTTGAAGGGATTCAGGATGCATGGAACTTTGTAAATAAAGAAGAGTAAGAAATTAAACTCTTTGAATAACAAAAAAATCTGACCTTTGTGTCAGTTTTTTATTCCTTTTTTCTAGTACAAATGAAGTATGAAATAAAAACACTAAACGGGATTACCTGTATCTTTGCCCCTATGCAAGAGAGCAATTCAATCACCATTCAAATCTGAGTAAAAGCAGGTGCTATCTATGAAACAGCAGAAGAAGCTGGAATTTCTCATTTTTTGGAACACATGTTTTTTAAATGAGGAAAGAAATGGACGACCCCAAAGGCTGTTGCAACAGCAATGGACAAGATTGGAGCTGAATTTAATGCACGAACTGGGCAACATAGAACTGCTTATTATATCAAGTCTGCTCCTCATTTTGCAACACAAGGACTAGAAGTTCTTGCTGATATGTTGATAGATGCACAGTTTCCACACGCTGAACTTGAAAGGGAAAAAGGGGTAGTGATTCAGGAGTTAAAAAGATATCAAGATGAGCCAGCTCGCCTTCGCGATGATATGTGGAGACATTTTTTCTTTTGAAAAGGGAATTATGGAAGACCAATTATTGGGTACGAGGAAACAATCAACAACATTAATGCACAAGCCCTTTTTGACTATAAGAAAGTATTATATACAAAGGATAACCTGATTATCACTATCACTGGGAAAATTCTCGATCAGGAGCAACTTGAGTCTATGATTTCTCAACTCTTTTCTTCTCTACCTGAGAAAAAAGAAAGAGAGAAACCTGAATTTTCACGAAATCTACCATTAGAAAAATCTGATTTTTTCAAAAAATGAACTGAACAAAATCATCTCATCATCTCAATGCCAGGTTTAAATGGGCTAGAAGAAAAGAGAGAGGCTGCAAGTGTGCTTTGTACTATTCTTTGAGGGAATATGTCTTCAAGACTTTTTCAAAATATTAGAGAAAAACTAGGTCTCTGCTACTCTATTAGAGCCTGACACGCTTGTGTAAAGGAATTCTGATATTTTTGGATTCGTACTGGATTAGATAAGAAAAAGTTCGAGTTTGGAGTAGATAAAATCCATGAAGAGATTGACCATTTCATTAAAGAAGGATTTAGTGATGAGGAACTGGGAAATGCGAAAAACTATCTCATTGGAGGGGTTCAAATGGGAATCGAAAGTTCGGATGAGATGGCAGATTTCCTCGAACACCAGTATTTAACCTATGGAGAGATTAAGACGCTTGATGATATCTTGGAGAAATATCAGCAGGTCACTAGAGAGGATGTTGAATCACTATTTCCATACTTACAGAGAGATAAAAGATGGAGCTATCATATTGAGTAAATTTAGATATTTAGCAACAACGAGAAACTATTAGAAGAAAATATCAAAAAAACCTGACTTTTGAAGTCAGATTTTTTATTTTTATTGTTTTACAAGCTTACATTGTGATATACCTGATCGACATCTTCATCATCATTTAAGGCTTCGAGAATGCGTTCAAATATCTCAACATCCTCCCCTGTCAAACTAATCTGGTTTTCAGCGAAGAAATGGATATCTGCTTCTGTAATATGATAACCAAGTTCTGCTATAGCTTTTCTCACAGTTATGAAATCAGCCTTTGAAGTATAGACCTCAGCTGAACCTTCCTCTATACTCTCATCTTCAATAGGAAGCTCCATAACCTGCATTTCCAATTCTTCAGGATCAAAAGGAGTAATCTTTTCTAATTGTCTTCCTTTGTCCTCTACCATCTCAGACTTCCCATCTATTAGTATTAGTCCCTGCTCTTTAAACTGCCAAGCCACAGCTCCAATTTCTGCCATAGAACCTCCAGCCTTTTGAAGTGCTGTTCTCACTGCTTGAGGTGTTCTATTGGTATTTGAAGTTACAGTCTTGATCAAGAAGGCTGAACCATTTGGTCCGTATCCTTCATAGAATACTTCCTTCATTTCCTCTCCTTCAAGTTGTCCAGATCCTTTAAGAATTGCCCTTTCAATAACATCCTTTGGAAGCCCGTTGTATCTTGCCTTTTCTAGAATCATTTCCAACGAAGGATTCATTTTTGGATCAGCTCAGTTTTTAGCCGCCATCTGAATCTTTTTCCCAATAATACTATAAATTCTAGATTTTGCAGCATCTCATGATGCCTTTCTCGCTGCAATACTATGCCATCTTCACATTATGATTTTACAAAAAAATTAAAATTCAGATTTTTTATATTCTTTTTCTCTCTTTTTTCCAGCAGTTTTTTTGATTTTTATCATAAGAAATAAAAAAAGAAAAAATCAGATTTTTTCTATTTTCACTTGCTTTTATCTATGGTTTGGATATTTGTAGAGATATTTACTTAGAGATTTTTGATGAAAAAAAGGATAATTCTCTTGCTACTTAGTTCATTTTTTTTGATTTGAGGATCAGTTTTACTGAGTTTTTTTTCACATTCTCCAAAAGAATTCATAGACCAGATCATCTCTAGTATCTCATCAGAAAAAAAACCTGATCCTAGTGTCGAATTCATTTTTTGATGAGATATTATGCTTGCTAGAGGCATTGATTTTTGGGCTAAAAAGGAAGGCTATGATCGCATCTTTACTGGGGAGAATTATAATCCTTTTCACCAGTTTCCATGTTATCTTTCAGGAGAGTGTATTTTATTTGCAAATCTGGAAAGCCAATTTTCAAAGAAAGCAAATGAAAAAGTCGAAAACACCTTTCTGTTTCGTGCAAATACCGGAAGTATCAGAACACTTTTAGATCTTCAAGGAGGAAATCAGCTTTTATTGTCTTTGGCAAATAACCATACGAGTAATGCTGGCGGAGAGGGAGTTCGCACGACAAGAGTAACCTTGCATCAGCATGGGATCTGATTTTTTGGTGCTGGGAATAGTACTGGAGACGCTCAACAACGATACACTATAGAAAAAAACTGACTAAAGCTCTGTCTGCAGGCATACTCTTATGATGGGAATACAAATATCTATGGTGGAGAGCGACTATCTTGGAATTCAAATAATCTTGCCTTGATGACCTGACATCTAAAGGAAATGCAAGATCAGTGCTGTGATGTAAAAATCCTTTCAATCCATCGAGGAGCCGAATATCATCAAAATCCAAATCAGGCACAAATAAAACTAGCTCATGCCTTAGTAGATGCTGGAGCAGATATTATTGTTGGGAATCACTCTCATATTCCGTGAAAATTTGAAATTTATCAAGGTAAACCTATATTTTATTCACTCGGTAATCTCCTCTTTGATCAGGATCGAGGTATGAGGGCAAAAGATGCAGGTTATGATTATATTTGGGATTATGAACTCAAAAAAAGAACTGTTCCTACCTATATTCCTCTCCTAGCTGGAGTAAAAATCACCAAAAGCCTGACCTGAATAACTATCTCTCAAGCAAAACTAAAAATGTCTCGTGTCAAAAAAGGAATTTTTTATCCGATTGATGAGGAAACTTTCTCTGGGGTACTGCATCAGATCGCACCGAGCGAGTATCGAGGATCTTGAGAAAATAACTTGCAAGTTAGCATCTAAAAGCTATAGTAAAATACAATAAAAATCTGGTTTTTTATCTTTTGAAGCCTATAGATGAAAATTGAAAATCCAGAACAGATGCATGAATATGGGAAAGCTCTTGTGCAACATCATAGGATACTCTTGCTTGAATGAGAACTCTGAGCTGGGAAAACGACCCTTATTAAGGGATTTGCAGAGGGACTCGGTATCGATCCAAATCTCGTCCAGAGCCCAACCTATGCATATCTCAATACTTATGCAGATAAACTCCTCCATATAGACATGTATAGACTTAAGAGTTTTGAAGAACTGATTGAAAAAGGGATCTTAAATCAGATTTCTGAATTTGAGACCATCGTTATTGAATGGCCAAAACGGATTGATCAGTTAGATTTAGATACCTATCTCCATATTAAAATCCATAAGCTCTCAGCAGAGCTCAGAGAAATCGAGCTCCTTAACTAATTTAATTTATTTTTTTATTTGGATGTCAAAGACGATACTTTATCTCTTAGATTATTATCTTCCGCATGCTTGAGGAGTAGAGACGGTCTTTGAGCAGATCATCTCTCGCAGTGTAGAAAAGGGATATCAGGTTATTGTCTTGACTTCACTCTATGATCCAAAACTCAAAAAACTTGAAAAGCAGGATAATCTCAGAATTATCAGGACTGGAAAATGAAGAAAATCATTTATTCGAAGTGGCTTTTGGACAGGAAGGAAACTCCTAAAAAGAGAGAAAATTGACTTCATCCATACCAGTACCTATTGAGGAGCAATTCCTGCTTCTCTTCTTGGGATGTTGTTTAAGAAAAAGGTTTTGATCACTGTACACGAGATCTTTGGACAGCTCTGGAAACAGTACAAACCATGGCGATCTGCCCGAATCTATCAGGTTTTTGAATGGCTTATTTTCCAGCTTCCATACTCAATATATCACTGTGTTTCATTGTATACGCTCAATAGTCTAAGGATTGCCTACTGAATTCCTGATGAGAAGCTTAGACTCATTTATAATGGAGTTGATCATAATTTTTGGGATAGATCAAAAGTCTCAACTGATGAAAAAAATACCATCAGAGAAAAATATCAGCTTTGAACTTATTTTTCTCTCCTCTATTTTTGACATACGGGAATTTCTAAAGGGATCGATACCCTTTTAGAAGCGGTTCCTGAGCTTCTAACACAATCAGAAGATCTCCAGTTAATCTTCAATTTTATCCCAGCACAAAGAGATACAGAGATAAAAAGCAGACTTTTTTCTCTTTTAGAAAAACTCTCTCCTGAAGCCACAAAACGCGTTAAAATATGCGACGGACTACCAAAATCAGAATTGAGAGCTCTTGTTTCCGAAGTTGATGGAGTGATCGCTCCTTCGCTGTCTGAAGGCTTCTGATCTGTGCATACCGAAACACTAGCACTAGGGACACCGCTTATCACAACAGCTATCAGCTCACTCCCAGAAGTCACTGGCGGGAAAACGATTATGATGAGACCTTGAGACAAAGCCAGCTTACTCTCAGCTGTCCAAAAACTGAAAAAATCTGAATATGAAAGCCTCCCTGAGAAGTTTTTTGATCGGAAAAAGCAGTATGCAGAAATTGAACTTTTATATCAAAATATGAGTTAAAAGAGCTTATTTATTGTTTACTCCTCGCTTTAATAGAGTTGACTTTAAGATAAGAATTGATAAGATGAGATGTGCTTTATTTGCAATATTTTGTTGTTGTGCTCAAGAAGAAAGAAAGATTAGAGGGAAAAGAAGTCAGGTTTTTGACGAGGAAGAGACAATCGTTTGTGCGTGGGATTTTTTTGATTTTTTATTGTGCTCAGTATCCAAACCGCAATTATCATCAGGTTTCTTTTCACGTTCCATTAACACTCTCAAAAAGAGCTGTTATTAGACATCAGATCAAGAGGATATTGATTGGCTCTTATGAAGAATTTATCAAACAGCAACCTTGAAATACTAACTACTCAAAGTGTTTTGTAATGTTTCAAAAATCAAAGCTAGATCCACTGATCAGTCTCTTAGAAAAAAAAGATAAAAATCAGATAAAAACGTATCTTTCAACCGAATTTCAATCAGTATTTAGTTCCTTTTTGCATAGCCAATGAAAAAAATCTCAGAACAAGAGCTCCTAGGTAGCCTTGAGTTTCCAAAAGAGAAAGAACAAGTAGCAAACGAGAAATTTCCTGATAAAATTCCAGAGAAAAACTTAAGTAATGAATCTTCTCAGGAGAATTTTCAAGGGAGTATGCCAACCAAAAGTATGGTAAAGTTTTGGCTTATTGGTGCTAGTTTTGTGCTCGTTGGTTATCTTTTTTATCAGTCTCTTGATATCATTTATTTGCTGATTGCTGCACTGATCATCTCAGTTTCTAGTGAAGGATTGATTGTATCTTTGCAAAAGAGAGTTAAAAATAGAGGCTTAGCGATTGGGATCAGTTATTTTTTGATTCTTTTATTTGTGTTTTCTGGAATCTTTCTGGTAATTCCATTTTTGATAACGCAGATTTCACTTTTGATCACTCGAATATCTGGAACCGCAAAAGAACTTCAGACTTTTGTTCTTAGTAATACTCGACCTGATGCTATAAATACTATTACTTGGCTTCCATCGGCGGTAAAACAATATCTTATCGAAAATTGGGCAAGCTTTAACTGGGCTAATAGCGATTTCCAGTCTTCTATTCTCAGCTCTCTAAATACGCTTCTTGATAATTCTACAAAATATTTAAGACAGTTCTCATCAAGTATATTCTCTGTAGTCTGAGGATTTTTAGGGGTTATGACTAATCTTACGATCGTTTTTACCCTAGCAGTCTTCTTCTCAATTGAGAAAAAATATCTGATCGGTCTCTTCTTAAAAGGGAAAAAAGACCTGCAAAAGCAGAAAGTTCAAGCAAAAATTGACTATGTATACGAAAAACTTTCACTTTGGCTTAAGGCAAGGATTCTACTTTCTGTGTTTGTAATTATTGCGATGTATGCAGCACTTTGGATCATGAAGCGATGCGGACTTGAGATCCCTAATATGCTCTCGATTTCGCTCATTACTGGATTAATGGATATTATCCCGTATATTGGACCTATCTTTTCAATTATCCCATTAGTAGTACTCGCTTTGATTTATCATGGTTTCTGGGGAATGATTATCGCCGGAGCTGTCTTCTTTGCTATCCAATGGGTACAAAATAATGTGATTACCCCGCTTTTGATGGAAAAACAACTTGGAGTAAACTCAGCTCTCCTGATCGTATCAGCATTATTCTGAGCTACGATTATGGGATTCTGGGGAATTATTCTCTCAGTTCCTTTAGCAGTGATTGTAGGACTTTTCTTGGATGAGAAGTAAGCGAAATTATAACTTTAAAAAGAAAAAGCCTGAAACTTCATTCAGGTCTTTTTTGATTTAGTTAGTTAAAGGGGCTATCTTTTTATTCTTCTGAGTTCGGCGTATATTTCACCATCTTGGCGATAGGTTATGATTTGATAAAAATAATTTTTATCAAAGATACTAACATCATCCTCTAAAGCCTTTCGTTGAAATGTTTCCTTATCTACTGGGAATCTCCAAATATCAAACTTTTCACCGTCCTCAGAAAATGTTGATCGCAACAGATAAACATACCCACCTGTATAATGTAATTGCTCAAGACCGAAACCATAAGTTGAAATTCGTCCTCAAGAAGCATCATTTCCTAAAGGTTGATCTTCAGGCATTAACTCAAGTCCTATATCTTTATCTTTTGTTATAAGATGAACTGTGGGGATTGAGTTTTGGACTTCTCATATATCTTGATTTGATATTTCTTCCTCAGTATCTTGATTTATTATTTTACCTTCAAAAAATGGGTAATTATTTGGGCTTTTAGAGATAAAAAAGTTTGAAGTAGTAAGAAGCCACCCGCCAATGATAATAATGCAGGTAATAGCTACACCTATTAGTATCTTTTTTATCATATTTTTTTAAATACTTAAATAAAACAAGAAGAGGTAGATAAAACATCTACCTCTTAATATACCATAAAATAATTAGTCAGTTCTTAGAATTACTCTGCTGCCTTTACAACAAAGGCTGCAGGAAGATTTCTGGTATCAGCCCCTACTAAGTATCCCTTTTTGTAAGAGGGACACAACAATTGGCTTGATCCTCCACCGTCAAAAGTGACAATATCAGAACTAGAACAACTGAAGCTAGAGATCAGAATATTTACAGCATTTTTATGTGTTTTAGCTGTGCCAGAGACAAATAAAAGAATAGTTTCTTTCTTACCATCTCCATCAACATCTTTTATTCCAACGAAAGTTCTTTTTGTTGCTGAATTCGGAACATTCCCATCTTTATAAGTAAATCCAACATAAGCCTTTCTAGTTCTTAACTTCGTATAATCAAGATATGTACTACCGATAGTTAAAACTTCTGCTGATTTATTTACATCATCAATATTCAATGTGGCTTTCTCTCTTGTTCTATCAGAGTTTGAGCCTCCATTCCCAATTCCATAGATAATTCCATTCTGCTTAAGCGGAAATGGTATTCGAGTAGGATCTTCTTGAGCATTAAAATAGATAGAATTAGCACAAGCAAAGAAAGTTCCATACTTATTCCATGTTCCCAAAGACTTTCTTCTAAACTTGGCATCTGCCCCACCTCTATTCGCGAGAGAATCAAACACCATTCCAAATTTAGCACCTTCCTTGAGATTAGCAACCACAATATAATCTCCTCCATTTTTTAAAAGCTGAACCCCTTTACTTGACTTTACAGAAGTCCATCCTTTGGGAATAGTAAATGTTGATATTTGAGCTGAGCGATTTTGTAAATTGCTCGCTACGATTCCAGACTCAACCTCCGGAGAAGTTTTACTCTCCGTAAGGGAATCAACTTTTTGACATGAAGTTATTGAAAAAACAATAAACATCACAAATAACGTACAGATATGTTTCATATAAAATCTTTTTTAATTTGTATTATTGTTAATGAACCTCTAATTATTTTTACGGCAGTAGATATGATACTATTCTACTCTAGAAAATCAAGTTATTTTCTCCGATATACAAATAAATATCTTCCCGTATATAATTTTACTTCTATACTGATAAAAATATATTTCTTCCCGTATATCTTTTTTATTTGACTTTGGAGGAGAAAATGCTACAGTGATAGTGCTGACAGATTGTCTGCCTTTTACTCTTTTCCCACTACAGTATGAAATTCAAACTTGTACAAAGAGCGAATCCTTTAGATCCAACCAAGAAAAAATGGTATGCTAATCCTGTGAATACTGGGAAGGTTTCACAAAAGGAAATCGCAAAGCTCGTAGAAGAGAAGTCTTCGCTTACGATTTGAGACATCATCAATGTGATTGAAAATCTTATCACAGAACTACCAAGGCAATTAGCCGAGGGAAAAAGTGTTAAACTTTGAGATTTAGGGTCTTTCCGTTTGAGTCTTTCTAGCGAGGGAGTAGAAGATAAGAAAAAATTTAACACTTCAAACATTGAACCTAAGGTGATTTTCACGCCATCAGCAGAGTTTAAGGAGAAACTCAAGAAGATTAGTTATAGTCAAGCTGAGTAATTATATTATCTGGATTACGAAGTAACTGCAGAGCAGACATCGCCACGGTTTCCTCTCGCGATAACAAAGTGAAGCAATCCAGACAGTAGCCTAAAGTTTTTATCCACCTTTCTGCTTGCAAAATGAAAACTTTTGCAAAAATATTCTTCATTCTTGTTAATCTTGGCATTATCATTTGCTGAGGAATATTGATCTATAGAAAATTCTTTAGTTAGAAATTTAAACCTAAAATAGGAGAAACCTGAAGTAAAATCAGGTTTTTCTTTTTAAAAACGGAAAATAACTCCTCTTGATTTAAGAGCAAAATAGGTTAGACTCAGAGTAGTTTTATTCTTTATTTAATTTAAAATGATTAAAAAAACATTCACCCAAGAAGAGAAAAGAGAACTCACAAAAAAAATAATGCCTCGCTCAATAATCTATAGCATACTCGGGATCCTCTTCACAATTGCAATTTCACATCTCGCAAAAACTAATACCTCAATTTGGCTTATTGTCTGACTTTCAATGCTCTATGTAATTATAATCACGGTAATTAGTTTATCTTTTGAGAAAAAAGAGTAAAAAATCAGATTTTATTTTTTTAGAATTGCAGACTTTATGCAGGATAGCAAAAGAGAAGAGATAGCAATGGCAGTTAATTTTTTGAAAAATTGAGGAGTTGTGGTATTCCCAACTGATACAGTCTATGGAATTTGAGCACTTCCTGATGAAATCGCAGTAGAAAAGCTCTATCAAATCAAAAAGAGAGATCACAGTAAAAAGATTATTGCATTGATTGATGATCGTTCTAGACTTGCAGAAATTATTGATGAAAAAACAGATTTTCTAGAGAAAATTACCCCTGTTTTAGAGAAATTTTGGCCCTGAGAGCTCACAGTAATCTTTAGAGCAAAAATAGATTTTACAAAAAAGTTTGATCAATGACTAACGACCATCTGAGTGAGAATTCCAAGAAACCAAACCGCACTTGATATTATCAGATGAGCTGGAGGAATCGTACTGACAACGAGTGCAAATATCTCCTGAGAACCTTCAATAATCAGCTTAGACAAACTCAATCCGCAGATTAGGGAGGAAATTGATATGGAGATTTCGGATACTAGCACCCTAACTGGCACACCATCAACGATTATTTTTTATGAAGACTGAGAGATTAGACTTTTGAGAGAAGGGAATATTTCACTTGAAGAGATAAAAAAAGTCTTTGACAGAGAGGATTGCTAGGTTTATATCTATTTACTTACAATGAATATTATCCAACGCTTACTGGAGCTTAGAGATGAGAAAAATGCAAAATTCAATGCAAGACTCATTCCCACTATTGAGCCAAAAAATATTTTATGAACAAAGATTCCAGTCTTGAGAAAACTAGCTCAAGAACTCAGAAATTCTGATGAAAGGTCAGTTTTTTTATCTCAACTTCCTCATCAGTATCTGGAAGAAAATCTTTTACACTGAATTTTCATTGAACAGGAAAAAGACTTTTGATCTGCAATTTCTCAACTTGAGCAATTTCTGCCCTTTATTGATAATTGGGAGGTTTGTGATATCTTCTGTCCAAAGATCTTTAAAAGATACCCACAAGAGACCTATCAACAAATCAAAATCTGGATCAAGAGTTCTCATTGCTATACTGTGCGTTATGCTATAGGACTCCTCCTCTCAAACTTTTTAGATCAAGAATTCAAACCTGAAATGCTTGATCTCGTCGCAAAAATTAAAAGTGAGGAGTACTATATTCAGATGATGCAAGCACGATACTTTGCTACAGCTCTCGCCAAACAATATGAAGCAACAATTCCACTGATTGAGAGCAAAATTCTAGAACCATTTGTACAAAATAAAACTATTCAAAAAGCCAAAGAAAGCAGAAGAATTTCTGCTGAAACAAAAGAATATTTAGTTCAGTTTAAGAAGTAATTTATGATACCTAAGAATAAAGATGAGCTTATTTCAGAGATCAAAAAGCATTTCACGACTTTACGGAAAGATTTAGAAATATTCCCAGCTGAGCTAGCTAATCGTAAGGGACTTGAATGACAAATAAAAGATACAAAAGTATCAGTCAACAATCTGATTTCTTATCTTATTTGACGATGAGAACTGGTTTTGAAATGGGAGAGGAACTTTGAAACTCCTGAGAAACTCCAGCTACCAGAAATCTGATTTAAGTGGAATGAACTAGGGAAACTCGCTCAAAAATTTTATAAAGACTATGACCACCTTGATTTTTCTACTTTGAAATCATTGCTTCGAGAAAATAATATATCAATTATAAAGATGCTTGAAAACCATACAAATGAGGAACTTTATGAGAAGGCTCGATATACAAAATGGACTTTTTGAAGACTCGTTCAGCTTAACACAAGTTCTCCTTACAAGAATATTAGATCAAGAATCAGAAAATATCTGAAAAATACTGATACAAAAAAATAAAAAATCTGACTTTTTATCTTCTTTTTGTAAATGTTATGACTTGACCAAACCCAAATGAGAAATTTCCAATTCCAGCCTACAAGGGACTCGGTTTTTTAAAAAACTTCATTCAGGATCCAAATATTATTGTTGGAGACTACACTTATTACGATGATCCAGAGGGGGTTGAAAACTTTGAGAAAAATGTTTTGTATCGCAGTCCGATGATAGAGAACAAGCTTATTATTGGTAAATTTTGTGCAATTGCAACTGGGGTAAAGTTTATTATGAATGCTGCAAATCATAAGATCGATGGATTATCTACTTATCCTTTTGCAATTTTCGGTGGTGAGCGAATGGAGTCACTCCAAAGATCTCAAAACTGAGACTGGGAAAAGACTTTAGAATTAATTCAATGAGTGAATAAATGAGATACTATCATTTGAAATGATGTCTGGATAGGCTACAATGCTACGATTTTTCCTGGTATTAAAATCTGAAACTGAGCAATTATCTGAGCTAATGCAACTGTAACCAAGGATGTTGAGCCATATTCCATTGTTTGATGAAATCCTGCGAAGATCATTCGTTATAGATTTGATGAAGAAACGATCAGTATTCTTCAAGAAATTCAGTGGCGGAATTGGGATATTGAGAAAATTACAGAAAACCTTGATACTATCTTGGGAAATGATATCCTAAAATTAAAGAATCTTATTTAGATCTTTTGTTTTATAATATGCAAAAAATTATTTCTGGAATCTCTACGAGGACAACAAATGAAAATCATCAGTCTTATAAGGACTTAGAAGCTCTTCGATGAGAATTTATGAAAAGAGATCTTAAGTCAGCTTTTTGAGAAAATCTAGTTTCTCCACTGGTTTACGCTGTATATACTAATTATGAAAAAGACTTTCAAAGCTGAGCATATGATGTATATTTATGATTTGAAACTAAAGGTACAGTAACAGATTTTGACTCACTCATTGTAGATGAAGAGAATTTCAAGATTTTTGAGTTTGAGTACACTACAGCACAAGATGTCACCAATGCTCGAGAAAAGATTTGGAGCCTAACAGATTTACCAAGAAAATACTCGTTTGATCTTGAAGAATATGACTTTGCAAATAAGAAATTTAGAATTTATATCAGTCTGAAATAAAATTATTTGAAAATAAAAAAGGAGGAATCTGACTTTTTATCTTCTTTTTTCAGTACAAAATGAATATGAAACAACTCCAGAAAATTCAAGAAATGGAGACCATTCTTAATGAGATGAATGAGATGCTAGAAGAAGTAAATGCCTCCTTTGAGAAGCGAAAAGCTCTAAGACCACAGATTAAAAAACTGCTAAAATACTATGAAAGTAAAGCTTGGTTTAGAGATGTTGAAGCGAGTAATAATTGAGAAATTCCAGAGGATATTCCACATGGTGTTTTGAGTGAAGACGGTGCTTGGAACGCATTCGTTTTTGAATATTGACTTGCAAAAGAGCTTCAAAAATTTACAAAGTTAGTGCTGAAAAGGTAATCATTTCCTCTCGGAAGGGAGTTCTCATACAACTACTAATTGACTACTTATCTCTTTTATCAAAACTATCTTATCACTATGAAAAAATTAGCACTCCTCTGCTCACTTTGAGTAATTTTAACTTGATGTTCAACTCAGACTCCAACAGTTAATAATTCACTTACTGGAGATCAGACAATAGAATCATGAACTACCACTTATCATCAGCTTTCTTGAATTACCTATTCAAATATTACTGATGAGGTATCAAAAGAAGGAGTCAAGCAAGCACTCAGTGCTGCTGATATTGATGAAAAAACAATTGAGGATTTTTTTGGTGCTGTTGATTTGTTTAATACGAGCATTCATAATCATGGCCTAAGCTCTTGATTTACGTATAACAAAGATGCGAATTTTGAATATGATAGTTCTTCTATTCCTACCGTGCAAGAGAAAAATAATCCTGACTTTCTTTGATACAACTGTAGAATTACCTCATATTCCCTCTTGAAAAACTTTATAAGAATCAAAAATCCGGTTGATAACCTAAATTTGGAGAACCTTTCATTTGATACTCTATCTCTCAAAGCTAGACCGATTCTTACAGATGAGGAAGTAAAAATCTTCGAGAATTTCTTTGCAAGAATCCCAACAACTGCAACTGCTACTCAATCTGAAAATATTCAAAAAGCAAAAGAAAACTGGATAAAAAAAGGTGTCGAATTTATCAATACTAAAGCAAGTTTAATCTCAGTATTTTTCCATGATACGATAGATCCAGAGAGTTCAAATCTCTTTATCGGACATATTGGGGTACTCGTTCCAACAAGTGATGCTCAGTTATTATTTATTGAAAAGTTAGCTTTTGATCAGCCGTATCAAGCGATCAAGTTTAGAAATAGATCTGAACTCAATAGCTATCTCATGGGAAAGTATGATGTAGACTATTCTGGAGAGAGCTCTAGACCGTTTATCTTTGAGAATGGAGAACTTATGTCTGGTTATGAATTAAATCCTGAAATTACTCAAAAGGTTAAAGAGAATCTTGAGTTTCAGAATACCGCAGAATAATAGTAGTATACAGCCTCATTTTCAAAATATAAAAAAGCCTGGATAAATCAGGCTTTTTCTTTTTTTATTCTTTAGATTTCTTACTATATTGTCTGAGATAAGAATTTAGCCAAGTATGCAAGTCTTCAGTTGTTATATCAAGCTCATCAGTTGAGAGAGGCACTCCAGTCTCACGTAATGTCTTGATCATATCCTTTTTAAGCTGTCAGTTTTTTAAGGCTTTGATATATGGCTCTGGATCTTTGAAAATGAGGGAAACTGCTTTAGATCACTCTGATTCCCCAATAATAAACTCATCTATATCCTCTCGCTTGACTTCTCATACCGAGCGCCCAAGAACTGTTTGCTTATAGGTCAGTCCACGAGCGGTCAATAATAATCCTCTCTTTTCTTCTGGACGAAAGAGCTCTCGAATGCTATAAGGGATCATACAAAATAGCACGATACTTACAATCCAGAGTACAACATGGATCGTATAAAAATAATAATAGATTGCACCGTTGATAACTAGTGAAAGCATAAAGTATCAAACTGCCATTCGGATATTTCTTCTGAGTTTTTCTCTACTTGGAGCGATAAATTTTTCATTCATTTCCATAATGCATAAGAGATAAAATTCAGATTTCTCTCTTTTTTCTTATTAGATATCAGTGAGCCTTGAAACTACTCTTTCTCTCCCCATCACCTTCATCACAGAGAAGAGGTCTGGAGTTTGTTTTGCTCAGCAGAGCTGAATTCTGAGGAACATTGCAAGGTCTCACACTTTTCAGATGAATCCTCACTGTTTGAATTCAGCATTATTACCTGCAAATCCGTATTTTTTTCAGATTTCTTTGAGTTGGTCAAACCAAGTTAGGACATCTCAGCTTAGGTCAAAGTTTTCAGCATACTCTTGAGCAAATGCTTTTCGTGTTTCAAGTGGGATATTCTCAGGAAATTCAGGCTTTTGTATTTTTAGTTTTTCTCGCTCCTCATCATAGAAAAAGAGAATATTCTTTGAAATATCAGTATAGAGCGTAAACCTTTTTGGATCTTTCTCAGTATGTCTCTCAATATTGAGAGCTTGCTGAGTATAGTCGGGATATTTTTTCATCAAATCTGCAAGTGCTGGACTATATTTTTCAGCTCGCCCTAGCCCTTGAGCATAGAGCTCTGCTGTTGAAAGCAAAGAAAGATAGTTATTATTGATATTCTGAATCTTTACAAAATCAAAAAGTGGACCAGCAACATTCATCTTCTCAAGTGAAAACTGAAAATCTAGAAATGAAGAGTCAGGATTTTCTTTTTGCCAATCTTCATAACTTGAATCAGCTAGTGTCAAAAGATACTGAAGTACGGCTTCTGGAGCATACCCTTCTTGGAAAAAATATTCTACATTGGCTTCTGGATCTTTTCTCTTGCTAAGCTTTCTTTTTTTTCAGTCCTCAAGCTTGCAAATAGCTGAGAAATGTGCATATTCAGGAGCCTTAAATCCAAAAGCACTAAAAAGCTGAAGATGAAGTGGAACTGAAGTTAGCCACTCTTCTCCTCTGGAAACTGTCGTTGTCCTCATCAAGGTATCATCTACAAGATGCGCAAAATGATAGGTCGGAAGTCCATCTCCCTTGATGATTACGATATCATTATAGTTGTCGATCATTGCGATCTTACCTCTAATAAGGTCCTCAAAAACGATCTTCTTAGTCGTATCTCCAGGCGAGCGAAACCTCAAAACAGGGAAACTCTGTTTTTCCTGATTGAATTTTTCCAAAAGTTGGTCTGGAGTCTTGTCTCTTCGCTGTGAGTATTTTCAGTAGATACCTGGTATAATTTTTGCAGCCATTTGCATTTCTCTAGTAGCATTGAGCTCTTCTTCAGTCATTCGACATGGATAAGCAAGTTCCTCAGCTACAAGTTTTTTTGCGAAAACACGATAAATATCAGCTCTCTGAGACTGCGTGTAAGGTCAGTAGTTTCAGATTTCTTGTCCATTTTCACCGATTGGTCCCTCAGCAAAAGTAATTCCAAACTTTTTGAGTGCCAAAATGAGGAGCTCTGTTGCACCTTCTACTTCTCTCTTTTGATCAGTATCTTCAATTCTAAGGAAGGTAAGACCTGACTTTTGATTTGCATATTTTCGTGAGATAAATGCTGAAAATAAGCCTCAAAGATGCAAGAACCCAGTTGGGCTCGGTGCAAAACGAGTAACTGTTGGATTACCTACTCTTTCTGGATATTTTTGGAGAAGCGATTCTACAGTCTCAGTGGTATCTGGGAAAAGGATATCAGCTAACTCTGCTCGTGTTGTCATGCTTTGTGAATAGTATGATAATAAAAAAACTGTTTTTAAGTCTAGTCAATTAATAGAAGAAAGCAAGAAGAAATCTGATTTTTTTGCTATCTTTATAGCTTTTCTGAGGGAAAATAGGAGCAAAATGTCTTTTTATTTTGAATTATCTCTAGTTTTTTATTCTCACTACTATATCAAAGAGAAGAAATCTTGACATTCTCTAATAAAAACATATGATCTTTTCTATAAACAAAAATATTAATCGTTATGTATACAAAAGAATTAGACTCTTACAAGACAAAAGCATCAGACTCTGAGAAAACAAAAGAGTTGGGTCCTAAAAAAATTATAAAAATATTTTTTTTGCCTACCTATCAACTGGTTATCACACCAGCTAAAGACTTCTTGTATAAAGCAGTAAAATCGCCTTTCCTTTCTATTCATCGGCTTGCTACACTCGACTACTTAAAAAGTAAGGACAAAGAGCCTGATCCCTCAATTAGGGACTGGCTTAGGATACTCTTTTTAAGAAAGAGAGCATGGGAATATCGAGGGTATGGCTTGATCGGATTGGTGACTCTTTCAATAGCTACTATTGTTTATTGGAGGGTAGCAGTCGAAATGGTTACAGATGCCTTTATACTTCATCCTTTGATTGGAATAATCTGTGCTGGTGGAGCTGCCATCCCTTTATGTGGATTGGTAGCTCTGCTCCCGATTTTTATCTGGCCAAAACTCATTCTCCGCGTACTTTTTGGCGATGTAAATCCCGGAGATGTGGCGCGAAGTATAGATAAAGGCACGTGGAAAAAAAATTACAACTCAAAGTATGAATCAGTATTAGCATTCTTAGTCTTTGATCCCATTGGAAAATTAGCAAATGATTTTCCTTACCATAATTCTGGTTCAAGCTATTGGGGGCATTATTCTGATAGCATCTCACATGATACTCCAGTGAATAAGTGGCTAACCTCAGAATTTGATCCTCGTATACAATGGAGACTTCTTGATGGCAATAGGCTTGGTTGTGTCGAACGCCGCTATCTTTCAGATGATGAAGTAGCTAAGGCACAGGAGGACATACCGCTAAAACAGGAGGAAGAAAAGTAAAAAAATCTGAAGAATACTCTAGGTTTTCCCTAGAGTATTTTTTTATTGTAAGTTTCGAGAAGTTGTGTATAAGTAGGTATTTATTGGTCAATTTGTATCCATGGAACTTGTAATTCTAAAGATAAGCAAAGAAAATCAACTTAGAAATTCAGATTTCTCTTCTGATTTTTTAGCAACCTTTAGAGATCTTCCTTATTATGAGCAAAGACTGATGAAATGCTCTCTGCTCCAGGCTAGATGGTGAGCTGATGAAAAAACGCTCTTGAAATCTAGTCAAGAGCATGTATTTTGAGGAGAACATTTCTCAGCTTCTTATAGCTCAGATTGGCTTGCTTTAGCTTTTTCAGAGCAAAAGATTGGTATAGATATTGAGGTTATCAAAGAAAGGAGCAAGGTTTTACTAGAAAAATATTCTGAAGAATTACAGCTATTCTGAGCTGAGAGTTGGCATAATTTTTACCTCTTGCGAACTGCAAAAGAAGCTCTTCTAAAAAAAGTAAACTGAATAAGGCTTGATCTGATTGAAGAAATGAAAGTAATCAAAGTGGAATCAGCTTTTGATCTCGTAATTGATAAAATAACCTTTAAGCAAAAAATAACACTCCAGTATAAGGGGGAAAACTATCAGGTTTTTTCTACTATTGATGGCGAGAAAGCGATTAGTATTACTTTTTAAGAGTTTTTATTTGCGCGAAGAATGCGTTTTTTTAGAACGTCCTTTTCTTGGGTATCCTGAGTAAGGGTTAGACCTTTCATATACGCTTCAATAGCTGATGTTTTCTGCTTATTTTCCAGCAAAAGATCACCGAGCAAGAGATAAAATCCACTATCTTGGTAATCTTTTAATAAATGAGTGATTTGTCAGATAGAAATTTGATTTTTTTGTGTAGTAAGCTGTTTTCCCAGCTGCCCATATTGACAAACAACTTGATCTGATTGAGCGAGCTTTTTAGGACAGAGCTGAAGATACGCATTCACAAGAGAAGTATTTTTAAGGTATGGAGAAGACTGTCCTCTGCGATAAGGTTTCCAGAATGCTTCTTGGAAAAAAGAATAAAAATCTGATTTTTTGATTTCTGGATATCCAGCCAATCTCTGCCAGCTTTTGATTGCTTTTTCTGTCTCTCCGAGTGCAGTATAACTCAATACCAAATATCTCTCAGCATCAAGCATTATATCCTGATTTGTGATTTGAGAGAAAGAAAGCACTGCCTGAGTGTAATTTCCCAGTTGATAATAGAGAACTCCTAAATGATAGAGATAATTATTCTTTTGTTCATAATCAAGTTCGAGAAGTTTTTGAAAATAACCAACTGCTGAATCAGGTTTTCCATTTGCAAAATCAGTCTTTGCCAAGATTTGATATGGAAGAATATAATTTGAATACTGATTTGCTAGTGGAATTGCTACTTTTTTAGCTAATGCATAAAAACTATTCTTCATCAGTTGGAACCCAATCAATCCTTCTTGGTAATAATTTGGCACAGATTTTAGGCTTTGATACTGCTGAAATGCTGAATCAATATCAGACTTATAGCTTTGATATTTTGGATCAGTAAGCTGTTCAAGATATTGCTTTGCTAGTGGATAATCTGCCTCTGCTAGAGCAAATGCTGACTGATAATAGACAAGCTCTTGAGCTGAAATATCGCCCTTTTGAGAAAGATCTATCAAGAGATGCTTAAGATGAGAATACTCAGTTTCTGAGCCTTGAGAGAAACTATTCAGGAGAATCTGAAACTCCTTGATAGCTGGAATAGTTTTTTGAAGTGTTTGTGGTAAACTATAGTAAAACTTTCTGGCCTTATAAAACTGCGTATCCAAAAGATAGGCATCAATAAGCAAATTCAGATTTTTTGGATTTCTGCTTTGCTGGGTAAGCTGTTCTAATACCGCTATTTTCTCTTTGATTGTTCCTAGGGTCTCAATATTTTCATTTGGAGCGACTTCTCAAGTTAGAAAATCATCAAGTTGCGGTGATACATTCTCCTGCGATCAGGTTTGAGGTTGAGTATCTTGTGATTCAAGAGTATTAAGTTCTGGAAGCTCAGCTTTTTGATGATTTTTTCTACTATTAAGGAAAAGAAAAAGGATCCACGCTAGAAATAGTAGTCCGAGTCCCACATATTTTATAATTGTAAGTATATTTTCCCTAGAAGTTTTTTTCATCAATTCTGATAAGCGATTAAATCACTTTAAGTATACTTGAAAGAAAAAAAAAGAAAAGAAATCTGATTTCTTCTCTCTTTTTTCCTCTTTTCAAATCTAGAAATTGTGATATTATCTCTATTATTTAACAAGTTCTGAAAGCCTAGTAAAAAAGCGGTCTAGGTCTTCTGTAGTATTGTAGAGGTAGGCACTCATCCTGCAAGTTCCTCCAAGGTGATAGTGTTTATGTAGTGGATAAGCACAATGCCCTCCACAACGGATACAAATATTTTGTTCCGCAAAAAACTCTCAAATTCTGTTGAAATTTTGCTCATCTCTGAGAACAAAGGAGAACAAAGCAACTCTTGGAGCAGTCTGTGAGCCGACAAGCTGAACTGCATCTCAGAGCTGTTTGAAACTCTTTAATGCATACCTGACAAGCTCCTCCTCATGCTTCCAGATCGCTTGCATTCCTCCCAATAAAGTATGCTCTGAACTGAGCGTTTTTATAAACTCCAAGGCATGAAGTAATGAAACAGCACCAACGATATTTGGAGTTCCTGCTTCGAATTTTTGGTTATTTTTTTGAAGGTCAAATCCTGAGATCGTTACATCCTTAATTGTGCCTCCTCAGACAATGAGTGGCTCTAGCTCTTTGATTCGCTGATTTTTTAAGACGAGGACTCAGAGTCAGGTTTGAGCCATCATTTTGTGAGCAGTAAATACCAATGCATCTGCTCCGATATCCTCAAAATCAATAGAGAAATTTGGTACAGACTGAGAGCCATCTACCAAGAAGAAAGTCTCTTTTCTAAGTTTTGATTTGATTTTTTTGAGATCATAGATATTTCCTGTTACATTGGAAACATGTCCACATGCTACGAGTTTTACCTTATCATCATATTTTTTTTCAAAATCTGATCGATCGATTTCATAGTTCTCCTCTAGTCAAAAAAACTCTACTTGAATACCAAAGAGCTTTCCTAAAGCCAATCGAGGTAAACTATTAGCATGATGATCCCAGATACTTACCAGAATTTTATCTCCTTTTTGCAGAAAGTGAGTATTTACTAGACTCTGCGCAACTAAATTGATAGCATAGGTCGCATTGTAGGTATATATCACTTCTTTGCTTGAGGTATTTAGAAGCTCGGCGACAAGGTGCTTACTCTGATCATAGAGCGACTCTGAACGCTCCGAGAGATCATATAATCCACGATGAATATTCGCATAATCATGAGCAAGGAAATCACTCACTCCATCAATTACCATCTGTGGTTTCTGTGTACTGGCTGCATTATCTAGATACACTAATTCTGGGTTATTTTTGAATATTGGAAAATATTGCTTAAACATTGCTATATCTTGGGTAAAAAAAAGAAAGTCTGATTTTTTATTATTTTTCAAATACGAATATTACATAATATTCTTACACACTGCTATTATTTAACTTCCCATTCTAGAACCTTCAATACCTGTAGGAAAAGTCCGTTTCTTTTCCCATTTTCTCGCTCTCAAGGTACTTTTTCTAGGAAATATTTTGGGTTAGCAGGTCAAATCTCTCAATACACAGTTCCTCCACTTAAACCATTGTAAAGTCCTGCAAATTTGTAGAGATCTTTATAATTAATTGAATCATATCAGAGACGAATTGGAGTTTCAGGATTTTTTGAATTATATCGTTCAATTTTTTTCTTTGAAAATTCAAGGAAATCCTTGATTGTTTGCTCAAAAAGTACTCTATCTAGACTTCAACTTCCGTATTGTTTGCTAATAATCTGAAATGGTCAATTCCCATTTTTTGGCAGATAAAAACCGCAACTCGTCTCCCTATACCAGATTGCAATACTCAACGAAGTTGGGAAATCATAAGCAAAACTCATTGCATCTAAGGTTGGGTATCGACCGATACAGTTTTCAGAAAGCGGTTCTGCACTCGCTACTCCACTTCACTGGTAAAGAGCAAGAAACTCAGACTTTTTGTCTTTTGCATCTCTTTTTAAAAGCTCCTTTTTATCGTCTAAAATCGTCAAAAGATAATCTCTCAGATGCTGGAGCTTATAATTAAGTTTTTCTGGCGCTTGGATTCAGATCTCTAGATCCCTTGCTTGAGCATAGAGATTCCAGAGAGCAATATTATCTCAGGAAATCGCTTCACGTAACTGAGATTTGAGTGTAGTGAGTTCTTGCTGCTCCTCTTCAGTCGGCTGATAGGAAAAGGTCTGCCCAATACTAAGGACTCAACAAAAAAGGATTAGAAATCAGGTTTTTATCTTCATTTTTATATAAAAAAGATATAAAAATTTAGCGCCCTTTGAATATCACACCAAAAGTTCCAAAAATCACATAGATATCTAGTCGAAGTGTTCGATTTTGAATATAATAGAGGTCAAGTTGTGCTTCCTGGTCAAAATCAAGCGAATCTCTTCAAAATACCTGTGCATATCAGGTAATTCCTGGTTTGATACTTAAGAGCCTTCTTTCCCATGGTGCATACTGCTCTACTTCGTTTTGAAGATGAGGTCTTGGACCAACAATCGACATACTTCCGATAAGTACACAGAAGAGCTGTGGCAATTCATCAAGAGAGGTTTTCCTGAGGAAGCGTCAGATTTTTGTAACTCTTGGATCATTGTGAATTTTTGGAAGGATTCCGTTTCTGGTATTAGCATCTGAGTTTATTAGATCCTTATAGAGTTTCTCAGCATCTTTACCTCAGTATCAAACACTAAGATGCGTATACATCGTACGAAACTTGAGGAAAGTGAAAAGATTTCAGCCTTTTCAGACTCTTTTTGAACGATAAATAATTGGTCCTGGACTATCTAGCTTAATTAAGATTCAGATGATCAAAAATACAGGTGAGAATATGATAATCGCAATACTCGCAACTACAAGATCAAACACTCTCTTGAGAATAAGAGATCGCCCATCAAGTTTTGAATGTTTATATTCGAGTGCAATGATATTATTCAGAATCTCCGGTGTATAGACAACATCTTCAAGAAAAAATCACTCACTAATATGGAAAAATCTGGTTTCATTCATTCTCGTTTTTTCAAAAATCGCTTGTAGAATCTCTTTTTGGAACATTCAAATGATAATACAGATTTCATATTTTTGGAAGTCAACCTCATCAACTTTTTCAAGTCCGATGACCTTGAGAGGAAGCTCGAAATTCTCTCTGATTGTTGCAAGGAGTCCCTCTGATTCTAGTCCCTCTTGTGCAATCACAAGGATCTGTTTTCAGGATTTTTTTTGCCATCTAAACTCAAATGCTTTTCGCAACTGATCAAAAAGGAGAATAATTAACCAGCTGAGAACCGCTGTTACGAGGATAATAAATCTTGATATTCAAAAAAAGAAAATAAATCCCTGTCAAAAATATGAGAGGAAAGCGATTGAAATAAACCAATAAAGCCAGACTTTATTTAGGGTTTGGAAATGATTTATAATCTTTTTATTGAGTGGATAGAAGCTTTTAATCACTCAAATACTCACGAAACTAGCACTTGCTATAAGTGAAAATAGACACAGCTCATCTGCATTGATAAAAGGGATTGGTAGATGGATTCAAGGAAGAAAATCACCGATCAAGCGGAGTTTATATGTCAAGAAAAAAAGTCCATTGATAAGAAGAAAGTGCAATACAACTCTCAAAAGACGATACTTTTTCATCATAATATATTGGAATAAAGTCACTTAACTATAAGCTTTCTTCTAATGATTGCAAATCAAAAAAATAGACGCATTCCCAGTTGCAAATCACAAGCATTTTGCTATCTTTGAGTGGTGAAATTTTAGTTCTTTCTTTTGATGGCAAGAGGAATTGTCCAGAGCAAACCTTTTATTAAACAAAGATCTCAGCAATCAGACTTTAACAGAAGCAAAATTGCTGGTTTTTCTCGTAAAGTAAATGGCAAAAAAGTCTGATTTTTATCTCTTTTATCACAGAAATACTGGGCAATCATTGGAATTATTTTATTGCTTAGCTTCCTAACGATATATCTCCTAAAAGGGACAATCTATAATCCAAGTTATCAAATTAAAACTATCAACTACACACAAGAAACAAGAAAAAAATATGAAAATACTGAACTTTTTGTATTAGCATCTAAGTTTTTGAGAGGAAAATATTATAGTACACTAAAGGTAGGAGGAGAAAGCGAGCTGCTCAACTGGGTTAAAACAGAATATCCATTTGTTAAGAATGTGAAAATTACCTATACCAATCCTCAGGAAATTGCTGTTGATTTCTCTTATATTGAGCCTGATTTCATTATTAAACTCGGAGATAAAAGGTTTTGAGTCTGGCAAGATGGAGTCACAGATGAACTCCTAAATTCTTGGACCCTCGGTCAAACCTGATTTATTGTAGATACTCCCTCATATTTAACAGGTACAACCTCATTAGCTGGTTTCTTTTATGATGTGAGCTATGATCGATATACCAATTATTTACCTCAGATTCAGGAAACTTTTCCCGAGATGAAGAGATTTGTGTATCTCGCTGGTTCTAGTAATTTCATTATTTTTGAGGGGAATAAGATGATTTTTCTTCATAGAGATAATGTTGCTTTCCAACTAGAGAAATACCTCTGGCTCAAAAAGAATTTTCAAAATTTTGCTGGAGTAACTGAGATTGATCTTGGAAGTTTAACTCAGGAAAAAGTTATTATTAGAGAATAACGAAGAAATCTGGTTTTAAGGGAAAATCAGATTTTTTCTTTTTAAAAAAGAACTTGACTTTATAAAATATTTATATATTATACTGAAATATAAATATAAAATAGATAAGTTTATGGAAACAAAAGAAAGAAAACTGAATGCAGAGAGTTCAGACAATAAGCAAAAAGAAAACGGCACTAGAATTGCTGGAACTCAAAAATCTCAACTACCAAGTCTCATCATAGAAGTGACAGAAGTTCCGAACTATAGGAAGGAAGTTCCTAGACTTCTTCTAGGCATCATCATTGTCCTAGCAATCTGTTATGGGCTCTGGCTGTTGATAGACTATTTGTTAAACCAAATCTAAAAAAAGAAAAAGTATGTCAAACAAAAAACAAGAGCTCCTCTTACCGAAAGTTCCGGTCGAGGAGAAAAAAGACAAATTGGATCAATTTAAATCAAAGATTAAAGCTGATCTTGCAACAGCTCTTAGCTCAAAACCTAAAGTATTCTATCTTTATGAAAGATTACCTCGATCTCTTGAGCAACAAGAGGAAAAAGATATTGAATATCTTAAACTCTCTGGCTATGAAGTTATCAATGCATTTACAACTTCTCTTTGGCAAGACTATAATCTTCTTTATGGTCAGCTAATTGATGCCCATGGGAATATTGAACTTGCACGTAATGCTGGAATGTCACCAGACGAGGAAGGCAAAAAATTACTTGGACTCTATCCTGAACTAGGCAAAATCCCAGTTCCTGATATAGAGCCCTTAGCTTACAAGATCATTTATCTTGAGCTGCTTAAGTCTGCTGATATCTTCGCATTTCGAAGAACTAAAGATGGTAAAGTTCTTTGCACAGACGCACTTGCCTTTGCCCAAGATCAAGGGATATTTGCTCTTGATCTTCATGAACTTTCTTAAGAAAAAGAAGGGTAAAATTTAAAAACCACTGCTAGTCTTTCTAGTAGTGGTTTTTCGTATCCCTGGAAAGAGAAAGGTGCTGTTTTTTCTTAGCTTTTTAATTATCTGATGATAAAAAGACTTTCCATCATCTTAAATACCCTCTTATCAATCCTCCAATAATACCCCGCTTCTCATCTCATCAATAATATAGCGCTTTCACTGAAAGCCAAAGCGTAATTCCTCGAGAACTCCAAAAAATAAAAATTACTTTTTGAATAAGGTTTGCATGTTTTCTTACTCGGAGGAAAATATTTTTAATCTTTTGCTCAGCAGACCTAGGTGTTCAGATCCGAGCTTGTTCTAAAGGAGTTTTATCTCTCTCTCGATGCCTAAGTTCCAGTGCGGGAATATTCAGAATTTTTGCTCCATTTTTCTTCAGGCGATAGACAAAATCTAAATCTTCTGCAATTCGGGCAAACTTTTCATCATAGAGGGTCTCTTTTATCAAGTCAGCAGTTGAAAAGACTCAATTTCCACTAAACATTGAAATTTCAGCATAGCTTTGATTTTCTGTTAGAAAATATACTTGTGGTCTCGCTAATCGATAATTATACTTCAAAAATCCCTGATTTTGAATCGTCTCTGTATCTCTCCAGAGTAATTTTGGCGTCAGTACTACTTTTTGGTTGAATTTCTCTGTATATTGCTCATAATAAGCGAGTTCTTGTTTTAGATACTCAGATCAAACTGTATTATCATCATCAAAAAGCTGAATAAAATCTCCTTTCGCCTCTCAAATTCAGAAATTTCTTGTTGCACTTGCTCATCAAGGAGAGAGGGGCATAAACTCACTATTTTGATGAGAAAAAAGTCTGATTTTTTGTCTCATATTTTCTGAAAGCTTTGATCAAATATTTCCTCGTTCACTCAAAATCATATTAGAAAAACCTGACCATTCCTCTGGCGTAAATCTCCTATCACAAACGAGAAGTATCTCAAAAGTCTGATACGTTTGATCCATTAGAGCTAGAAAAAGACGCGAAAGTGTATGAGCATCATTCGCCCTAGTAGGGATCACTATTGAAATCAAGGGATTAGCTGACTTCATGAGAAATAAAAAAATCTAAAACTACAACTCCCCTATCATACACAAGCCTAGGAAAGATACAAGAGTTTTTTGAATACTTAAAATTGAAAATAAAGGAAGTTTTCTTATAGTTAGAGAGATTTATCTTTGAATAATCCAATGAAAAAGTTTAAAAACTGGCTTTTATTTCAGTATTATCGTTATTTAGGGCGATGCGCTAGAAATTATCTAAAAAAGCATAATATCTTTACCATTGGAATCAATGGAAGCGTAGGTAAAACCTCATGTCGCATGATCATTCATCAAACACTTCAAAAGGCACTTCCTGAAGCGGATATTTATACTTCTCCAAAAAATTTCAATGGAGAGCTGGGAATGTCACTCTCAATTTTTCAGGTAGAAGACTGGTCTCCTTCAATCTTCAATATGATTAAAGTCTGATTTCAGACTTTTTGGAAGCTGCTGTTTGGAAAGAAACCTTATGATACTATTGTTCTGGAATATGGAATTGATAGACCAAAAGAAATGGAGTTTCTTTTAAGTATTAACAAGCCACATATTGGAGTTTTTACAGCACTAGACGCCGTACATTCTGAGCAATTTTGAGACCCAGCGGCAATTGCCAATGAAGAAGTCAAAATGATAAAAAATACCAGAGAAATCGCCTTTCTCAATGCTGAAGATCACTATGCACAACAGCTCAAAAATCAGATTTCTATTGAGCTTTTTATGTACCAAACACAGCATAAAAAGCCTGGACTTGAAATTAGTTTTGAAAATGAGACGCTTAGGCGAAATGAGGGACTTATTTCAGATTTTTTGTTAGATATTAAGTGAAGAAAGTATCAAGTAAAGACTAATCTCTTTGGTAAGCCAAATTATGGATACCTAGGAGTTGCGCTTGTTATCGCAGATATCGTGAAATATCAGCAAACTGGCAAAGGACTGGACTATAAACATTTTCTCTCCTCTCCTCTTATTTTTCAGCTTCAACCATGAAGATGCTCGCTTTTTGAGGGGAAATATGAGAGTATCATCATTGACTCAACCTATAATGCCTCGCCTCTCAGCATGAGGAAACTCATTGATACAACACTTCAAGTTCAAAAATCACTTCCAGACAAGAGAAAAGTTATGCTTGTACTCTGAGATATGAGAGAATTAGGAGACCTTACTCAGCAGGAGCACCGCCTTTTAGCTGGATATGTTCATCAGAGTTCAGATCAGTTGATTTTATTGGGAAATTATATGCGCGAATATCTCGCTGATGAACTGACTAAAATCTGATATCCAGAGGAGAAGCTCCAAGTTGTCGATTCCATTTCAAAAGTAGAAAAAGCTATTTCAAAAATTTTAAAAAATGCTGATGAAAAGTGGATTATTCTCTTTAAGTGAAGCCAAAATACCATCTTCCTTGAAGAAGCGGTAAAAAGATTTTTAAAAAATAGCGAAAATATTCAGCATTTGACAAGGCAGTCTGATTGGTGGCTTAAAAAGAAAAACAACATAGCATAAAAAAATCTGATCTTAAGCTATTTTAAGCGAATATCGGTGATCTGTTGCTGATATCCAAGCGATTGAAAATGAGCATTGAGCTGAGTTATCAGCTCTTTTTTTTGCTTAAAGATCTCTATTTTTAGGTTTTGATCTCTAGTCTTAAGAAAAAGAATTTGATATTTAAGGTATCAAGTCAAGATTTCATCAGCAAGAATATGATCAGGTTTTTTTTCTATTTGAAAGAACTTCTTGGTAAAATTGAGAGCAAGCGTTCAAAGCATACGATACCCCTGAAATTTTTGAGAAAGATTTTTACGAGAAAGTTCCTGAAATGAGAGCATTGTAGTAGAAATAAATAAACAAAATCTGATTTTAATCAGCAAATAAGATAAGATTAAAGAAATGTGAGTTGCCTATCAGTAAGCTCTTTTTTGAATGCTTCAAGATATCAGAGATTAACTAAAATTTTCTGCTGAATAAGGTCAGAATAGTTTTCCTGAGCAATTTTACATTCATATTTATCAAAAAGATATTGAGCTGAGGAAAGCTGATCATAGGTATAGGAAAGCTGGAGCTCAGTCTCAAGTGGCTTGTAAACTGGTTCTATGGCTTCAAGTCAGGCTTTTGTAGTTTGTGTATAAGCTTGAATAAGCCCGCCAACTCAGAGAAGCGTTCCTCAAAAATACCTCGTTATAACTACTAAGATATCAAACACTTCTTCTCCAGTTATGACGGATAAGATTGGCTTTCAAGCAGTATTTGCTGGTTCTCAATCATCGCTTGATCTCTGAAGTTTAGGAGAAAGAGTTCGATTTCAAAACAGGTCCTGATTGGCTTGAACACCACATCTTCGTGCATAACAGTTATGTGTCGCGTCATAGTACTCTTTTCTTATCTGCTCAAGATAGGTATCTGCATCTTGCTTTGACTGAATAGGAAAAAGCGTCGCAAAAAATCTGGATCCTTTAATTTTTGGAATTTCAACTTTAAGAGGAACGGCAATTGTTTTATAGGTTAATTTTTGCATTTCTGCATTATTGAGTTAAACCAAGTGAGTCTAAAAGCTCATCTTGTGGAGTTTTAGGATCATCTAATAACTCTTGATCTGGGGTAATTCATACTTTATTTATTGAATAGTTTTGATCAGCCACTTTTCGCAAAGCTAAAGTATATTTCAAAAGAGAATGATCTGAAAGTTCCACCACTTCCTGCATTGTTCATTTTCAGTAGCTTGCAGTCCCTATGATAGTCACTCTTTCTGGAAAGTAATATTTGAGGACAGCGGTTAATATCTCGGATGCACTCGCTGTTGATTTATTTATCAAGAGCATAATTGATAGATCTCCAGGGAAAGAAAAATCTGATTTTTTTGCATATTCATATTCAGTGATAGATTTCTTCTCTAGCGAGATGAGAAGCTGGTTCTCAGATATAAAAGATGAAAGTATACCCACTACCTCATCAACAATTCATCAAGGATTATCCCTTAGATCAATTGCCAAACTCGTACATACTCCAAGATTTTTTGCCTGAGTGAAGAATTGATCACTACTTCAGCGATCAAATCCCTCAATACGAATATAGCATTTGCCCTGATGATTGAATGAAGATACTAGAGGTAAGGTTATCTTTTGCCTTTCTAGAGAAAATGAGAGAATAGTCTGGTTTCTTTTTACCTTTATAGTCACTTGTGTTCACTTCTCTCCTCTGATACGAGCTACGAACTGCTCAAAGTTTCTCTCTTGGTCAAAATCATACTCATCTACTTGTATAATCTGATCTCAAACCTGGAGTCCAGCTTGAGCTGCAGAGCTTCATGAGATTATTCTCATAACTTCAGGATAGCCTTCATTTGAAGGACTCAGTGCAACACCAATTCCTGCACGGTTATTCTCAAGTGCAGCTAGGAAAAGCTTAGCATCCTGAGGAGAATAATACGCAAGATAAGGATCTTCAATCTGACTGATATAATTGGTAATTCCAGTTGAGTTGAGTAAGGATAAGGGAGGAAGCTTCTCTGGATAGAGATACCTCTCCTGGAGGATTGTTGTTATCTGGGATTTGAGATGATTTTCAGCATAAGATTTTGTCTGAATAATAGCAGGTTTTAAAAGCTGAATCTGAGATTGCAAAGACTCAAAGGTCAGGTTTTTATCTTGTTTTGTTGGGATAGATAATCAGAAAGCGTAATTGATAAGCTCATTAAGATTTTTTTGTGAAGCTGGTTCATTGAGCGGCAATGCTCCAGAATAGTTTGGGAAATATCCATAAGCAACTGCTTTTTGCAAGAAAGGATAAAGAGGATCTGATGGAGAAAGATTGGAATACTGGAGGACTTGCACTTGAACTGGAGTATCAAGCTCTAAGCCTCATCGAAAGAAAAGCAAAAAATCATGATAATTAAGAGAAGAAGCTAATGTTCGTCAACTTCAAAAAAACGAATAGCATACCAGAGCAACAATCAGTGTTTTTGTTTTTAAGAAGGAATACATAGCTAGAAATAGGCATAAAACTAAGATCAACTATAGAGATATAAAGCCTTTTTTCAATATAAAAAAAGCTTCGTAAACTACGAAGCTCTTTTGGTAAATAAAAGTATCTTAGCAACCTTTAGCATCCTAAGGGTTTAAGAGAATTCTTTCTTTGAGACAGGTGAAATAGAGTAAAGTCTGAGTTTCTTTGTGTTTTTGTTTTTGGTCTCAAATGTTTATTGAAAGAATAGGCTTATAAAGCTGATACTTTTAGTCCTAAGCTATTTTGCCTTAGTGACATATTAAGTATAGTCGGATTGAGAATGAAAAGCAAATTTTTTCAGAGTTTTTTATTTTATAGTTAAGAACTGTAATTACTCTTCTGGATAGATAAATTGTCTGATATCAGTGAATGAAGAATAATTATAATGAACTCTCCTCTTTTGATCAAAGAGTTTGGCTCTGATACTATCGTTTTTATGCAGTGTATTGCTAAAATCAGCAAATTGACACGGACATGAGTTACAAACAGGATTTACTAACGGGCATTTTTCATTATCCAAGCAAGGAGCAGGTATCTCCGGACATCAATCCTCATCTTTAGTACCATTTTTATCCTCTGGGACATCAGGGCACCTATCATACACATCAGGAATTCCATCTCCATCACGATCACAAGTTGGAACATCCTGAGGACAAGTTGAACAAGTCTCTCACTGGTCAATTTTCCCATTTCAGCAGAGCTGAAGATTTTTACATTCTGATGAACAGGCTCCATTTTTTCAGTTTTCTGGACCATCATCACATTCCTCTCAAAGTGAGAATTCTATTTGTCCATTTCAACAGAGCGAGAAACATCTTTGCACATCCTGCGGACAAGTTTTACAAGTCTCTCATTGATCGATAATCCCATTTCAGCAGACTTTTGGACAGTTTTTACTATCTTCTGGACAGGTCCTACATGTCTCACCAGGGTCTACTTTCCCATTTCAGCACGTTTTTTCGCAGACTGGGACATCCTGAGGACAAGTTTTACAAGTTTCGCCTGGATCTACTTTTCCGTTTCAGCACGTTTTTTCACAGACTGGAACATCCTGAGGACAATTTTCACAGGTTTCACCTGGTTCTGCTTTCCCATTTCCACAAATTGATGTACACTCTCAGACATCCTGAGGACAGTTTAAACAAGTCTCTCACTCGTCAATTTTCCCATCTCAACATGCGCTTTTTCACTCGCAAACATCTCAAACTCCATTTGCATTAAGATCAGCTTGATCTGGATTAGCATCAAAAGGACAGTTATCTAAACTACAAACTCCAAAATGCTGATTATAGAGATTGAGATTTACATTATCACCAGGCACAAGACTACAGTCAGAGTTTTCCTTTATAATCATTCCGAGGAGGTTTGGTTTACCATCACCATCAATATCGCTATCATAAATATCTGGAACTCAATCTTTATCTAAATCACAATTTAATCCAGAAAAAAGCACTTTTGTATCAAGGAACATATCCTTTCACTTGATTGTATCTCCACTTGGAGAGACAAGGCTTTCAGATTTAAGCACTAGACCAGCATATACGTGTGTTGTTGTTTTTATTTTTAATAGTCATTGGTATCCAAGGTCATAATAGATATTTTCTCCGAAATATCAGAGATTAGTCCTTGTAAGTTGTTCGGTTGGAGTAAAGGCAATATTTATCTGAGGAATCACTGACCTAAATCCTAAAGGCAAAAGCCTAATTCAGATTTTTTGGTTTGAAAAACTAAGATATTCTAGATTTACAGCGTAATTTCCTGAACTTTTGGGATCTTGCATAGTAAAAGAGGTCGTTGTAATTAGTTCCTCCCCATTCTCAAGCTCAATCCTCTGCACGAGATTTTTTCTTCAAGCTTCGGTATAGATATGAGAGGTCACAAGTTGGTTATTTGTCGAAGTAGTTCAATCTCCTAGATCCCACCTAATTATTTTAACATCTCTAACGGAAAGATCTGATAGGCTCGTAGAGATTCAGATTTTTTGATTGAGTTGTTTCTGAAAAGGAGTAAAATTTAGGCTTGAGGAGATATATTTTCATTTATACCATCTGATATCAACGGATGCCGCAGCAACAAGTTTTCACTGATAAAATCATTTGAGGGTAATATTGTTTCTCGCTCCAGTTGAGAGAGTTGTAATAAAAGTTCCTGCAGTATCGGAGTTTTTTGCTGAAGAAGTTGCAGAATTGCTCCACTTGAAAGTATCTATTCTTCCTAAACTCTCAGCCTCAAAAGTCGCAGTATTTCAGTTGATTTTAGGTGCTTTAATGTTGAGAGCGTAATTCGTATTGAGAGACTCTCAAATAAAAAGCTGATTTGAAACGATCCTAATTTCTCAATTATTCCCTGTTACTTTAGCCCTAATGGTATAGAGTCAAGGATTTTTATAGCTATGACTGGCATCACTACCATTTCCTATCTGTCCATCTCAGAAATCTCGCTGTACTGATTTTGGTGTTTTTTTACTAAGAAGCTGGAATTTTACAAGATAGGGAGCCACATCTCAGATTTGATTAATCTTTAGAAAAGAATAGGTATCCTGCTCTAAATCTCCCAATGGAGTTTTATCAGATAAACTCTGATTTTTCAATATTTTATAATTGATATTTCAGGTTTCATCTACAAGTCCAATAGGATTTTTTTGATTATCTCAATCAATATCATCATCACAAACATCGCCAAACCCGTCAGTATCCATATCCGCCTGTGAAGGATTATAGGTATTAGGACAATTATCTTTATGATTGGTAATTCAGTCACAGTCATAGTCTAGGTTTGCATCACATTTTGTATGTAGAGAGTAGACATAGTAGAGTTTGTCAATTGCCTCTTTTGGAGTAATAACTTTTGAGAGATTTGAGATATCTTCTGATGAGATAATCCCCTCTTTTATCAACAGATTTACCTGTCCTAGAGGCCAAACTTTAGACTGAAGCTGAGGAAAGGTTGAGAAACCACACATTCTCGGTTCATAGGTACAATATTTAAGGTAAATATTGAGTTCTTTCCCATCTTTAAGTTTTTGTGTTCTTGATGGTGCGATTTCAATTGTTTTAATCTCATCCTCACTAAACTGACGATATGCCCAATCAGATTTTTGATGCTTTTGGATTCGTGTTTTAATATCTGTCCATGATGCTGTATAGTTACTAGCAACTCTCTCAGAGAGGAGATTGGTTAATGTCTGAAAAAACTCAGCTCTAGTTACTCCTCCAGCTCCACAAAAATTCCCTCAACAAAGGGGCGATTCAGCTTTCATCGCCAGAGGATACCCTCTCATATAAGTCCTATCTCCAATATAAGCAACACAATAATAGTAATCTTTCCCCTGATAAGGAGCACTTTTATACTCAATATCCCTAAAGTCCTTTCATGGGAGCTGAATAAAAGAAGACCAAAATTGTTGAGTATAGGTTCTAACAACATTTGGAGATGGCAGAAAACAGTCCTCACACTCTACAGCATTAAGCAACCTTGTTAGTTCATAACGAGAAAGCGGATGGTCTCAATAGAGGATTGGAGCCGAAATATCTAGAGAACTTAAGAAACTAATAAACTCCTCTTTTGTAAACTGAGTTTTTGTCGCTGGACTAGGAGTTGAAGTTGCAAATGAAAATGAGAGTCAAAATCCCCCAAAGAGAACTATCAAGAAAAAAAGAAATTTTATAAAATATTTTTGTATGAGCATTTTAGCATGATGGAAAGCTAAAAAAATCTTAGATCACAAACTCCTAGACAAGAAGATAAAAGTCTGATTTCTTATCTTCTAGCCTTCTGGAGAAATTGCACTAATTTTTTGAGAGAAGAAGGATTTTCGCTCTTCTCGAGGCGTATTTTGTAAGGTTTCTGCAGGTAGAAGTTCTTTAGATTCAGGTTCTTTTTTCGCTTTAAAAAGAATTACTGCCTCTCAGGGCTCTAGAATATTATTTTCATGAGCAAGAAGTTTTTTTGCATGAGAGGAATTAAGATATTTGAGCTGGAAGTTATTAAAATAGCTAATTTCATCTTTTACTCTCTTGGTTTGTTCCTGGACTTGAAGTGTTTTCTCAATAATTGTTGTATAATTTACATAGGTCTGAACCGCCACCAGCATAAATATTCCGGAAAAAATCAAGAATCCTCGCTTGAGGTAGGGAGCATAGAGCTTGATAAAACTTTTTATATCAGAAAGCATATTAAATAAGCTTGATAAAAATCTTTAAGTCTGTATATATATATTGAATTTTTGCCATCAAAAAGCAAGCAGAAAATCAGATTATTAGCCTTAAAATTTTGGAGAGAAAGAAGAAAAAATCTGATTTTTTATCTTCTGAAATATTGAAGATGGCTATTTATCTCTCTTTTGTAAGTAGTGAACTATGAGTATTCATAAATTACCTGATTATGTGATCAATAGACTTAAGGCTTGAGAAGTAGTACAAAGGCCAGCCTCGCTTTTGAAGGAACTGGTTGAAAACTCTCTTGATGCAGAGGCAACAAAACTTGAAATCACAATCAACGACTGAGGTAAATCATTGCTTGCACTAGAAGATAATGGAACTGGAATTGAGCTTTCTGATATGGATTTACTCTTAGAAAGATATGCAACTTCAAAAATTGAGAGCGAAAAAGATCTGTATTCCTTAGAGAGTTATGGTTTTAGGGGAGAGGCTCTGGCAAGTATCGCTGAAGTAAGTAAAATTACTGTACTAACGAAGACTCAATATGCTGAAATCTGAACAAAGCTCGTGAGAAGAGGAAATGAAAATCTGATTTCTCATCTTCCAGTTCCTTTTGAACATGGGACTTTAATTAGAGTTGAAGACTTGTTTTATAATGTGCCTGCAAGACTCAAGTTTCTAAAATCTGCACAGACAGAGTTTTACTATTGCTATAATTATTTTATTGATGTAGCACTTTATCACTATGATAAGGCATTTGTCCTAAAAAAGAACGATAAACTCGTTTTTGATCTCAAGCCAAGTCGTGAGTTAGCTACTAGAATTTTAGATATTTTCAAAAAAGATCGGTCAGAGAAATTAATTCCTCTGGCATACAAAGAAGATTCTCTCAAGGTTACTGGAGTTGTATCAGATCCTACTTTACGTTTTGGCTCTGCTGAAAATATCAAAATTTATGTAAACTCTCGTCCAGTCCAAGACAAAATTATCAAAAAAGCAATTATGGATGCGTATAGTAGGCAGATCACTCCTGGAGAATATCCGCTAGTAATTTTGATGCTAGAGATTGATCCTCAGGAGGTTGATGTCAATGTCCATCCTGCAAAACTGCAGGTAAAATTTATGAATTCACAGCAGATTTATAGAGCGGTCTATCAGAGTATTCTACAACTGCTCGGCAATCATAAGATCGGAAGTATTGGAAATGAGTTTTTTGGGAAGCAAGGTGAACTTCAACAAAAATCAGATTTTTCTACCTTTTGACAAGCGCAGATAGAAAGCCAATTTTCTCAAACTGACTTTTCTGGTTTGATTGAAGGAGTCCATCTTGGAGAAGAGCAAGCTCAAAATAGAGAGAAGCCTTTTTCTACTAGTCTTTTCTCTCCACAAGAAAATATTTCATTTAGCCACTTTGGAAGCTTGGATGAGCATAGAAAAGAGCAAGAATTCTTTTTCCATCAGGAGATTTGAGAATATCAAATCCTTGGCCAGCTCTGGAATATGTATATTGCTCTACAGGCTGATGATGCGCTCTACCTAATTGATCAGCATGCTCTAGCAGAAAGGATTGCATTTGAGAAAATGAAAATTGAAAAAGATCTCAGCTCTGAACCTCTTCTTCAGCCACTAAAATTTGAAATAACACAAGTAGCAAATCTAGAAGAAAAAATAGAAGAATTGAACCAGCTTTGATTTGATATTTGAATGCTTGGTGAGAATGTGATTGCGATTTATGCGTTACCAAAGGTTTTTGTAGTATATCCGATTGATATGGGAGCTCTGCTCAATTATGTACTCTACTTAGATGAGATTAGCTTTGATCATATTTTAGATGGAATCTATGCAACAAAAGCCTGTAAAGCATCGATTAAAGCTGGTCATAAACTCTCATATCTCCAAATGGAGCAACTTGTAGCTGATGGATTTTCAATGATTCCATGAATGTTTGTTTGTCAGCATGGGAGGCCATTCTTTGTAAAGATGGATAAAAAACATATTGATGGACTCTTTGATAGATAAGAGAAACTAAAAGAGAAAGCTGACTTTCAAGGTCAGTTTTTTCTATCTTTTCTAAAAAAGAAAAAAATCTGAACTTAATCAGATTCTTTTCCTGTTGACGTCTCTTTGAGAGACTTTCGTAGCTTTTCCTGTTCTTTTGAAAGTTTTTTAGGAATATGAATCGTTGGCTCTAAAATAAGATCTCCTTTACGAGAGAAAAGTCACTTCTCACCAAATCACTTTCCTGCAATGCGAATCTTTTGTCAGATTTGAGTTCCTTTCGGTATTTTAACCTTAGTTTTTCACTCTGGATGAGGCACTTCAACCTCACCTCCAAGTACAAGATCAAAAAGCGAAACCTCAGCTTTTACCCAAAGATCGTCTCCCCTCCTCTGATATTTAGAACTTTCCGCAACAAAAATCTTAACATACAAATCTCCAGTAGGAAGCCCTCAAAATGCTTCATCTCCCTTTTCTGCATACTTTAGATAGCTCTCAGACTTGATACCTGCTGGGATATTGAGCTCAAGGATTTCTTTTTTAGCTTCTAATCCGCCATTTCCAAGTACTTTACCATCTTTTTTATAGATTTTTCAAGTCCCTCCACACTCAGGACAAGCAGCCTGCGTCTGCATTACTCCCATAAAAGATTGCACCTGTTGAACTACTCTTCCTGTTCCATTACAGTGTGTACAAGGTTCCTCAGTAACTCATTCAGTTTTCACATTTCTGGTATAGGAAATCTTCTTTTTAACTCCAAGATATGCTTCCTCAAAACTGATTTCAATATGTTTTTCAAGATCATCTCATTTGGTTTTTCTTCTCGCTCTAGATCCACCTCAGAATCCTCAAAACATACCTCCGAGCAAATCTCCAATATCTCAAAAATCAAACTGAGCTCCACCTCAGCCAAATCCTCAGAAATCAAAACCTCAAGCACCTCCTCAGAATCCTCCTTTTCTATACATATCATATTGCTGTCTTTTTTGTTCATCAGAAAGAATCTGATATGCTTCGTTAATTTCCTGAAATTTTTCTTTTGATCATCAGCGATCTGGATGGTGTTTTACCGCTTCTTTTCTAAAAGTTTTCTTGATTTCATCAGCGGTTGCATTCTCGCTCACACCTAATATCTCATAATAATTTTTTTTTGGGTCAAAGTCCATTTTCTTTGTTTTGAATAAAATAGCACCTATTTTGAAATAGTGATAATAGTTATTTAACAGAAAAAAACAAGAGAAATCTGATTAAATCGTTTTTTCAGCAATCTTAGCCTCTATAAGGTCTAAAATCTGATTTCTTCCTGTTTTTTTAACGGAAGAAGAAAGGAGTATCTCAGGCATTTTTTTTGTAATCTTTTGCAGTTGCTGCCTGAGAAGTTTAGTATTTTGGCTGAGCGTTTTTTGGTTAGCCTTGTCCGCCTTAGTAATAATCAGTGCATAGCTGAGATTCTCCTCCTGTAGGGCGGCAATAAACTCTAGATCAATCTTCTGAGGAGGAATCGATCCATCAACCAAAACAAAAATATATGGCTTCCTCTGGAGAAAATACTCATATGTTTCATTAATTCGCTTCCTTCTAGATTCTAAGCTAACTTTTGCATACCCATATCCAGGTAAATCAACAAAATACCAGTTTTCATTAACAAGAAAATAATTTATAAGCTGCGTTTTTCCAGGCTTGTCTGAAGACTTTGCGATAGTCTGATTCATCAGCATATTGATCAGGGTTGATTTTCCAACATTTGATCTCCCAATCACCGCAAATTCTGGCAAAGAAACAGGAGGACATTCAGCAACTTTAGAAGCAGATTTAAGAAAAGAAAGCGAGGTAATTTGCATACGAAGAATATGGGAATAAAGTTTTTTAGAGTATAGCAATCTCTTTTTTATTTTCAAAAGAAAAAACTGATCTTTCAGTTTGATCAGCTTTTTATTTTTTTGGATACTACCCCACAAAATGTAGTATAACTCCTGCGACTTTCTGGGTTCCAACAAGATGAAGCTTTTCTCCATTATCAAGAATAAGCGTTCCAGAATCTCACACCTGACCTCACATCTCTGGATAAAACGGCGTTTTATCAAAGAGTAAGACTCTTTGTCCATCTTCAGTTTGGATATCTTTCAGGAGTTTCATATTTTCCAATTCAAGACTATCATATCCAGTAAAAGTCGTTGTCGGAATTCCCTCCAAATACTTTGACCAATCAGTTCCCTTTTGGAAGAATTCTTTTCCTGAGGTTCTTGATCTTTCTCTTGCTTCTTCTAGAGCCTTCTGAAATCCTTCAACATCAACATCAAATCCTCTTTCTGCTGCGATTTCCTTGGTGATCTCAAGTGGGAATCCATAGGTATCATAAAGCATAAAAGTCTGACTTCATCAAAGTACCTTTTCTCCTTGAGCTTCAAGTTTATTGAGAAAATCATTCAGATTTTTTTCTCCATTGGCAAGCGTCTTTTCAAACTGAGTAATTTCTGCCAAGAGAACTCTTTTTATTGTCAATTCATCAAAGTCGCGAAGCCCCTTAAATGCTTCCAATGCCTTTGAGACAAAGAGATCTAGTTCACTCTGAGAGAACTTTTTAAGTAAGAAAAGATTATAATATGCTCTTCTAATAATCATTCTCAAAACATAACCTGCTCCAAGGTTTGATGGTGTCAAACCGTCATTGATGAGCATAAAACTTGTCCTCAGATGATCAGCGATAATTCTAAATCTTCTCTTATTGTCCGCATAGAAAAGTCCTGTATTTTTTTCTAGCATCTCCAAGAATGGAGTGAAAAGATCAGTTTCATAGACAGATTCCTTATTTTGCATAACCTTACACATTCTCTCAAACCCCATTCCGGTATCAACATTGTGTTGTGAGAGTTTTGTTAGTTCTCCCTTTTCATCTCTATAAAACTCCATAAACACATTATTCCAGATCTCGAGCCAGTTATCCTCATCAGTTGCAACATTGCTTCACTCAGGAGGGAATTCTGAATTTCCGACTCGGTAAAAAATCTCAGTATCTGATCCACAAGGTCCTACAGGACCAGGACTCCATCGATTATTGCTCGCATCAAGGAAGGAGATTCTCTCCTTTGGAATCCCAGCTTCTTCCCAAGCCTGAGCAGTAAACTCGTCTCTCGGTGCATCAGCATTTCCCTCAAAAACAGTTACTGCTAACTTACGAGGATCAAACTCTAGCACATGAACAAGAAATTCATAACTTCGCTGAACGGCTTCTTTTTTAAAGTATTCTCACAGCGACCAGTTTCCCATCATCTCAAAAAAAGTCAAATGAGAATTATCTCCCACTTCATCGATATCAACAGTTCTGACACATTTTTGGATATTAAAAAGCCTTGTTCCCAAAGGGTGCTTTTTACCAGCAAGATAAGGGATAAGAGGTTGCATTCCGGCAACATTAAAAAGGGCTGTTGAATCCTTATCTGCGATTAGAGAGGCTTCTGGTAAGTGCTCATGCTGTTTACTGAGCCAAAAATTGTGTCGCTTTTCTCTAATTTCTTGAGCTTTTAGTGGTTTCATTTAACATAATAAATAGTATAAATCAATTTCACAGGCTTTAAAGCTCCTTACAGAGACTAGGTAATTTCTAAGAAAAAAAATCTGATTTTTTTGATTTTTATCCTGTATCTTGAGCAAGAATACTCATAAAACTCAATCTAGAATTAAAGTTTACAAAAGTATTTATTATCATTCTAGCATTTTGAGCACAGAGAAAGACTAAAATCAGATTTTTATTTTTTTATTGCTCTGTCACCTCCTTGAGTGATTTCTGAGCTTTGAGCGAGTCAATAAATTCATAAAGATTGATTTTATTGAGTCCATCAGTAGTCAAGATATAGAGTTCTGGTCTATCATTTGTACTTTCTGGCACTGCAACATCAACTACACGGGTATTTGTTGTAGACAAATCAAACTTAAATCTAAACATATAGTAGAGTTTGAATGAAGTTTTGTAGTTATCATTAACCTTTGTCGGACTAGATTCATAAACAGTAAAGGTTTGATTATCTCTATCGAAAAGGAAGATATAAGGTGAAGAGCTACTTACTAGGACTTTCACATTATTTGAATAGTTAGATGAAACTTTATCTCCTCAGACAATAGGTACCTGACGATAATCAAGTCTAGAAGAAACATTTGAACTTCTCCAGAACTGATATAAAGCACCATCTCACCGCGCCATAAAGTTTCCATCAATTGCGAATCCCTCCATCTGACTAGGGAGACTTGCTCCAGAAGCTGTCAAAACAGTATAATTCTGACCGTTTTTATATTTTGATTCAGAACCAGCAATATTAATATATCTAGTTAGGAATACAGATGCGAAATTAGCAGGTGAATGCTGGAAAAGATAAATGCTTGTTTTATTGTAGGTGCCAATACCTCCAATATCTTTTGTAGATCGCTCACCATCAGTTGTTTCCATAGTCTCAATACCAGTTTTTGAGACAAAGAAGAGCTCTCCTCCTGCAGTATAACAGAAAAGTCCCTTTTTACTCAAGCTTAAACTACAATCTTTAGCGTCAGAACCCACATTATATTCAACAAGAGTTCCTCTCGTATTTTCATTTACACTACCTAGCAGAGCTCAAAGCTTACCTCAGATATTGATTTGAGAAGCAACATTTACACTAATTGGAGTTCAGAGTTTTGCTTTTTCTGTCTCAGAAAAGGTAATAAGTCAGGTTTTTCTTCCTGTTTGTTCATCATCGAATTGAGATAATGACTTGATTGTCATCACATTAAACCCTTGCTCATAGCTAGCCTTGAGACTCTCTCTAAGATTTTTCACATCCTCTGCCCACATTCCTTTTTGCTCAAGCAGACCAAGTTTTTGAAGGATTTCATTGTATTTAACTGATTTTTCATCACTATTTGGATCAAGCGTCTGGAATGCAAAAATATCCGCTTTGATCTGATCTAAGGTTAGACTTGCAGTTCCTCCTGTGGCTGTTGTATAGGTTACACTTTGTGTCCCACCTCTGAGCTGAGAAAGTACCGCATATCCAAGGAATAGAATAACAATTCCTAGTCCTCAAGCCATCAAATAATATCACATATTTCCTTTAAGGTACTGTCTTGCTTTTTGGTTGAAAGCTCAGAGATTAACCTTTCAGAATACTTTTGAAGTATATTTTGAAGCAAGTGCGGTGAGTTTTCCTCCTCTTTTTGAAGGAACAGTTCTTGATAAATCAATACCTGTAATACTAAAAGAAGACAAAAATCAGATTTGAGGTTTTTCTACTCTTGCTCCAAGGATATCTCCAAGTACATCAAGCATTGCTGCTGCATTTTCATTGCTCAAGACCTGTTGAAGTTCATCAAGGTCCTGCTGATCTAGGATATCAGAGAGCTTTGTCCCTGCATACATAAATACATCTCCCCTCTCAATCTCTCCTCCAATAAAGTCAGAAAACTGATCAATATTGGTTTGTTCCTGATATGAATTTTCTAAAACTGAGTAAACTTTTTCATCACGGAAAATCATGAGTGTTGTCTTTCCAATCATCCAAGTCTTAACTGTCTGATCTACAATAACCTGCACATATCCTCTTAAATCGCACTTTGGAACATCGCGAAGTTTATCTGCGAAAGATTGGAGTTTTGTATTAAGTTTTTGAAGTTCTGACTCTAAAAGCTGCTCAATTTCTTTTGAAGTTAGAGGTTGATCCTTCGTCTTGTCTAGGAAATCAGCGACAAATTCTTGTAAAATTTCCTTTTGATATTCCAAGAATTTCTCAGAATGAAGCTGAATATAAATATCTAAGAGCAAGCCATTATCTAAGGTTTCACTCACTTTATAAATTCTCTCAGCATCTGAATACTCCAAAGCAGCATATACCGGTCTCATCTCCCAATTCTAAAAACTAAAAAAGCTGACCTTCTCCTCTTTTACCTTTTATTTTTTCACAGAAGTCGACTTCTTTGTTAATAGCAAAACAAGAGGAAAAATCAAGAGAAAGAGGACTTTTTTGAAGAGAAATTTTAGAGTAAACGAAGCAAATTTTATGTCAATACCAGAAAGCTCTGAGGATAAAAGATTTTGGAAAATTAGAGAAAAGGAATCTGATTTTTTTCTTTTTTCACAGTAAATTGGATATTTTCTGGCATATAAAACAAAACATAAATCTTTTGTCCTGCGAAAAAGCTATGCTCTTTGCTCAGTCTCTGTCAATACAAATTATCAACCGGGATAATCGCAAGTTCTCAAGTAGAATATCTATTATTGAAGCAAGTCATGATACTTCCGCGTTCGATACCTGTTTTGAGATAGACAGTTCAATGCTCTCTATCTGAGTAATCAACTTGTTCAAAGAAATCTTCTGGATTAGAATCGGTCTTAAAATAGACAAAGCCAGAAGGATTACGAGGGCGATATCATCTTCACCACTCCTCTTCAAAAACTGCAATTTTTAATGGCTCTATCTTGTATTTTCCTGAATCAACGATAAAAACTGACTGATAAAATTCTTCCTGTGTTAAAGTTAACCTAAAGAATCTATGGTCTTTATTGGTATTTATTGGAGTATCAAAGACGATATCTTGATAACTTGGATGATTTGGTATTTGACCGAGGGACGGAAAGAACGGAGGTTCAAAAATACACCATGGAGTGTCCATCGGATTTCGTGGTGAATAGTATTGTGCCTCTGTCCTCGTATGAAGCCATCTGGTAGAAAAGAATCCATCACTATAGAAATCATGATAGGGTAAGAGATGAGAGATAAACCGCATCATCGGAATATAGCCTCAGAAAATCCTAATACTCAGAATAATAACTGCTAATCCTCAAAGCAAAGCTCAACACACTTTTCGGAAGAGATGTTTTGTTTTGCGAAGTTTTTGGAACATAGTTTACAATTCACAGATAAGTAAAAAAGCCCTTTTAGAATAGTAAAAAACGCTTGTTCCTAAAAAATTACGAGGACTTTTTCGCTCCTCAAAAAAGACAATACTTAAATAGATACGGGAAAAGGAGAAAGGAATTTGCGACTTTTTTCAGATTTCTTTTTGGATCTGTGATCAGTCTATAAAGTCGCTCAAGTTTTAGGGTTCTCCAGAGCTTTGGAGCCCTTGATTGGACTTTTGCGATAAAGTCGAGCAGACCTCCAGTATTGAAGACAAGAAGCTTCCTCTGCTGGATTTTTTGGTAATTTCTACTCGTCCAGAGTTCCTGAAGAGGAATTTTTGGCGTTGATCTTGCAACAAGCAAAACATTGATTGTATCTTGATATTCCTCAAGCGCAGCATCTGCTTTCTCCCAGTCAAAATCTGAATATCCATCTTGAGAATAAATCACATTATATCACTGAAATTTTAGAGTATCCTCAGCTTTTTGGAGATACTCAGGACGAGTTCCGTACAAAAGTAGACAAATTTTCTGACTTCAGTATTTTTTCTTGAGATCTGAGAGGAAATATGGCACAAAATCTGTTCCGTTTAGATTCTTAAGCCAATAAGGATGTGGAGATTTTACCTTTCCACAGAGGCGAGCAAAGGCATAAAAAAGCTGAAGTGCGATCCCATCAGGTAGTAAAAAATCTGATTTTAAGAGGATTTTTTTGTATTCTTTTTCTTTTTCAGTTTTTTCTCCATCCTCAAAAAGATTTTGAGAGGCAATCACTGCGAAGTAGAGAAAATTTACAACAACGGCCTCTCCTTGGTCATAGAGCGATAAAATTTCAGAGATTGCATCATCTCTGGTTTTATCATAGAGTTTATCCAAGATACTCTGCATGAAAATTGCTAAAATAAAAGCATTTCTTAAACATAGGAACAGTAGTATATCTAATTCCCATAGAAAGTCAAGTAGATAGACGGAGACAAAAAATCTATCGAACAGAAAAAAGAGAAAATCTGATTTCTCTCTCTTCTTGTAATAATTTTTTTCCTTTCTAACCCATCTTCTGAGTCAAAATCTGAGAAGATTGAACAGGTTTTGTCTTTACTTTTGAGTTTCGCTGTTGAATTTCTCAGAGAAACTCTAAATATTCCTGGATTTTATCCTCGGAAATATATTTTTTAAGTGCTGTGAGGAACTCTGTATTTACCTGCTCAATCTCTTGTTCTAAGCTAGCCATCTCTGATGTACTGAGAGAAGCTATTTTTTGAACTAGCTCTTGCATAGCTTTCTGTTTTTTCATCTCCAAAACTCTGATTTCATATTTTTGCTGCGAAGTTAGTCCATTTTGATCTAAAAGAGACCAAAGAAAACCATAGACCTCTTCTCAGTTAGTAGAATTGGTATCTGTTTTTTCTGTCTCCTTACTCTTTTTGAATTTAGTAGCTGAGAGTTCTTTTAACTGACTTTTGTGTTGCTCTGGTAAAAAAGCTAAAAGCTGACTTTGAAAGTCTAGCTGCTTTGCATCTCGTTCAATTCTCAAAGCTTCCTTTTCTTGTAAGGTAGCTGCCTGCTGCATTTTTTCAATCATCTGTTTTTGTGCAAGCTTGAACGCTGTCCACAACTCTTGGAAATGGCGCTTTTGATCTGGGTTGAGATCTAATTCTTTGAATGGAAGTTTTTTTAGTACAGACGGCAAAAAAGATCACTCTAACTGCACATCATTTACAATCCCTGGCAATAAAGGAATACTTGACTGCGTAGCTTGACCACTGGCAAAAACGCCACTACCAGTCACAGCAAAGCAGGAAAATGCGAATACTGAAACAACAAACTTATTTTTCAATTTCATTCTCTACAATTTTAGTAGATAAAAGTCCAAATACAGAGCCATAGCTCTCAAGTGAACGCTAGCGAGTATATCCATATACCTTAAATTAATCTTAAATCAAAAAATAGTAGTTATTCACTACTATTTTTATCTGATATCAATCTATATCCATAGCCCTTGATGGTTTCAATCATCTCTTTTCAGATTTTTCTTCTGATTGTAGAAAGATACACATCAAGCTTCCCATCTTCCTCAAAACCCGCATCTCAACCCCAAATTTCCTCAATAATATCTAACCTTGAGAGCGCCATCCCCTTATTACGGATCAGAAGTTCCAAAATCTGAAATTCTTTGAGGGAGAGCTTAATTTCTTCTCAACTTTTAAATATTTTTTTCTGCAAGTTATCCAAGGTAAGAACTCCGTAACTCACAACATCTTTTTGCACAGATCTTCTGAGTAAAGCCTCAATTCTAGCAACCAGTTCCTCCAAATCAAAAGGCTTAACTAAATAATCATCAGCTCAAACCTCAAATCCTTCAAGTTTATCTTCTAACTGCCCTTTTGCTGTCATCATCAAGATACGAGTCTGCTCCTGATGGTGTTTAATCGTCTTTGCAACAACAAGACCATCGGTTCCAGGCAGCATTAGATCAAGCAAAACTAGATCAAACTCCTGATGTTTAACAACCTCATTTGCGTATGATCAGTTCTGTACCCACAACACAGAATACCCTTCTAATTCTAAATACTTTTGAATATTCTGACCTATAGTTTGATTATCTTCTACAAGCAAAATACTTGTTTTCATATTTAAGAAGTATAAAAATCTAAAATAAATCTGACTCAATTTTCAGTTTTTTCATCTAATCTTAATTCAAAATTCTGTTTTTGTGCAAAAAGCTGCGCTAAGTATAATCCAAGTCAAAAACTCTTAGTGTCGGTATGAGAGTCCTCAGCCTGCCAAAATCTCTCCCAAATCTTGGCTCTAAACTCAGGCAATATCTGCTCTCCAGAGTTGTAAACACTCAAGTATTGAGAAGTTAACTGGATGTGTATTTCCCCTCCGTCTGGGACAAATTTAAAGGCGTTTGAGAGAAGATTGCTCACAATCCTGGTTCGTCATTGTGGATTTACTTCTTTGTGCAAAGAATGTGGAATCTGAGTAGTGATCCTCAGATTTTTTTGCTGATGGGTTAGTTGATACTGATACAGCAAGCTCTCTAGCGATTCTGAAATATCAATCTTTTCCTTTGGAAGCTGAATCTTTTCTTCAAGCTGGGTTATCAAGAGCAAAATCTCTAGTAGAGCATCCATCTGCTTTGCCTCAGCTTTGATTTTGGAAAGCGTTTCCTCATATTCATGCGTCTTTTTAGAAATATCGATCAATGTTGAGATCGTCATTAATGGGGTTTTCAGCTCGTGAGAAGCATTTTTTACAAAATCCTTGAGTCCTTGAGCCTGCTTTTTGATCTTTAGAAGTGCAAGATTAAACTTCTGACTGACTCTATTGATTTCATCATGCGGACTCCCAGATATATCTATCGTAGTATCCAAATGATCCAAATCTAAGTTTCCAAGAAAGGCGTTGAGCTTGTTCAGTTTTTTTAATGCGTTTTTTACAAAGAGAAGAGAAATCAGATAAGAACCTACTCCTCCTAGAGCAATCAACCAAACCATCACCCAAATCAAAGAAAGCTGTGCCTCTACCTGTGGAGTTACATTACGAACAAAAACCTGTCTTCACCTAATTGTATAGTGCAAATAATAGTCTCCAAACTTTGAAATTGACTGAACGACGCGAGCATTCATGAGTTCTTGCACCTCTGGACTTTCAACTGTAAAACGATGTTCGCGATTAGGAAATTCTTTTTCTAAGAAGATACGAATCTTTCTAGGATCCGGATCTGGATCAATAATTTTTTCTCATGTTATCCCAATAAGATCGGAACTTGGTTCCCGAGGCACATATCGGCTCCAAAAATAGATTCCGTTTACCAAAAATCAAAAAATCAATAAAACTCCAACTGAGAACATTGTAAATTGAAGACTGATTTTTTTTGAGGTTGTAAGCGACTTCCACATCAGATACGATAAAAAATAAAGAACTAATGGATCACTTGTTCAAGATGTTGCTGGATTTGTTTGATGCTATCTGCGATATCTTTTTCTAGATATCCACTGCCCTGAATTTTAAACCCAGCCGCATTGTGATGCCCTCATCATCAGAAACTCCTTGCCAAAGCTGAGCAATCAACTCCTCCTCTACTTCTCAAAGATGCTTTGAGATAGATTCAGACTTTTTTGAAAAGGACAACAAGATCATTATTTCTAATATCCTGCATGATATAGAGCCCATAATCAGCCTCATCGTGATCTACAGCATATTGCTCTAAATCAGTATCTTCATAAAATGAATAAATCAGATTTAATGTCTCTTTTTCTGTCGAAGGAAGCTGAAATTTCACCTTTTGCATTCTAGAAAGTAGCAGCTGCATAAACTGAACACTACGGTAGGTCTTATTGCGGAAAATTTCATCAATAATAACCTTTTTTTGTGCTCAGAGTTTGAGAAGATTGGCTGCAATCTGAAAAACTCTTACTGATTGCTCACCCTCATCATAACGGAAATTCCCACTATCCGTTGAGAGTCCCATATATAAATATGTTGCAACCTCAGAATCAATCAACTCTGGCCGCCACTGCGAACATAAATCATATAATAATGAACAAGTACTAATCTCCTCTGGATCACGGTAGATCGCTGTATTAACTGGCTCTAATTCTGGTTTATGATGATCTATAATTACTTTTTGCATTGGATCAAAGTACTCCTCTCTCCCATTGGTAAACGCAGAGATTCTTTTATATGAGTTAAAGTCTAGGAAAACAAGGACATCATATTTTCAATAATCAAATTCAGTTTTCACTTTTTTTTCCCAATTGAGAAAAGAAAAAACACGACTAGGTGCATAAGGCGTAAAATAGCTTACTGTTTTTCACTGCTTTTCAAGGAGTCTTCCAAGTCCTAATATTGCTCAGAGCGCATCCCCATCGATATATTCGTGTCCAAAAAGGGCAAAAGTCTGATTGTTTTCTAATATTTCTCTAATCTCTGCTGGTGTATTCATCTATAAACAAATAGTGATAAAGCAAGGAAATAATAGGAGTTTTTTAATGAAATACAAGAGCAATTAAAGCATTAGTCTGGAGCTTAACTCATCATATATAATACCTTTGCTTTAAGATTTTCGAGGTCTATTTTTTGATTTATGAGTCCAGAGTTCTGCTGTTTTATCAAAAAGGTGAAAAAGTCTGAATAAAGCTGAATGTTCAGATTTTTTTCTATTTCAAGAAGAAAAAGTCAAAGTTGCTCAATATTTGAGGAGAAAATAATATGCTCATCCACATTCCTTTTCCAAACTCCGATTTGATCAAAATCTCCGACAAGAAGAGAGACCTTCTGATCATGAACTTTCAAAAAACAAGCATCCCAAGCTAAGGAAAGTTTATTATCACTCGATTTTTGTATAAGAGAAAAAATATCCTGAAAGAAAAGTTCTTGATCCCGCAAAAGATTGGGACTATGTTCTTGCAAAAACACCTTCTCTTTTTCTCAAAGATTATGCGGAGAAATAAGCATATCTTGGTTTTTATTACCAAGCGTCATGAGAATTTGGTTTTCTCCTTTGATTGGTCTGTAAGTCTGCCAAGTCGGCAGCCCTGTACTTTTTAGGCGTCTTCGCATATCTAAACTATGCTGGAATTCTTGGATCTGAACGGCCTTATCTTGATTTTTGAAAGTTTTTTTGGCGAAAGCGAGCTTTTTACCCTTAAAATCCAGATCAACTTTTGAAACTGCCGCATAAAATCACTCTCCTATTGGGCTTTCAGCGAGGACTTTAAGCAATACTCAGGAAGTTTTTTCTCAATTTTTATCAAGGCGATAAGCAAAGATCTCCCTTTTTGATTCTGTTTTTTGATTTTTTGCTCTGTCTAAAGACTGTTTCATCGCTTTCAGAATATATAAAATAGATACTAAGCTAAGTATAATCAAAAACACGAAGAAATGCAATTTTTTAACTGCACCTGAAAAAATATTAGTACATTTAGAGGTTTTCAGAGATACAATCCCCAAAAACTAAAAAACAAAAAATCTGACTCGAAAGTCAGACTTTTTTTATAATGAACTATTAATCTTGATATCCTTGTTCCTCAAGTGTCATCCCGATAATTTCATCATTTGGTTCAACTTGAATATTTTGAACAGCTTCTCTATTGATATACACATACATGAGCATAAGCATAGGAACTCTGCCGATAATCTTTGTAATATATTCTCCAAGATCTTCTCTAATAGATTTAAGATTATCTTTAATCTCCATTTTCTTTTTTGAGTTATCTCTATATTTTGCTCTTGCAAACTCAACAATCTGTGTATGAATTTTCTTTACCTCAGATGAATATACAAATCCTCTTGACTCGATTTGAATATTTCCAACGAGCTCTTTGGTCTTGGTATCAACTTTGAAAATCAATCCAACAACACCACTTTCTGCCATAATATTTCTCGCTTTCATCACATATTCTCCTGAAAGATGCCCCTTTCCTTTACCATCAATCATTACGGTATCGAGCTTGATTCTCTTTTCAGAGGTGAACATCACATCATCATACATCTCAATAATTTGCCCGTTATCTGGCAAAAGCACATGATGTTCCGGAATTCCCATCATCATTGCAACTTTCTTGTTTGCATGTCTCATGTATGGTTCTCCATGAATAGGACAGAAGAAATCTGGATTTAAGAGCGACATCATCAGTTTTAGATCTTCTTGATATCCGTGTCCAGAAGTATGGATATCCAAACCTGGCTCGTCAATAACTTCAACTCAAAGTCTGATCAAATCATTGATCATTCCGATTACTGCTTTTTCATTTCCTGGGATAGTGTGAGAAGACAGGATAATTCCATCTTCAGGCTTTAGCGTAAAGTCTTTGAAATCTGACTTTGACATTCTCACTAAAGCACTGAATTCCTCTCCCTGAGAACCTGTACAAAGAACAAGTACTCTTTCATCTGGAAGGGTTTCAGCTTCAGCACTGAGCTGACGAATCATTCCTTTTGGTGCAGTGATATATCCTAGCTCCTGACAAAGCTGAACATTAGCTACCATAGATCTTCCAGCAAGGAAAATGACTTTATTGTATTTAATTGCACTATTGATAACTTGGATAATTCTACCAATATTTGATGCAAATGTCGAAACAATCAGTCTTCTATGTTTATGTGCACTGATTATCTTATCTAGATTCTCTCCAATGAGTTTTTCTGATGGAGAATGTCCTGGTTTTGTTGCGTTTGTTGACTCTCAAAGATAAAGTCTAACCCCCTCCTGACCAATTCTTGAGATTTTTCCAAGATCTGCTGGTCTATCAATAGATGGAGTAAAATCTACCTTAAAATCTCCAGAAAAGACGATCATTCCCTTTGGGGTGTGAATAGAGAGTCCCATTGCCTCTGGGATAGAGTGATTTACTCTAAAGAATTCAATCGTAAATACTCCAAGTTTCAAGATCTCAATATCTGGATCAATGAGCTTATATTTCAGATTTTTAAGATCTTTTTCGTCCAAACTTCTCTTGATCATTCCGAGAGTAAGTGGAGAAGTATAGATTGTTGGATAATCTAGTGATGAAAGGATAACTTTGAGTGCTCCAATATGATCCAAATGTCCATGGGTAATGATAATTCCCTTAATTTGTTTTTTCTTTGCTATAAGATAGCTCACATCAGGGATAATATAGTCTACACCTGGCATATTATCTCCTGCAAACTCTTGTCCAGCATCAATCACGAGAATATCGTTTCCGTATTCTACGACATTCATATTAGATCCGATTTGCTCAAGTCCTCCAAGTCCGAATACCTTAACTGGAGTCTCTCCTTTTTTGATTAGCTTTGTCGGATCTTCGATTTTCTTTGCTACAGGCTGATTTCTGTGCCTCAAAAAGGCTTCAGAAGTCATTTTCTTTTCTGTATTAGGTTTTCTCCCTCTAGGAGCACGCGATTTAGTGTTGTTTTTTTCTCATAAATTAATAGAAATGTTTGATTGCATAATTGTTTCCATTTTATTTTTTTGAATACTAAAGTAAAAATGATTCTTAATTTTTTAGAACAATTAAGGGCTTCTTGTGAACAAAGGAAAATTCCACTCATCTCTCGTGAAACTCAAGCAATATTGGCAGACATACTCAAAAAACATCAACCAAAAACCTGTCTGGAAATAGGAAGCGCCGTTGGTTATAGTAGCATCTTTATTGCAAACATAATCCAAGAGTGGTGAGGTCAACTTACAAGTTTTGAAGTTGCCTATCCTTCGTATCTAGAAGCACAGTACAATATTCATCAGACCAAGCTGACTAATATCACACTGTATCCATTTGATATCACAAAACTCCAATCAAGCAGAGCTATATTGCCAAAGCAAAGTGATTTTGTATTCATTGATGCTCAAAAAAGTCAATACGGAAGCTATTTAGAGAAAATACAAGAGAAACTCAGTTCGGAAAATACAATACTACTCGACGATATTTTAAAATATCAAACAAAACTAGATTGATTATATAAATTTCTCAAGGAAAATCAAATCAATTATGAAATTTTTGAAAGTGAGCCTGGTGATGGAGTGATGCTAATTCATAATTTACCTATCAAATAATAGTAAAAAAATCTGAATCGAAATTCAGGTTTTTCTTTTTTTTGAAAAGTAGTTTTCTGAGTGTCTTCTCTTTCATGTAGACTATTTCTCAGTAGAAGAAGTCTTATTTTCTAAATTCTTTCCTTTTTTTATGATACACTGCAAGAAAATCAATTCTAATTTTCTCTCTAAGAAGTATAAAGAAGGCTTCCTACTTCAAAAATTCATCGATAAAACTAAAGATTTCAGACTGTTTATCGGCCAATAGTTTTTTTTCCTCTGGCTTAAAACTGCTCAAAACCCAATCAGAAACCTGATTACTCACAGCCGGCCTATCAACTCCGATTCTCAATCTCCAAAAATCACGAGTTCCGAGCTTCTCTATAATACTTTTGAGACCGTTATGTCCAGCGGCACTTCACCCCAGCTTGAGTGTTATTCTCCCAGTAACAAAGTCGATCTCATCATGTAATACTAAAATATTTTCAGGAGAAATCTGGTAAAATCTTGCAAGCGGAGCGACTGCCTCGCCTGAGAGATTCATATAGGTTTGTGGCTTACAGAGAAGAATTTGCTCTCATCAGATATTGCCTTTGATGATCTCAGCTTTATATTTACTCTCAAATTTCCAATTTCAGAGCTGATTCCAGCTTGCTCGCTCATCCAAAAAACGAAACCCAATATTATGCCTAGTATTCTCATATTTTTGTCCTGGATTTCCAAGTCCAACTAATAGTTTCATAACTATCAACAAACAAATAAAAATCTGATTTCCTTCTTTTTTTACTATCTCTAGGCAAATCGTGTCTCTCCATCTAAATAATATCCACCATTAAAGGTATCGGTTTTGATCCTACCAATTGCAGATATCTTCTGTGGGATCAAGTTCGCATCAGCTCCCTTTCCCCAAAACATCATTACAATTGTCTTTTCTCCAAAGATCCCATAAATCTTTAGATGAGAACTGTTTTTTCATACCGTTTCTACTCTTTCTACTTTGATATTTTCAAGCAAAAAGCTCGGCTCTTGATTTCCTTCTCAGAAAGGAGCTAAAAGCTGGATTTCTTTGAGTTCATCATCATTCCATTCATGATCCCAGAGTTTGGTATCAATGAGAGTTGTTTTTTCCAAGTCCTCAGGTGCGATTTTCTCCTGACAGTAATTTTGGAAAATTTCTAAAACCTTATCCAATTGATCTAGATCGACCGTTAGTCCTCATGCTCATTTATGCCCTCAAAACCTCAAAAGATACTCTCCAGCGGAACTGATCATATCAATCACACTAAAATAATCAGGTCCTCTCAGTGAAGCTACCGCCTGATGTTTCTCTTGATCAATCTTGAAGACCGCAGATGGCTTATTGTATTTTTCAGTAATTCTCCCAGCTACAATCCCGACAATCCCTTCATGAAATTCCTCATCACAGACAAAAAGAAAATTCTGGTCAGGATTCACTTTTTTTTCTGCCACTCTGAAGGCTTTATCCTGAAGCTTTCTTCTTTCAGTATTTATTGCCTCAATTTTTTCGATATGCTCGAGCTGTTTTTCTCATTCAGTGAGAAGAATTTTCAAGCTATCATAAGGACTTTGGATCCTTCCTCCTGCATTTATTCTCGGTCAAATGACAAATCCAATATGAAAAGTATCCACATTATCTTTGATATTCAGATACTTCAAAAAACCAGCTAATCACTTAGGAAGAGTTTGAGGACTTTTATTTATCAGCTCTAGTCATTTTTTTACGATTACTCTATTTTCATCTACTAGTGGCACAATATCTGCTACCGTTCCGATTGCAACAATGGGCAAAAAATAATTAAAAATCTGATTTTTTTTCTCTTTATCAAAATTTGTTTTAGTTAAAAGTGCATTGATAAGCTTAAAGGCAACTCAAACTCCTGCTAACCCTTTAAAACTATAGTTTGGTGAGACCTGAGGATTAATCAAAGCATAGGAATCTGGGACTTGATCGAGCTTATGATGATGATCAGTGATGATCAGATCAATCCCTAGCTCTTTTGCATATTCAGCCTCTTGAACTGAGGTAATACCATTATCTACAGTAATAATAAGACTCACTCCTTTTGCCTTAATTTCATCAAGATGTTTATTCTTTAGTCCATAACCGTCTTTCAATCTATCTGGATACATAATACTAATATTCTTATAGCCAAGGAATTCAGTGATAAACTTGTATACACAGAAACTTGAGGTAATCCCATCTACATCATAATCTCAGAAGATCATAATTTTTTCCTTATTTTTGAGCGCCTGAATAATTCTTTCTACTCACTTCTCCATATCATTAAGAAGAAAAGGATCTTTCCAATAATGAGCAATACGAGGATCAAGAAAAAAATCAGGTTTTTCACTGATATTTCTAACTCAAAGAAGTCTTTGAATTAGGGGAAGATTATTATCTTGATTGAGAATTTGATATTTCATAGGTCTGATATGTTTTTCCAAAGATATTTTACACACTAATTGCAAGTAATCAGTGTATGCAATCATTCAACATTTTCAAGAGGAAATCATTTTGCTTGATTGTGAAAGAGTTAATAACTAACGCTTAAGAGGGTTCTCTATATTGCTCTTTACTAGTGAGAGAATAGCCAAGCTACCAGCTCAATCTTTGACTTGATTTTTAAGAGATAATCTTGATTATTAGGGAGGTTGTATTTTCTTTTATTATTTCACACAATAAAGATGAAAAAACTTCTCAAGGTTTTAAGGAATTGGGGGAAAACATTCCAACTCGCTCCGATTTCTTATCTTTTATTAGCTGGCTTGACTGGCTATGTAGTTTGGTTAATTTCCACCGATATTATGCCTTTTGGCAATGGAGATGAGACTCATATAGCGGTTATTTGAGGTCTGCTTTTTTCTTTTATTTTTAGCTGCTATGGACTTTTATTCCAGATCAATAGAAACAAGAAAACTACCAAGCATCGATGGATAAGCCTCTGACTGCAGGCGTTTGCATTACCAGTAGGATACGGAATATATAGATGGTTCCTTTTTTTGATAGATATATGAGGAATCGGAAATAAGTTTTATGGAATACAATTTATAGCTGCCTGGGGACTACTAATTCTTGGGATCTTCTTACTCATCGGATTCCTTTGGAGAAAAAGAGAAAAAGGCACTTGGCTCTCTTGGAATATCTTTCTACAATCAGTTTGGCTCGGAGGATTAGCATCTTTAGTGCTATGGATTGGAATTAGTGGAAGCATTTTTTCTATTGATATGTTATTTTTTGATCGTTTGTCTGATGGTGAACTATACGAATGCCTAGCTGCAATATGCTTTATCTTTGTGAATGGGACCTTCATTCTTAACTACTATAATTATAGCTTGGAGGAAACAATACCAAAAGATGAAAAATCTGATTTCACTTTTTTACCATCAAAAGCTAGGAAAATATTTGGAAATTATATTTTCTTGCCACTGACAATCTTGTATTTCTTGATCTTATTTGCATACGTGATTAAAATTGCAATTACAGGGATCTGGCCTAAAGAGATCGTTGTTTATATGGGAACTGGATATTTTGCGTTTGCTATACTCTGCTATTACTTCATCTATCCAGAAGAATCACCTCTTTTTGACAAGCTAAAAAACTGTATTTTAATCAGCTTTTTCTTTGTTGGTGGTCTCATGAGTTATGCAATTGGGGTGAGAATCAATCAATATGGATTAACGATGAAAAGAGGTATTATTGTGCTTATTGCAATCTGTATTTTACTCTATCCATTACTTGGTTTAGTTTTCAAAAATCATAGATTAAGTCTACTCATGTACACTATTGTTTGAGTATTTGGAGTTGGAATTTTCGGACCAGTAACTATAGATCAACTCGCACTCTCAAGTCAGCTTTCTAGATTAAACCATCTCTTGGCTGAGGAAAATATCCAAACACCTCTTGGAAGTTGAGCTTTGCTTAGTTTAGCTGGAGAGAATACAGGCATAATTATCGAGAAGTTTGAGTATATCGCTAATACTTACGGTTCTAAAGGGATGAATCATCTCCTTGAACTCAAGAATATTTGTGAAAATAATGATACAGAGAGCTATTGGTGTGATGCACCTGTAATGTATTACTTATGAGTTGATATTGAAAATATCAAAACAGGTACTATAGATTGAGAAGATAGGGAATCAACAGAATATTTCAGATTTTATGCTGATAATTCACTTTTTGCGACTGGATTGGATATCAAAGGATATAACAAAATCTATAGCATCACTACCTATGATACGGATACTCGAGGAAATGAGAAATGAACCGGTATCAATCCAGCTGAAATTGAGCAGAAATATGTTGATGAACTTGCTAAAATCAGTAAAGAAAAGAAAGAATATTACGAGAGCGATATTAATCCTTACGAAATTATGCTTGGAGAAAAGAGGTTTATCATTACCGAAGCCTCTGGAGAGAGAGACATTACTTACAAGAGAAACGGAGATGATACAACTTCAGCTCGAAAGCTTACTCGAGCAAGAGGATATCTCCTTATCAAATAATTTTATGTAGAAAAAATCAGTAGTGAATGGAATATCAGAGCCTTGTCCTGGACTTTTTAGAGCAGGGGGATTTTAACACAGAGAAGCTCAAAGACTATCAAAGAGCCTTTGCAAAACAAAACGGAATGCAGACTTTGCCAAGTAAATCACAGATATTACAGGCATATTTTCAGCTTGTTGAGGAGAAAAAAATAAATAAAAATTCTGATTTTGAACTTTTACTTCGTAAGAGATCGATTCGTTCTCTCTCTGGGATTGTCTCAGTTCAAGTCTTAACAAAGCCCTACCCTTGTCCATCAAGATGCATTTTTTGTCCAAACGATCCTGATATGCCAAAAAGCTATATCAAGTCTGAACCTGGCGCAATGAGAGCACGATTGAACCAGTTTGATCCGATAAAGCAAGTCTATAATAGATTGTACTCGCTCAAACAAACTGGGCATAAAACTGATAAAATTGAGATGATTGTCTTAGGTTGAACCTGGGATTTTTATCCAAGAGATTACAAAATTGACTTTGTAAAGAAGCTCTATGATGCGTGTAATAGTTTCTCTCAACTGCAAATAGAAAGTACGGTTTGAACTTCAGAATGGAAATATGGATTTAAAATTCTGAATGAAGATGAAGTTCAGCTTTCAAACTCTTTGTCAGAAGCTATAACTCTCAACGAAACCGCTGAAAATAGGATCATTTGACTTACGATTGAGACAACGCCTCTTTTTGCGACTCGACAAAACTGTAAAGAGCGAAGAGAAATGGGAGTGACGAGAATAGAAATGGGAGTTCAGTCTACAAATAACACCGTTCTTGACCTGAATCAAAGGGGACATCATATTCAAGAAGTAAGAAAGGCACTGCATCGTATGAGACAGTTTGGATTTAAGATTTCGATTCATATTATGCCAGGGCTCTATGGCTCAAATCCTGAGATGGACATTCAGACCTTTAGGGATATTTACGCAGATCCTTGGCTTCAACCAGATGAAATCAAATTTTATCCGACTTCTGTGATTCCGAATACCGAACTCTATACTCTTTATCTCCAAGGGAAGTATCAGCCAATTACGACTGAGGAAATCTCACATATTATCAAAACAACTTTTCGTGAGATTATTCCTCCATATACGAGGATTAAAAGACTGATTCGTGATATTCCAGCTACTGAGATCGCCGCTGGCTCAAATGTAACCAATCTTTCTCAACTCATGCATGAATCTTTATTGAAAGAATATAAAAAAGCTGATTCTGTCTTTTTATCTGATTTTTACAAAAGACTCTATCCAAACCTCAAATGCTTTAATGATCAAGAAGCTTTTTATGCAGAACTAAAAGTACTTGTAGCTGAAAATCAGCAGCAGTTAGATCAACTCCCTAGTCAAGAACAATGAGATACCAACTTCTTTTCTTATCCAGAAGAGGTTCGCACTCAGAGCTTGATTTTAGGTGAGAAGCCTGACTTTGAAAAGTATCGTCATTTTGTAAGCTTGGATACAAGAAGCAGAGAAGTGAGAAATAAAACTGAAGAAACTCAGCATTTGAACCTTGTTGTAAGAAGTTATCTTTCTTCTGTGGGGAACGAGTTTTTCATTAGTTTTGAAGATGAGCTTGGATATTTATATGGGTTCACGCGTTTGCTTTTGCCTAGAGAAGGAGAATGTATTCAGCGAGATGGTCTTGGTGAAAATACGGCTCTTATTAGAGAACTGCACGTATATGGTAGCCTTCAGAGTATCCAGACCTTAAAACAGGAACAAGAAGATCAAAAGGTTCAACATACAGGAATTGGTAAAAGACTCCTAGAATGTGCAGAAAGAATAGCGACACTCTCATGATATCAGAGACTTTCTGTAATTTCAGGGGTTGGTGTAAGAGAATACTATCGCAAACTTGGATATCAATCTGAGGGAACTTATGTTGTGAAAGAGCTAGTTACTAATTAGAAAAAACTCTCTAGATAGAGAGTTTTTTTTTATAGCGATCAAGATTTAGATTAATTTTCAGTCTGACTTTTCACCTTTTCATATCCAAGCTGTCCACAAGCTCATTTTGCCTCTCTTCACATAGAATCACGGACAGTAAC
>CAUTDF010000004.1:0-61741 GCA_963537415.1 uncultured bacterium | reverse complement strand
GAATACTCCTTTCCTATAAAATTATCTCACAGCAAAAGGAAAATCCCTAAAACCGTCAAAGCATTTACAAATCCAAAGAAAAAAATATCAATCCAGACCTTTTTCGTCTCACTCCTTCTAAAGTTTCTCAAAAACAAAACCATAGAAAACACAATTGAAACAAGCACTCCTATCATACTAAAGCGATAGCCATACGGACTCAAAAATTTTAGTGAAGAAGGAATAATTGAACCTCCATCTAGTACCGCTGATACATAAAGCCCAAGTACATAAGCTGGGATAATAAGCCACGGCAACCAGTTGAAAAGCTTAATAAAATCCTGATTGTATTTTTTACAAAGATAATAGGTTGTCACCAGAAAGACAATACAGGAGAGAACAATTCCCACACCTGTCATATACATCTTTGTCCCAAATACCTCAATAAATGGATACATGTAAATCAAAAAAGATATAAACAACTTATCTTAGATATTGTATGAGTTTTGTTTCTCTTAACGCTGTAAGTCTAATAATTCCTGGATAGTCAAGCTGCTCTTCAATTTTCTTTCCAACAGTTTGGAGCAATCCCTCAACCTGCAAATCTGAGATCATCTTTGGGTTTACAAAGACCATAATTTCTCTTCCCGCCTGCATAATATGCACTTTCTCAACACCTTCAACCTCACGAATCAACTTCTCAAGTTCTCCCATCTTTTCAATAAAGAACTCCTTGGTATCAAATCTAGCTCCAGGTCTAGAAGCCGACATTGCATCTGCAGCAGCCACAATCCATGAGATTGGATGGGTCATCTCTACATCATAGTGATGAGATTCTGCAGCATTAACAATCACTGGATCCATTCACCATTTACGCAACATATCTGCTCAAACTTTCGTATGCGACTCTCCAGCTCCAGCCAATACTTTTCCAACATCATGAAGCAAACCAGCTTTTTTCGCCAAAGCAGGATCTAGACCAAGCTCAATAGCAATCATCTCTGAAGTTTTTGCCACCTCTAGAGAATGAATCCACAAATTTTGTCCATAACTATATCTTAGAAAAAACTGACCAATAGCTCTTACTACTTCAGGTTTCATCATAGGTATATTCAAAACAGTCAATGCCTCCTTTCCTTTTTCCATCAAAGTAGTCTGCAAGTCTGCAGTCACCTGATTAAAGACCTTTTCAATATAAAAAGGATTAATCCTTCCATCTTTGATCAAAAGTTCAAGAGTCTTTGCAGCAACAAATCTCTTTTCACAGTCAAAAGATGAAATTCTGACTGAAAGAGGCGTATCATCAATCAATAATTCAACTCCTGTCAATTTTTCAAAGAGCGAAATATTCCTTCCCTCTCTTCCAATTAACTTTCCCTTAAATTCCTCACTTGGCAAGTCAATCATCTTTGAGGTAAATTCACTCACGGTATCAGCAGCAACCTTAGGCAAAGCCTGAGAAATAATAATTGCTGCTTCTTTTCTAGCTTCTTCAGCCTTAATTGTCTTAAACTTCTCAATATACCTAATCAACTCTTCCTGATGCTCAGCCTCAATCCTTTCCATAATTTGCTGTTTAGCTTCCTCCGGCTTAATTCCAGCAATTTCAGAGAGTTTCATCTTTTGCTGATCAATCAACTGATCAGCTTCTCTTTGTTTCTCCACAATTTTCATTTTTTCTTCCTCAAGCTTTTCTAGCTTTTGATCCATCTTTTCTTCTCTCAGTAAGAGCCTATTTTGAATCTCTTCCATCTTAGCGAGCCTCTGATCCTCAATCTTTTGAGCCTTAACCTCAGCTTGTTCAAGAATAACTTCAGCCTTCTTCTTTGCTTCATCAAGCATTTCCTCTTCGATTTCTTTTACTCTTTCCATCTTCTTCTTGTAGCGAAGCTGTTTTTCTGTAAGCGATTTTTTATATCCATAAAAACCAGCAGCTCCTCCAATCGCTAAAGAAATAGCCGCCGAAACGATTGCTCCTCGTAGTGGCATTATTTATATATATTTAAGATCATAAAATTCTGATTTCAGCGAAAAAATTCCGCATTTTTGCACTCAAGTATAAAATTTTGACAGCTAAATGCAACTGAAAATTTCAAGCAAAAAAGCAAACTTCTAAAACAAAAAAAATCTGACTTTTTTGACTTTTTAAAAAAATCAACTATACTTAAGAGAACATTTTTATACCTTAATGCTCATCATTTATGGCAATTGCAGAAGATAGCACAAATCCACTTTTAGAGGAATCTCTGGCATCACAGCTTGAAAAAGCCGCGAAAAACTCACCGCAAGAGATCCCAGTTCCAACTGATGCAGGAGTAAAGCAAGCTAAAGCCTGAGAAGCTATTCCAACAGTACCAGCTCCTCAGTCTAAGCCTCAGCAATCTCTTCAAGCTCAACTTGCTACTGACAAAGCTCCAGAACTCAAAAGCGAGGAGAAACTAGTAGAACAAAAAGCTGATCCTGAAGATGATAGCAATATGCACATTGCTGCAGCTGGAGTAAGCACAACTCTTGACCTGCTAAATGATAATATCGCAGGACTTGGAGCCCACGGAGTTCATCCGACAAAAATTGTGTCTTACAATCAAAAATTTTTGCTTTTGCTCGTAGGATCAATCATATTGGGACTCTTAGGATTTGCTTCATTCGCATTTTGGAAGTATTTAGGAGAAAAATCTCAAGCAGATATTTCTCATCTTTCAACCATCACGGAAAAAACATCCAAAAACTATGATGAATACGGACAAACTCTTGGACTTTTTGACCTCCAAAAATACGAAAATCTAAATGTTGATGAATGAGCAAAAGAAAAAATCACAAAAATCATCAAAGACCTCTCTCTGAATTATGTACAAAAAAGAGATATCCTTCAATCTGTTGCAAACAAGATTGGAACAAGCATCCTTGATCTCAAGTGAAAGATCCAGCAAGATACGAATGCTCTTAATAAAGACTGATTCTTCCCAGAGGAACTCGTATGAATCCTCAAGCAAGATAACGCTGTTGGATCGATCCAAAGAAGTCTCCTCTCACTTGAAGTAGTAAAATTCTCAAGTGCAATCAAGGTTTTCTCTCTGATGGATACCTTCCTCTCATCAATGGTAAGTGACTTTGGATACCAACAATCAGAAATCAAAAAAATCCTGAATGAACTTATTGAAAGAGGTGAAAACGATATTCAGAATTATCTTAACTATTGTTATAATAATCCATACGAACCAGTACAATGTAACATTATTTGAGACTTTGATAAGTATTATCAACTCAGAGAAAAATCAACTGGAGAAAAGCCGTTTAATACTAGCTTTTTCAAGAAACTCATGGAGCATATTGATAAAAAACTAGAATACAGCAATGTACCAAGCTTCTCAATCACCTTCAATAGCTTTGATGGAAAGAGTAATAGCATCGCATTTACTGTTGAGGTAAATACATTGAAAGAAGATGAATACGTACTCCTCAAACAAGGTATCAAGAGTCCGCATATCTTCATCGTTTCAGAGCTCATCCAACTCCTCAAGCAAAGTACCTTCATCGTGGGAAAAGCAATTGATGCAAAGGATATCAGAGTAACCTCAAAACCTATCACAATCTGAGGTTCAAAATATATGGTAAACAATTCAGTCAAAACATTCACTCTTCCAATCCAAAAAAATACTGAAAGAGAAATCTTTGACTACGTAGATAAGTATCAGTCAAATCTTATGCCTACATCAGAAAGAGAAAGTCAATTACCAACAAATAATACGCCTCTATCAGAACAAGCAAACTCTGAAGAAACAAATAAAAATGAAATTTGAGGATTCCTAACAGATTCTGAGACAGAATCAGGAGACAATGTTACTCTAGAAAATCAATAATAATCTAAAACAAAAATCAGCTTTATATCTACATATTTACAATGGAATTCAATATTTGAAGCACAAAATGAGCATTTGACATGAAAGCTATAATCGAATGGGCAAAAAACCTCTGGCTCAATCTAAGCGGTAAAAAAAAGTGAAAAAACTGAGAAATACTCGCATTTTGAGTGAAGAAAGAAAGCTACCTTATTATGCTTGGAATCTTCGGAGCACTTTTGCTGACTACACTAATCTTTATCGGATTAGCATTTTATAGAAACCACGCACTCAATCAGAGACTCTCTCAACTCGAACAACTCAAAAATTATCAGCTCAATACCTTCAAAAATGATGAGCTTATGGCTGATCTTAAAGATGAACTTCCAACCAACTTCAATGAAATGCTCGAGCTCTACACTACTACAAAAACTACAAAAGAGAGAGTTGAAGCTGAACTCAACTTCAAAAAAAGCGTATATTCAGACTTTTTGAGAAACTTTCTCCTTCCATCACTCAATATTTGGAAAGATCCATATACTCAACAAATTGACCTCAGTATTCTTGGTAAAAAATATCTCCAAAAAAATCCATACCAAGACATCTCTCTCCTTTCTCAGTGGAGTAGTATCATCAGAGAAAGTGGTAAGGATATCGGAACCAATGAAGTCGTAAATATGCAAATCTGAGAGATCAAAGAAGGAGGAAACTGATTTTTTAATATCCCAATCTCCATCTCATTCAAATCAAACTCAAAAAGAGCCTTTCTCCTACTAGTAGACAAGCTCTCACTTACATCAAACATCAACAACATCTGACTTTTAAATGATTTCACCTACCATCTCTTTGACACTATTAGAGAAGAAAAAGCAGAAGAAATCAAAAATCTGATTCAAACCTATGGTGCAAAAAAAAGCGATACTATGGATGAAAAAACATTCAAAAATCAGATTATTGCACATTACCTCTACAACTTTCTAGAGAGCAAATCTGATGAAGTAAATCTCCTCATAGATAATGCACTCGTAGACAAGGTCATCAAACAAAGTATCGTCTGTTGAGAAAAAGAATCTTCAGCTACATGTTACTTTAGATTTAGAGACAAATATAGAACTATTCCAGGGCTAGCCTACTCGATTTGAGTGGAATCAACAGCAGATAAAGCAACGTTACTCAAAGATTTTTATGCTTCAATACCACCATTGATCGCCATTCAGTCTTTTACCTTTGATAAAGCAAAGGCTCAAGGATTCTCACTCGCTGATGATGGTGAATACCTAGGAAATGTAAGCTTTAACATCTATGGAAGAGGAATCTCTACTGAAGAATCTACTGAAATCTCAACACTACTAAAGGAAGCATGCTTTGGTAGCGGAAGTTCTACGGACCTAACAGTACAAGGTGCTCTAGATAAGGTAAATGAAAAGATGAAAATCATCGGAGCAAGTACTGATAGTTCAGATGGTAAGGTTGCCCTTCTTTCAAATCTTCTAGAACTTAAAGACTCACTAACATCTCAAATTGAAGAATTTGATAGACTCTCTCCTTACAACAAAATGATCAAAAAATTTGAAATCTACAGAGAACTTAAAAATATGTCACTCTGTACTCAATAATAAATCAAAACACAAAAAAATCCCTTATATAAGGGATTTTTTGATACCAAAAAAAAGAAAAATCAGATTTTTATTCCCGTTCTTCCAAATCTTGATCATCATCAGAGACCTCCTTATTTTCACAATCAGGACAACGCTTTACAAAAGGCTCCTGCATTTTAATCGCATGATATACCAACTCTCAAAGATCAATAATTCCATTTCTCTGATCAATCAAAAGCACCTCTTCTTCAGGCTCATCTTCATCAACAGATAAGACATATTTTGCACTATAGTCCTGAACACTTACCGCTCTCTGATATTCCTTTCCACAACTGTCACAAATCTCAGTAATCTCACACTCAAGCTCCTCAATCACAGCAAAAATAGCATCTTTTCACAAAGATTGAAGTCTAATTTTGGCTGAAATTCCCTCTTCTGAGAGCCCTGCTATCATATCCAAATCCTGATTTTCGATTACTATTTCATCAGTAACATTAGTCTGGAGCATATCAGCAATTTTCAACTGCCATCCTGTATGATTCATTCTCTTTTCTACATGAGTAAAATATGAGCAAAACTATAGCCGAATTCCCCTTCATTTCAAGAGAAAAGAGAGAAAAATCAGATTTTTTCTCCCTTATACATACGATATCATCTTACTGTTCACTCCAAAATTTTCGCATCAACTGTTCTGCTCAACTTGGCCACATATGATTTCCCTCAGAATATTTGCAAAACACTACAGGAGAAGTAGGAAGACAGCTAGTATACTTTACACACTCCATCCCATAACTATTCTCATACACTATCGTATCAGCTCAACACTGATTTTGCTTAAGATATTGATTACGAATTTGCTCTCCTCAGGCAAAAGAGGCAAGATTATCACTTGGATTATGGAAAATAATCACAGGAGTTGGAGCTAAACAAGTAGGAAAACGCATTGGACTTCCCGCTACAATCCCAACTCAGCGAATGGCCTCAGCCCTAGCACATCCAAGCATACTCGTAAACCAACCTCCCAGTGAATGTCCAACCACATATACTTCTCCTGGATCAATACAATACTGCTCTGAAATCAGTTTTTTTATCTCATCAAAAAGCTGATAATCTCTAAGATTTGAAACTTTATCTCATGGATCTCTTCGATTTCTCTGAGGTCCTTCTTCCGGTAATCCTGCAGGATAGACCGTAATCACATTCCCATCAGACGCCCCCTCTATTCCATAATACCCAAGACTCGCATTATCACTCGTGCGACCATGAAAAGCAAATACGAGTTTTGCAGGTTTTGATGAGGAATAGCTTCTCCCCACACTAGTGATAAAATGCCTCTCTACTCCATTGACCATAACAGCAGAAGGAGGCGTTGAAGGCTGAGATTTTCCACAACCAAGAGATTCCACATTTCTAGTATAATTCCAGCTGCCAGAAAGCCCCTCCAAAAGCTTGATCGCTAAGTGCGCCATCATTTCACGAGTCAACTTCTGCTCTGGATAATAAGCATATTGAGAGAAAATTCAGTTCTGATGGACAAAATCCAAATACCTCGCATACCAAAAATCTGATTTCACATCTCTGGTCTGCACCTTAAATCCCTCAATCGCCATCTTCAGCCCTTCCACAAAAGTAACTGTCTGATTTGGCTTAAAGGTTCAATCATCATATCACTTTACAATTCCCATCGCCTTTGCAGAACACACAACATCAGCATACCGCTCCTCCTTTGGAACATCAGAGAAACAGCTCTCTTGCCCAGTTGAAAGCTCAACATTCGCCGCCAAGAGAATAATCTTTAGTAGCTCAGCACGGGTAATAGCCTGCTGAGGCTTAAAAGTCCCATCTGGATATCCCTTTACAATATTACGATTCGCCAACTGAGCAATTGCACTCGCATAGGGACTCTGCTCACTATCAGAAAACTGTGCAAAAGTGAATGAAATAGTAAACCCAAAGACTAAAAATAAAACAAAAATCAGATTTTTCATCTTTTTTTAGATTGAGATAAAAGAGAAAGAATAATATTCAGAAGATAAGTATAAGATTTCTAAAATATTCTTCAAGGGAATCCAAACAAGTTCCACTCAACACCAAAACCTAATCGTTGAGTATTCCAGTGCCAAAGTGGACTCTCAATGATAAGATAACGATCATACCAAGAGGGATTTCTCGAAGATACCGAGGACGATCGATCAACATTAGGAGCAAGGGAACCCTGTATCTTATCTAAAGGTTGATAATCCCACGCAGAGCCAGGCAAAACATCCACATCATCTCTCCAGCTGAGAATTTTCCATTCTCCCTGAGCATTCTTTTGGACACTAAACCAATAGCTCATTCCACCTTGCTCTCTAATTGGATTACTCAGCTTTCCCTGAGGAAGTTCATACCAGAGAACAACATCATCCAATATCCATCTATCTTTTTTAAATGATATTTTACTATATTCAGTCGTTTTAAAATATCCAGAATAAGAGAGTATTTCAGCACCTCCTTTCCTGTTATAGACAGCATGGTCTATTCTCTGCTTGAGGTTTGGCTCGGGATTGACCAGATACTGATCCCACTGGGGAATACTATCTTTGCCCAAGGCATAATTATACTGAGCCTCTACAAATGCATCAATGAGCGGTAAAGTTTCCTTTACCACTTCCTGAGCCTTGTACCTAGCCATTGGCTTAGATGGAGCTTGAATATTTTGCTCATCTGAGGCACTACATCCAACGAAATAGGATGCTACCATAACGAGTGCTAGCACAGCTAGCGAACGCATTTTCTTCATCATATAACATTTTATTAGAGATAAGAACTATTACAAACAGTAAACTCCAATTTTATCCAGATTTTCCCTATTTTTTCTATCGACTTACTAAGAAATGGTACAAAACCATACCAACAAATCAAGAGAAAATCTGAAGCAATCAATAATATATTTGATTTTTTGCTTACAATACCTATATATAATCTATCTTTTACACAACTATTCCTCTGATGAGAAAAAAAGCTTTTACCCTCATAGAAATTCTGATCGTTATCGTAATTTTCTGAGTTGGAATCCTAGCGATTCTCTCAATCATGGCTAATAGCGTCAAAAACTTTGATACCATCAATATGCAGACAAGAGCTACACTTTTAGCCAAAGAAGGAATCGATCTCGCATTTCATCATAGAGATAGTAACCTCGAGCAAGGTTATCCTTGGGACTACTACGCACGGACCGGAAATAACGACTGAGGAAATGAAGAATTTCTCTGAACAGGCTGAAATACCACCTTCAAAATTGGACTTTCAGTCGATAAAAATCAAAATCCCTATTACCTGCTAGAAAAAATAGAAATCTGAAAATACACAGCGGACACTTTTGATCAGTATTTCAAAACTTTTGCTCTTGAACTCACAAAAAACAATACCCTCACTCCCTATACCTATAAAGCAACAACCGAGACTCCAAATAAAGGCTACGCGAGACGAATTGAATTTGTCCCCCCCACGATTAAAAACTTAGAGCTTCTAAAAGTCAATTCTCATGTGATTTATAAAAGATGAAGTTTCACAGGAGAAGTTGTCCTAGAAAGCCTCCTCTGACCTAGAGATTCAGAAAGATAAAAATCTGATTTCCATTTTCTTTACTCCTCATATTCCTATGAAAAATAAGGCATTTACTCTCGTTGAAATTCTAATTGTAGTCTGACTTTTCTGACTTCTTTCTGGGATTATTCTCCAAACCTATACCACTATCTCTAGAATTTCCTATCGTATCCAGCAGGAAAAAGAAATCGCAAAAGAAGCCCTTGTTTTGACCCAAGTCTTAGAAAACCTCGCTCAGACGCACACAATCGATTACTCAAAACCAGAATATAAATATCCGAAACTACAATCATCAAATGGAATAGTCTCAGCACTCTACCTCAAAGATGAGAACAATCAAGGAATAAGCATAAACACTACCGGAACTTGTTTCCAAGCCTCTGAGCTCCGAGAACAAAAACAACTTGAACTTCTCCCAGTAGAAAAAGAAAAAACTCTCAAAAACATCAGAAATTCCAATTGCAAACTCATACTTGAAAAAGACTGAGAGAAAATCACACTCCTAGACAGCAAAAAATTCAACATTAGCCAGGCCCAGTTTAAAATTATCCCTTTCATCTCAAACCAGGAGCTCCAAAATATATATGCAAGCGAAAGCCAAAATACGGATATAAATAAACTTCCACCTGCAGGGAAACCAGGTTTTTGGCTCTTTATTACACTCACGAGCAAACATTATACACCGAACCAACGAAGCAATAATGTCGTATTACCACTCCAAACATTTGTTTCACTCCAGTGAACAACTCCTAGTATTTATTCTCCAATAAAAAATGAGAAACCAACTGACTAATCCAAAAGGTAATATAATTCTCCTCGCACTTTTTGTCCTCTTTGCAAGCTCCTTGATTGGGCTTTTGATCAGTATGATGATGAGAGGTTTTTTGAGATATAGTGAAGATATCGCCAGCTACCAAAAGGCCTCATATCTGGCAAAAGCTGGAGCTGAAGTATGATTCCTCCTTACCAACACTACAAAAGCAAACTTTGACTATACTCTAGAGGAAAACGACAAAAAGAGTATTCTAAACAACTTTACCTGCAAAAGAGAAAAAGAAGAAAACTGAATTTGTCCAGATTTTAACCTCAATCTCCAGATTACCTGACTCTGAAATTCGCTGAATAACTGCTCTAATGATAAGCTAATCACGCTCAGCTGAGGACAATCAATCATTATCCCAGCATTCTATGCAACCGAAGTAGGATTATCATGAAACTGATCTCTCGAACAAATACCAATCCCAACCATCGAATTAAGCGGCAATACCCTAAAAAAGACAATCGCAACCTATGATCAAAATAACACCCTCACACTAAAAGAATGGGAAGGCGAAAAAACCTCGAATACCAATAGCTACTTCATTCTCTCAAACACCTGACAAGCCACAATACAAATCTGCCCATCTTGAAAAAATATCCCACAAGAAAATATCAAAATTCTCTCAACTGCAACCTTCAGAGATAAAACCATCTGAAAAGAATATCTCTCAACACAAAAATTGCCAGACTTCCTCAAGTCTGACAACTATCTAGCAACAAAAAATAACTAAGCCGACAACAATCTTGTCATAATCTCCTGAATCTGCTTTGGATTAGCCTTTCATTGCGTTTGTTTCATCACCTGCCCAACAAAAAACCCAATCACAGTAACTTTTCCACCTTTATACTGCTCAACAATCTGAGGATTCGCATCTAAAACTCCCTTTGCTACTTCAGTAATCTCATCTTCACTAACAGCCGGCGCATCAAATCATTTCTCCTTGATAATTTCCTGCAAATCACCTCACTGATTGAGCAACTCATCCATCAAAATCTTCAACTGATTTTCTATCAATTTACCTTCTTCTGCAAGCTTAAAAAAGCTGATTAACTGCTCCCTATCAATTTTTAATTCAGAGATCGCAACTGCATTCGCAGTCATATAGGCACTGATCGGACCTGCAATCCACTTTGCTACAAGCTTTGGTCAAAAGCCCATTTTCACCAAATCATAGAAAAAATCTAACACTTCCTTATCATTGATCAAAACATTGATAAACTCCTTATGAAAACCAAAATCAGATTTCATTTCTTTAATTTTTTCATAAGGAAGCAAGATATCACTAGCATTCACCTCATCCAAGAGCTCATTTTTTAACTGAAGCTCTGGCAAATCAGGCTCCGGAAAATATCTATAATCAAGCGCGTCTTCCTTGCTCCTCATCGTAAAAGACATTCCTTTCAGATCATCTCGTCTTCTTGTCTCCTGATTGATTGGCTCATTTGCTTCTCGGCACGCAAGCTGTCTTTTCACCTCAGTTTCAATCGCCCTTTTAATTGCAGAAAACGAGTTAATATTTTTGAGCTCAACTCTCGTTCCAAACGGAGCATCAAGTGAAGGTCTAATCGAAACATTTACATCAACTCTCATCTGACCTTTCTCCATATCAGCATCAGAAATCTGATTATATTTTGCGATCCTCTGAATCTCCTTTGCAAAAGCAACAGCCTCATCAGCACTCTGAAAATCTGGCCCCGTCACGATTTCTATCAACGGCGTCCCTGCACGATTAAAATCTAGCAACATTTTACCATTATAATGCAATACTTTAGCAGTGTCACACTCCAGATGAGCGTCAGTAATCGTTACCGTTCTCTCCTCATCAAAGGTCTCAGAAAAAAAAGAAAGCTGACCGTTAACATTGATCGGACGGTAAAACTGCGTAATCTGGTATCCCATCGGCAAATCTGGATAAAAGTACGACTTTCTATCAAATGATGAAGGATTTTGAACCAGACATTTGAGCGCTTTCCCTAAAAGCAATCCCTTTTTTACAACTTCTTCACTCAACTGCGGCAAAGCACCAGGTTGCCCTGTACATACTGGACATACCGTTGTATTTGGATGATTATCATCCAGATTCTGCTCATTTTTACAGGGACAAAAAATCTTGGTCGCTGTCGCTAGTTTCAAATGGATCTCCAGCCCAACCGTAATCACATACTCCATCACCTCATTTCAAAAGAATAAAAACTCTGATTATCTATAGCGATTTTTATCCCTAAAACAAACGTTTTTTTATATTCAGTTTTTTCTTTTATTCCATTTTTCTCAAACATTTGCAAAAAATCAAAAAAAAATTACAATTATCCTCGTTTATTTCATACAAACAAAAAAATGCAAAACGGAAAAATTCTCAGCAAAAAAATGCTAAACGATCATATCGTAGAACTAAAAATACAAACTTCCAAGATGGAACTTCAACCTTGAGCACGAGTATTCATCCACTACCCTACCAACGAGGGAACAATCAAAAGAGCCTACTCTGTGGCAAATCTAGAAACCGAGGGTGAATTGAGCATTTTAACTTTTTTGATCAAGCTCGTTGAAAATGGAAAAGGATCAGAAATTCTAAAACAGCTCCCAGAAGCCTCAGAACTCCAAATCGAAGAAGGGAAGGGACACTTTCTCCTCAAAGATACCACAAATCCCAAGGTATTCCTCTCAACAGGAAGTGGACTAGCACCTTGCTACCGTATGGCAAAAGAGGATAAAAGCTGATCTCAGAAACGATTTTTCTTTTCAGTTTCCTATGCTAAAGATCTTTTTTATGTAGAAGAAATCAAAAACCTCAACATTCCTGAAACACACATTAGCATTTCTAGAGAAGAGGTTGAGGGATTTGAATATGGAAGAATCAATATTGATCATATTGATTTCCCAGCAGAAACAGAGTTTTATATCTGCTGAGTACCACTTATGGTCAAGGAATTCCTCACAAACTTAAGAGCAAGAGGATATAAAAATATCTTTGTAGAAGCGTATTAGTGCACAGACTGATAGTTCTGCCATTTTGCAACTTTCCCATCAATCTGAAAATACTCATTTTGAAGCCACTGAGTCATAAATTGCTCATCTTGACTCAGTTTTTTAATTGCCTCATTTTCCTTAATAAAATCAACCAAAGACTGCTCAGCTTTTACCTGATTTTCATCAAAAAGATCAATTCAAAAGTCTGACTTGAGATGCTCATTCAAAAAATCTAATCTTTTGTGGCAAATATCAGTTTTTCTCTCACAATGCTTCTTGAGTTCTCAAATAGTTTCTACCTTTTTCTCAGGATTATTTGCATATGCAAGCCTCTTATAGCCAATCCAAATCAATGGATTATCAAACTTCATATCATCTCAAAGCTTGTCCAGAGCAATATCAAGCTGCTGAATCTCTTGAGCCAATTTAGAATCCTGATTTTTAGCATATTCAGTCTCTAAAGCTAGTTTTTCATTATACATATTCATATAGTCCTTATATTGGTTCAAAAGAACAGAAACGGCTGCAGAAACCTCTATTGGAGAGTAAATTTTCTTTTCTGGCACATAAGAAAGTTTTTCAGAAGAAGTTGAACCCGAAGAAATCATAGCTATCAATTCTGGAGATAAAGAATGTTGAGTAATAACATTAAGATGAGGCTGAAGTGTCGTCATATTTCAGATTTCTAACTCACCTCCTCTCACATAATCAAATTCAAAAGCCTGAGATCAGTATTTAATAACTCACTTTACACGAAGAGCATCTTGCCCAAGCTGATCAATAAGATCCTTCAACTGGTCAAGCGAAGTCTCTTCAGACAAGGCAATACTCTTTGTAAAAAATTTTGAATGCTCATGATGATGGTGTCCAGACTCATGGTCATGATGGTGATGATTGTGCTCATGTTCGTGCTCGTGTTCATGCTCATGATCGTGCTCGTGTTCGTGCTCATGATCGTGTTCATGGTCATGCTCATGATCATGCTTGTGTTCATGGTGATCATGCTCGTGTTCATGCTCAGCATGACTATGCTGAGAATGTTTTCTCATAAGATTTACAATAGCTTCATACGAACTATCATCTTTCATAAGATCTTCACTATTGGTTGTATAAGGCGCTTCAATAACCGGCTGATGAGGATATTTCTGAGATAACTGAGATCTTAACTCTTGATTCTTTTCTTTATCAGTAGGAAGATGGGTAAGCGCAATAACATTTGCCAAAGAAAGCTGTGTAGAAGCAATCTGTTCTTCAGCTTTTGACATAGTTGGGAAAGACTGCGCATTCACCAAGGTAATTACTCTCCCCTGCATGCCTAACTCCTCAATAACTCTCTTGATAGCTTTCCCATCAGCGATTCCAGAAGGTTCGATCAGAATTTTTTCATTGCTACCTTTCAATTCCTCCAAAGCACTTTTCAATCAGCTTAAATCCTGACAACAAATACATCAATCCGTCAAAGCGACAGGAGAAAAATCTTTCAACCTCTCAGCATCAATATTGTATTTTCCAATATCATTTACGATGACTTTAAATTGCTCTCACTGATTTGCCAAATATCCAGCTAAATCCTTGAGCAAAGTCGTTTTCCCAGCTCCAAGAAATCATAAAATCAAAAAAACCTCACTTCCTGTGTTCTCTGAATTTTCAGAAATTTTATTTACGATATTGTTTTGTTTTTCTTGTTCACGCAAAGGTAAATGCGCATTAAATTTCATTTCTGACATAATAATTATACATGAGAATATAAAAGTATCGAATTCAAAATATGATTTTGAGGATCAACGAGCAATTCAGGTTTCAAATATTTTTCTAGGAGCTTCTCATCAACTTTCTTATAAAGAAGCTGCCTCATTCCTCTCACCGTTCTAACTAAACAATTCTTGAATTTTATGTTCTTTACAAGGTGAGAAACTAACTCTTCTGTATCCCCAGAAGTAAAGAGCAAAGAAGCCAGAATGACAGCATCATAATCCGAAGCATCTTCAAAATATGCCAAGAAGTCTGTCTTTTTAATCGTAATTTTATCTTCTAATCCCAAAGCCTGAACCAAGCCACGAGAAAGTTCAACAGCCACCTCATCTCTCTCTATCAAAACAGAACAAACTCACCAGTTCTGGGCAAGGATAATCGCAGTCAAAGGCAACGCTCAGCTTCCTACAAACAAAACCTTTCCAACCCCAGCAGTTTGACTAGCAAGCAATGAATATTCCAAACGAGTTAAATCCTGATAGTTATCATAATAGATAAAACTTCTGAGCATTTCCTCTGGAGAGTGAGAAAATTGAATCTTCTTTGACCAAAACTTCTCCATCTCTCCTTCCGCAACCGCACACACCTGCTGTAAATCTTTCACTTCATCTGAAACGAAAATCGGATCAAAATCTAACTCATAATCTATTTTATCCCTAGCAAACTCACATAGTCCTGAAAAAAAGGCATTTACCTCCTCTGATGGTTCATAGCTAGCCAATTTCTTAGCGCGAGAACATAAAGAAAAAATCTGATTTTCTTTCAATTTTTCCATAAAATACACGATATGAATAAGTTAAAGATTATTTTTCCCCGCAAGAACAATGTTCCTGATGCTCTTTCTTCCATTTAATCAGCGTCCTTGTTGAGATACCATACTTTTTTACGACTTCTTGTGCAGTATCCTGCTGGTGACAGTAAGAGTCAATCACCGATTGCTTAAATTCAGGCGCATAAGTCCCCCTCACTCCATCTACCGTAAAACTCGAATGACAACTTCAACAATACAATCTCTGAGAGTGATTTCTCCCATGTCAGTTTTTTTTAACCTCGGGACTTTGACACCTAATACACTTCTCCATCTTTATATCTTCAAAAAATAAAGATTTTACTTGTGGTGCTTTTATATCAAAATAGAAGATAATGTCAAGAGAAGTATAAAAATTCACACAAAAACAAAAAAAGAAAAGAAATCTGAATTCTTTTCCCCTTTTTCTCAAAATTTTCTACTCAATAAACTGTTTAAAATCCTCAAAACTATTAAACGACTGATACACAGAAGCAAATCTAACATACACCACAGGATCGATCTCCCTCAAAGAAGCAAGGATATCTTCTCAAATTTTAGTACTTAAGACCTCAGATCCCTCAGACTGCCACTTCACTTCCAAATTACTAATCAAAGCATCAATCACATCTGGTTGAACCGATCTCTTTGCAAATGCGAGCATTACTGCTTTTTTGAGCTTAGCTCTATCATACATCTCCTTTGTTCAGTCTTTTTTGATCACAACAAGTTCCACATTTCCAATCCTCTCAAAGGTTGTATATCTATGCCCACACCTTTCACATTCCCTTCTCCTTCTAATCACCCCTCCTTCCTCAATCATTCTAGAATCAACTACTTTTGAATCCATATTACTACATTTCGGACATTTCATATTCAAATACCTTACAGACTAAAAATCGACTGATTTTGCAATGAATGTTCCTGCGTAGGTTCTTGTACTCAGTTATGATTCGACTTTTGTACAAATTCCTCCAAGCTATATTCAAATACCTCACCTTCTATAGCAATCTTCTTATAATGAAGAAAATAGAGCATCACCATTGCAGTCATTCTCACATCGTTTTTACAATATTTTTGCAATTCTTCAAGACTTTTTTTATTTTTTTGAGGATCCTTTTGATACTCATTCCAGAGCACCTCAGCTTTGGTTCCTGATTCCAACGTCTTTTCCAATCCAATCAATGCCTCAGAAAGTTTATTAAGTCAGATCCTTTTTTTCGTTAAATTTTGAAAAAATACATACAAATCAATACTTTTATTGTTCAAAATCTCAATTTCCTTCTCACCATATCCAGCATTCCAAAGAGAAACTGGATTATCAAACCAAATCTGATTAAATCCTACAATATACCCATCAAAAGCAAGCATCTTATCTACAAAGTCCTTCAAATCCTCGATCATCACACATTCATACTTCATATTCGTATCCCCCTCTGCAACCGGCTCCGGACTCGCAGCATACGCAATAATAAACTTAGCAGATCTAATATCATCAGCAACAGTTGTTTCAATATCGTAAACCAAGTAAGGCTTCCCCAAAATCTGATCATATTTTCCAGTTTTAAACTCATCTCCCAAAATTTGTTCAATCGTCTTTTGTCAGACTTGTCTCTCTTTTTTCGCAATAAACCTCATAAGCAGAGTCTGTAATTCAGATTTTTTATCAAAGGGCAACACCACCTCAATCTTATCCACCTCATCAATCAAAGTCAACACATTATCCCTCTTCGCCATATGAAAAACACAAGCCGAACTCTTATAATAATAAGCCTCATTTCCCTGAGCAAAACACACCTTATTAAAAAAATCATTTACCCCCTGACACCTCTCCTTTTTGATAATTGAATAGAGATGAGGAATAAAATCATTTTTGATACTCGTAAGTTCATTGAGAGAAAATCTCTTATGCATGTAGATATTCCATTAAGAGTAAAAAAAATCCGCCTCAGACTAGAATTTCAAGATTCCCAGTCCAAAACGGACAACACCATATCAACCTCTTAGAGACCTGGAATCTGAGGGATTCCTGATCCACTTCCTCCTCAGAGCATACCGGCCAAATTACTTGGATCAAAACCAAGGATATCTTTTGTCTTTTCAGCAGCAATCTCCTGAGCCTTATTTTGAGCTTTTTGAAATGCTTTCAAAACAAGATCCTCCAAAACCTCCTTTTTGCTGAGATCAAGCAAGCTTGTATCATTAATTTTAAAATCTTTCAACTTCATCTCTCCAGTCATATCTACAAGAACAGAAGCTGCCTTTTCTCAATTTTCATCAGTATATTCCCCTTCTTTTGCTCTAATCACAAGATTTTTAAGAGCTTTTTGAAGTTCTCTATACTTATCATACATCTTTTTCAATTCTCACATTTTTCCTAAATCCATTTGTTTTTCATACAAAGAATATAAAAAATCTGATTTCTCTTCTCTTTTATTAGTTTAAGAACCAAGAAAACTACTTTTTAACCACACCAAAATACTTAATTACCAAGAATACCAAGAACGCTGTGATCAAGAAATCAATCAAGTTTGCTAGCACCTTTCCATACAAAATTCCTCTCCAAGAAAGCTCCTCAAGCTTATTTACCTTAAGTTTTTTGAAAAGAGGATTGAACAAAAGTGGAGTTACAAAATCCTCAATAATTCCCTTTACCAAATTACCAACCTTTGTAGCAACCAAAAGTCCAACAGCCATACCTACAACATTGTATTCAGCCAAGAAACTCATAAATTCAACTGCCATGTTAGGTTCTACAGCTGGCTGTTCAACAGTTCCGCTAAGATTCTGCTGTTCTACAGCTCCAGAAATATTTTCTCCTGTCATTATTTAATAAATAATAGAATAAAACAAAGCGATTATAAGGATACCCTTTCCAAATACAAGTCAGGTTTCATTTTTTTCTCCAAAACTTTAGAAAATAACACATCTTTCAAAAGTTTTTGTACCTTCTCCTGACTCCTTTCCAAAACTCTAATTGGATATAGAGATTGACAGGTTTGCTTTTCCTGACATTGCTGATTAAAAACATCTGAAAAAGCTGAATATCTTCCCTGAGCATCCAAAAGAGATTTCAATTTTGAAGATTCCATTTGTAAATACATCGTAAGAAAACTCTCTGCCAAAGGACGATATTGACTCTCTGAATTAAGCATAAATCCATACATCCTGACAGGTGCCGCCTCATACCAATAAGGATATGCTATTTGCTGAAGCTGAGGAAACTGCCTCCCTTCTGAAAAAAATCAAAAACCTACTTTCAAAACTCATTTATCAATCAAACAAAGCACAGGTGAAGACTGACAAATTTGAGTTTTTGACAGGTACTGCAATAAAGTTGAAATTCACAGTTCAGAATCCTGATACATTTCCAGCCACATCTCAAAAGCCCCATTATCATTATATCTAGAGAAATCACTTATCATCTGAGCATATACCACATTCTGATCAAAAAACCCAGTTCCCACATAAAGAGGGAATAAAAAAGCTGATCAAGTCTGACTTTTGTAATCCTGATACAATTCTGCAAGAGAATTCGCTGATCAAGATTGATAGAAAACAACTATCGGATCAATTGCATATGGAATAAAACTACCAGAAGCCAACACTTCGCTACTTCACGAGAGGAAATACTGATCTAAAGCCTGAGAAAAACGAAGTTCTCCACCACTAAGTGCTCAAGCTTTATCATATGCGGTTAAGAGTAAATCATACCCAGAGAAGCCTCTCTGCTCCACTCACAAATACTGAAAAACAGCATCAGATCAATACTTCTGTATAAACTCATCTTTCAAAATCCCAAAATCCTCTTTAGCAAAAGAGGGATCAACTCAAATATGCAAAACACCAGTAAAAATCTGATTTTTCACTTCTTCTGTCACATTCTCTCCTCCTGAAGAAACCACAACCTCTTCTTCAACGACCTGAGGTTTTGATGAAAATGGCACAAAAAAAACAAAAATACAGCAGACCAAACCAAATCCTGCCAAAAAAACCGTTTGCCTCAATTTTGAAAACATAACACTAGAAAATAATCGTAAAACTTCCAAGTGCTGGCTGCTGATAGGTCGGCTTCTTTACCTGCATTCTAAGATTATAATCACCAACCTGCCCCTCTCAAACAATCGTATAATACCTATCTGCAAGAGGAGCCTCACTCGAAACTCTATACTCCAAAAAAGGATAAATTCTATCATTTTTAGTAGAAAGCAGATTTACCAAGTTCAGTTGTAAAACTGAATCTTTCCCATTACGCAAAACATTAGTATATCCATTAGGACTAGCATTTATCTCTTCTTCTCGACTCGAAATAGGATTGATCTTTGCATACCTATTATCTGGGAAAATCTGAGCACTATTTCCAAAGGTAAGATTTTGATCCTTATTAATTCTCGAAGCCCTAATGAGAGTATCGGTATCCAGTCTAGCCTCTCATCTTGTGGTATTATAGGAAGTGAAAGGAATCAAAGTATAAGGAGTATTTTTATATATTCCTTTTATCGTCCATCCGACCATTGCTTTATTATTTGCCCCAACATAGGTAAACAATGTTCAACATTTTGCCTCTTCACACAGCTGATACCCATCATTCATCGCTCAATAAATTGAATTTGCATGTTTAAACTGCCCAGAAAGAATAGGATTAAGCCTGAATTCAACTTTTACTGGCCTATCCTGAGTAAAAGTAGTATGACGCTGAGATGAAGTATAATAATCAGCAGGGGCAATAGGATCAATACTTCCTAAAGGAATCATCTCTGTTGTATTATAAGTCAGTGCATTATAGTTATTTTCTTCCCCAGGTTTCACAAAAACCGGATCTACACTACCATCTCAAACTTTAGGAATTGACTTTGTAGAAGAATTAACCGTCCAATTGAGCGTATCGTTCCCATTCCCATAAGTATAAAAATTCTGAAGTCTGTGATCACTTGTCTTTCAGGTTCCAACCGGAGTCTGAGTTTGCTTTGAAGCCTTTCGTCCAGACTCTCAATCAAACCCAGGCCCAGCATAATTAGTCGCTAAAACTCCTCTCTCAACAGCAGACAGCGCACCATAATAGGCAGTCGTATACTGCGCTACATTTCCATAATTACGCACAAAAGGAAGAAACGAAGAAAAGAGCGCCAACATCAGTGCTGATGACACAATCATAATCACCATAACAATCATCAAAAGCATTCCTTCCTCTCATCCACAAAATAAAAATTACTCAAGATTTGGAGCTCAACACTCAGGACAATAAGCATATCCACGAGTATATTTCTGATGACATTCTTTACATTCAGTCTTTAGACTCTCTCCACAATACACACAAGCATTATAACTCTTGTCTACGATCTGCTCACAGTGAGGACAAATTGTCACGGTATTCATCAAAGCCTCTCTCCAATACCCCCTTTCCCATCTATAAGACAGAGGACGAAAAGCAAGATATAACGGCAATCCAACCACTGGAGAAAGCACAGTAACAAGCAAAGCAGAAAAAAACTGATATCAAACACTATCACTTCTTGCAGTGGAATCTTTCAAAACCCAAAGAATAGTCAATATCCACACTAAAACCACGAGCATCAGCCCCCAAATCTCAAGATCAGAATACCCTGAAAGGACCGGGAAAACATCAGAAATCCAGCGAGCGACTTCAGTAAACACACCATGATTAGCAGGAGTTAAGAGTTGCGGCACCTGTTGCATAGTGGTATCCACAACAACTGTTGGGACCTCACCGGAACTACCAAGAAAAAGTGAAGAATCTGTCATTTGAAAAATAAATATATAAAAGTAAAAAAGTCTGAATTATGATAATTGTTTTCTTAAAATCTCTAGAGAAGTACTAAACTTCTTCAAATCCTTAAGAAGAAATGAAGCCTTCGCTGGATTATCAAGATGAAGAGAGAAGTCGACCTCCACTCCAGTAAGTTCAGTATTTTTAATCGACATTTCCAAGAGCTGAATATTGAACTGAGCAAAAGACTGCAAAAAATCAACAATCGTTAACTCACGAGGATTGAACTTAACTTTCATTGAAAAACGATACTGAGTCACCTCATCTCATTGCCAATGAGCCTCTAGTAGCGACTCAAGAGAAATGGTCTTAAGTGCCTTACAAGAAACAGCATGAATTTTTATACCATCTTTTGTTGATTTAGCAATAATCCTCTCATGAGGAGCTGGATGACACTCAGGGCAAAAAAAGCAATGCAAATGCTTATCATTATCGACGATTACGGCAAGTGAAGAAGTAGTATTTTGCTGCTGCGCCTGTAAAAGTACTTTAAGTTCATCTTTTTGCTGAGAAGTATCCTTGATCACCGTCTTTTCAATCACATTTTTCATAAGATCTGGATAAGCATCTCTCACAATATTTCAGTAAGTTTCCTGTTTATCCAATACAGACAAAAGCCTCTTCTCAACCTCTAGAGCCTCATCAAGCTTCTGGATTTTATCCTTTTCAGAACGAAAGATTGGAAGCTCCATATCCTTCAAATAACTATTCAGTCCAGCAATCGCCTCCTGCAAACGAAGCTCTCTTTCTGCCGTCTTAATATATTTCAAAAGCTGATTTTTTGCCGTTGGTGTACGGAGAAACTCTAACCAATGTTTATTCGCTGAAAACTTATTTTTGAAGGTATTAATATTAACAATATCACCAGTCTTAAGCTGATAACTAATTGGTTTAATCTGTCCATTTACAATCGCATTTTTAAACCTGAGACCAATAGAGCTATGCACGCTAAATGCAAAATCCAAAACCGTTGATCCAACTGGAAGTTCCTTAATATCTCCTCTCGGAGTATAAATAAAAATTGTCTTATCTAAAACCTCAATATTAAGCTGAGACTTGAACTTCTCCTTTTGTTCAGTATCAGTATAGTCAGATACAATCTTTTGAAGCTTCTGGATCCATATTCCCTGCTGCTCTGAGACCAAAGTCGGCTGGTTATTATCTGAATATGCAAAATGCGCGGCTACTCCAAACTCAGCAACATTTTCCATCTCCTCAGTTCTAATCTGGATTTCTACTGGGAAACGAAACATTCCAAGTACTGTCGTATGAATACTCTTATATCCATTAAACTTTGGAATAGCAATATAGTCCTTAATCTTTTTAATCAAAGGGATATAGTACTTATGAATAATTCCAAGGACCATATAGCAATCTCAGATATCTTGTGTAATCACTCTAAAAGCCAGAAGATCCATCACGGTTGAAATATCTGTCTCGTGATATTTTTTCGAAAGTTTTTCATAGATTCTATAAGGACTTTTCACTCTTCCTCTTACAACAAAATCCCTGACTCACTCTTTTTCAAGCATCTGAGTCAGCATTTTAATACCTCTTTCTGTAAACTTATCTCCTTCACGAAAATATTTCTTTAAATACTGAGTAATCCTCTTGAACTCCTCTGGATGCAAGACCGCAAAAGCTCAGTTCTCTAGTAAAATCTGAAAATGATAAAGCCCAAGCCTCTTGGCAATCGGAGCATAAATTTTGATCGTTTCCTCTGCAATCTTCCTCCTCTTTCTCTCCTCAGGGTGAAACTGCAAAGTCTGAATATTATGGATACGATCAGCTAATTTCACAAATATCACTCTCAAATCCTTCGCCATAGCCAGAAAGGTCTTCTTGATCGTCTCCAAATGCCTATCTTCTCACTGATATCTTACCTTAGATACCTTGACCAGCCCCTCACAGATATCTGCAACCTCCTCAGTAAACTCAGCTGCAACTTCCTCACGCGTAATCGGAGTATCCTCAATCACATCATGCATAATACAGGATTGAATAGACTCCAAATCAGGCTTTAGCTCCATCAAAAATAAGGTAGCCTTAAGCGGATGCACAATATAGGGCTCTCCTGAAAGCCTCTTGACACCAGCATGTGCAGCCTTAGTAAATTCATATGCATGATAAATACCCGGGATCTGCTCAGGAGGTAAATACTTTGAAGCCTGAGAAACAATCTCCTCAACTAAATGAGTTGGTTCCTCATCAAAGGTCAATTGATAGTCAAAAAATTCGTCAATCTCTCTTACATCCATCGTATTTTTTGAGGAACAAATAAAAACATACCTTTTAAACTATGAATATCACAAAAATAATCAAGGGGAAAATTAAAAAAAACTCTTTTTCATCTGATTTTTTTCCTGTTCTGACAAAGATCCAAGCCTCTCCTCAAGTTCAGAATCAGGACCATTCAAATATTTTGAAAGCTCAGCAGTCTTTTCTGATGCCTTTTTTATATGCACATAATATTTTCAAAGCTCAGCAACCACATCAGAAAGCTCATCATTTTTCTCTAATAAAGAAGCCGCTTGTTCTCTGAGATAAACATTTTGAGCTTGAAGTTCCTCCATTTCTTCCTGCAAATACGTAAGTTGCTCATTCGCTCATTTTAGATGTTTTCTTAACTCAGCAACCACATCCTTATGCTGATATTGTCGATAAAAAATCACATATCAGAGTCCTACTCCTCATAAGCTCGCCAATATCACATACCATACCATCTCTTCATCAAAAAAGGATTAAAAACTGACTTTACTATAGGTTTTACTTCTCCAATTGCAAGAAAAAATACCTCATCAATATCATCATAAACGAAGTTATCTCCTCTCCTATGGGTCAAAAAAAGACTCATTACACATAAAAACAAATCAACATATTTAGAATACCCCTATTCCTCTCCTAAAAGCTCTTTCTTAATTCAGCTTCCATTCAAGAAAATCAAAGTATCCATATCTCCTGGCTCCCACTGCTTGCCAAACATTTCCAGCTGATTTGAAGAATGGAATGGAACAATATACTTATTGTGATAGGTCGTATATTTTTTATTGAAACAGTCCATAAAATTTCAGTTTTTTATGATTGGAGAAATGATGAAAATGTCCTTATTGGTTAATTTCAGATCATCTAACCACTTGCATAAATATTCAACATAGAAGTTGATATTATCCAAAACAAGGTTCTTCGCTAGAGGATTTGCATCAATCTCCTCAGAAGTCTTATATCGATATTTTACAATCTGATTATCCTTATACATCTGCATCAAAAAATTAATCCCAAAATTGATATGTTCAATCCTCTTATAAAACCCATCTTCAATAGCAACTACCTTACAATAGCTCTCCTTGATATAGAGCAAAAGGAATGAATCTCTTTCAAGTTTTCTCTTGAGAAAAGAAATCGTCTTAAAACTCTCAGGAAAGATCCTCAAATGCTTATGAGAAAAAAGATTACCATAATGTTTATTAAATTCCAAAAGCGTATCTCTATTGATATAAATCAGATACAAACGAAAAAAAATCTGACCTTGAGCCCCAATCAAATATTTTTGAGGCTCTCAATTAACAAAAATACTGTCCACATTAGTAAATAGCAACTCCTCTTTAGTAATCTCCTTGAGATAATTTAATCTTTCATGCGTAATTTCATTGATATCATCTATAGTAAATGGACGATCTAATTCCTTAAAAATATCAAACCTAAAAAAATGGAATCTTGAATCATCAAGCAGAAAATAATGATTATATTCAGGATAAGAAAAAGACTGATTAATCACATTCTGAAGTGACTCATACACAGCATATTGTTGCATACCAATATCTTTTTGGTACTTCACTATACGGAATTTTGGATGCTTAACATCAAATTCCTCATGCCAGAGATAAAACATCAGCCTTTTCAGCCTTTAGAAAATAAAATACTAATAACTCTCAAGTGCCTTAATTCTATCCTCAATACTTGGATGTGTCTGAAACCAAGACGAAACCTTCCCAAGAGGATTTGCAATAAACATTGCAGACATTTCCTTATTTTTCACATCAACCTCAGGCTCTTGAGAAATCTTTCTTAACGCTGAAATCATCGCCTGATTGTCTTTAGTCAGCTCAACACTTCCAGCATCCGCGAGAAATTCCCTTTTTCTAGAAATAGCAAGCCTAATGAGCGGATAAACCAAATACCCAAGAACCATCAATACAATTCCAACTAATGGCAATACATTCCCCTTTTCATTATCCCTTCTACTTCAAGCTCTAATCAAAATCTCACCAAGCATAGCAATCGCTCATATATACAAGACCATCACAAGCATTAAAAGCGAATCTTTATTGATAATATGCGTTAATTCATGTGCCGCAACTGCCTCAATCTCAGCCTTATTGAGATGATTGAGCAAGCCTCTAGTAAATACCACCCAAGAATCACTTGCTCTCCATCCAAGCGCAAAGGCATTCATTCCCTCTGACTCAATAATTCAAATCTTTGGGGTAGGCAAACCTCTAGAAATACACAAATTCTCAACAATATTGTAAATTTCAGGCTCTTCCTTTCTCGTTACCTCTTTGGCTCCAGAAAAAGAAAACATCAAACTTTTTTGGAAAAAGAATGAAATCAGAAGCCAAACGATTAATATTGGCACGAGAAGTGTCAAAATCTCTCCTGTATCACTAAGAGCGAGGTTCAAAGCCTGAGTTCCACTATTACCATTCTTCGTATTTAGAAAATAGAACACCACAAAAACTCCAGCGCCCAAAAAGGCTGGAAGCAAAACAATCAAAATCCAAGTTTTTAATTGATTATCTCGCTTTGAAGATTGAAGCCCTTGATACATAAAAAATATTCAAAAAATAAAAAGAAAAATCCGACCTAAACAAAAGAAATCTGATTTTCCTTCTTGATACTATCAAAATGTCAAAAAATCAGACTTCTTCTTAATATTTTAATAGTAACTTAAAACTGTACTTTTGGAGCCTTTTTAGCAGCCTCATCATCAAGTTCAAAAAACTCAACCTGAGTAAATCCAAAATGATTAGCAATCAAATTGCTAGGGAAACTCTGGATAGACGTATTATACTCTCTTGTTGCTGAGTTAAAGAATCTTCTAGCAGCAGCCAACTTGTTTTCAATATCTGAAAGTTCAGACTGAAGCTCTAAGAAATTTTGATTAGCCTTAAGATCTGGATAATTTTCTGCAACAGCGAAAAGCGTCTTCAAAGCTCCTGTAAGCTGATTATTCGCCTCAAGTTTTCCTTCCACTCCATTTGCATGTAGGAAACTTGTCCTCGCATCAGTCAAATTCTGAAGTGTTTCCTTTTCATGAGTAGCATATCCTTTTACAGTATTAACAAGATTTTCTACCAAATCAAACCTCAGCTTAAGTTGAACATCAATATCAGCAAAAGCATTTTCTCTATTATTCTTAAGAGATACCAATCTATTGTACAAGCTAATCGCCCAAATCACGATTAAAAACAGCACTCCAAGGGTAATTCGTAGTCACATGATCTATAGGATAGGAAATAAACACTTTGACTATAAGAATTTCTAAGAGATTGTCAAATGAAAACAAAAAAGAAAAGTCAGATTTTTTTGAGCTTTATACCTTCTATATACAACTATTCAGCAATATTCTCAAACAAAAAAAGACTCATCTGATACAGATAAGTCTTTTCCCTAGTTGGTGTCAATGAGTCTTCATTTTATTTCTCAGCCGCTTTGATCAGCTGATCAACAAGACGCTCAAGTTCTCTTTTCACATATTCAGCATTACATTTTTCAATAGTATCTCCAAAATGCTTACAATCAAACCCAATCACAAACTCTCCTTCTAAATCATTCAAAATCTGACTTTTCGGAGTAAGCATCTGACTAAAGGTTATCCCTCCATGAACAGATAATGACAGAGCAAGATCTAAACAGTTCTTCTGGAAAAAGGGATGTCCCTTAGGAACTGCAACATACCCACAATAATAGGAAGTTGAGTAAGAATCCATACCCATCAAGAAATAATTCTCCTTACCAGACCAAGACTGCTTCAATATCCTACACTGATAGCCCTTATACTCAAAGGCAATGTAATCTTCAGCATCACCTTGCTGTTCAACGGCATCTTGACGAGTAGTATCACCAGCAGAAGGAGCTTCTACCTCCTCCAAGCAATCCTCATCAAAATCTGCGATCACCACCTCAATGTTTGAGATATCCTCAAGGAAAGCCTCAAAGCTTTTGCCTGTCTCATAAAAGAGAATAAATTTTAGTAAGACATTCTCTCCATAAAGTATACCATTTTCCTCCAGTAGTGATTCGTTCTCCTCCAGTAGTGATTCGTTCTCCTCCAGTAGTGATTTGTTCTCCTCCAAGAGAGCCTTATAACGATTCTGAAGTGCACGGTATTTGCCCGGATGCTTTATAGTAAAAGCACGACCGGCTCGATTTACTTTTTTCTTCATATGTTACATTTTTTTAATTCAACATTCGCTTTAATAAACAACAGATTTCAAAAAAAACCTGGAATTAATAATAGTAATTATATATCATTGTTAAAGAACTCATTGACAAAAAAACTATAATGATTAGAAATAAAATGTCAATATATTATTTATATAAATAAAAGGAACAAATCAGATCCTCTATCTTTTCTTCTATTGACATTAAAAATAAATTCAATATCATAAAAAAATCAATAAAAAAAATAAAATATATGACAATTCTAAAAAAATTATGGAGAATAGCGCTTTTAATCAACATTCTTTCCTTATTCGAACCGCTATTTTCAGGAAACACTAACCATCTAATATCTTATTGGATTTTTTATGGCGGTGTTAGTGCACCATTTTACGTATTTTTCTGCCTTATGACAACAATAAAAGGCAAAGAGCGTGAAATGAAAAATGAACTAATGAGTACAAGTTTATTTTTTTTCGTGCTGTTCTTAGCATGCATAGTCGGATATTCTATCAGAGAAATTCCAGACATCATCACAGTAATGATAGGGATATTCATGTTTGCGATGTCAGGCATGCCTTTCCTTGAATTTCACGGACGAGTACTTGAAGAAAAGGACCTGCAATAGGTCCTTTTTATGAAAAAAAATCTGATTTTTTCAAGATATAATGATACTCTATAATAAAACAAAAAAATACTATTGACTTTTAATATAAAATATATAATATATACATTATCAATGTGATCATTAACAGTAAAAAATATTATGAAACAAGCTACTCCAACATGACTTTTTACTATCTTATCAAAAAAGATAGTTGAAACTTTTTTTGTCCCCATTTTAAAAAATGGAGAGCCACCGAGGTAAGCATAGCCTCATAAACATAGAAAACAAAACTCTAAAAACAATTTTTACCATGAAAAGAATCATTTTATTAGTAGAAGACAATCTTGAAACACTTCCTTTCGCCACAAAGGCCTTATTGAATATCGAAAAATGCAAGGATGTTGTTATCGCAAAAGACTATGATGAAGCCATAGAACTTCTAGAAAATAATGTAGATATTGGCTTCATTGTTACGGATCTCTTTTTCCCAAAGAAAACAGGATCTGGAGAAATTACTTTAGGGCTTGATCTACTAAATCAAGCTAAAAAACAAAATCAAAAGAAAAAACAAAATCAGCAAACAAATCTCGATCCCACAACTTGGATACGCTCGAATGGAATAAGCGATTTACAGCGCAATATACCAGAGGATGAACATCTGCAACCACTAGGAATTCTTATAGCAAAAAAAGCTATAGCAATTGGGAAAAAAACATTACTTGTTTCTGCTATGTCCGATCGTTATAGAACATTTCTAGCAGTTGATAACTTGATACGAAAAAACAAGATATCTAACTTTGGAGATATCGATCTAGAGGAAACGTACAAACTACAGGAGAAACTCCAAAAAAGACCGATAAATTCCTTCCGAGAAGTAGAAATGGAAATAGCTAATACCCAAAAGAAACAATCTGTATTTTGGCAGAGAGTAGCTGAGAAGGTAGATTCTATGCTAAAAGATTAATCACATTGACAATCAAAGGGAATCTCTCGTCCCTAGGAGCTCACTCCCGACAAAATGAGAGCGGAGAAGTATACACTCCGAATGTTGTATACAACAAGAACCTTTGTATTTTCCAAAGGTTCTTTTTTGAAAATAAAGAAAAATCTTTTATAAGACCAGAAAAACTACTATTTCTTCAGATAACAGCAGACCAATTTAGCATTGACATTCCAAAAAAAATAATTACAATAATAGTGTAAAATAAAAAATAATAAAAAAATGGCAACAATTAAAAAACTTTGGTGGCTATCACTTGCAATACAGGGAGCCGCTCTACTCGCAATTTTCCTCTTAAAGGATGCAAGATTCACTAACATTGGACTCAATACCGCATCTGTTTGTGCACTGGTCCAAACAATCCTTATATGTCTTACTCCAACCTTCAACCTCAAGTTTGAAGCACTAAAAAGAGAGCTCCTCTCAATGACCATGCTATACCTTATAGCATGCATCATGACGGTAGTAGCGTTCTTTCAGGGAAAGATAAGTGGAATTGAGTTATTCTTTGGAGGATACTTCACTCTTGCAATGGCTCTCGTTCCCTTCGGAATAGTGTATCTAAAATTGCAGGTAGATGATTAACAAGAAAGAGGCTTTATAAGCCTCTTTTTCCAAAATCAAATAATAAAAAAGAAATCTGGTTTCAGACTTCTTTTATCGCAAAAGCATATCCAAACTATTCAGATCTCGATTTATCCATATATTCCTTAACAACTTCACTCATCGCCTCTACGAGCACATTAAACCTCTGATTATCATCAGCCAAATCCTTTTCTATAACCTGCTTCTGCCTAGTCAAAAACTGCTCCTTTAGCATAATAAGTTTTGCGACCTGTTTCTTGGGATTACTCACGTCAGAAAAAGGAAAATCAGTTCAGAATTCTAACTTTATCACAATATCTCCTTTTCCCCAAATTTTATCCCAAACCCCATTCTGTGAGGAAGAAATCGTATTAATTTTATTCCAAGAGAAAATCTCAGTTTTATACTCTAATCGCCCCTCCCAAAGAAATAAAGTCACAGTATCCTTAGACAAAATCAAACAATCCAAATATAAGTTAAGAAAATCCACCATCCACTTAATAAACAGAAGAAGTCAGACTCCACCAAATATCCACTGCCAATAGGGAGCAGGACTCGTATGATTAAGCAAAGCAAAAATCACATATAACACAAAAAGAAGGACTATCATCACGAATGCCTCCTTTAAGTAAACAACTGGACTATGTCCAATTGTTGATTGAATATCTGAGGTATTCACATACTTTTTGATAAGCATCATTCTAAGCATAAGACCTCCCTCCTATCAAAATAAAATATATGACCTCATCTGGTAAAACTAAGCCTTCTTTTGAGCAGCTTCAATCCTCTTTTGCTTTTCAAGGTATTTTTCCATCATTCCCTTAACAGGCTTTTTAATTACCTTGTCTTTATTGAAAACTGGATGACACTGATAACAAGTTTCAAGCTTAATAGGTCCCTCAACTGTAGTATTTACAGTAAATGAAGCACCGCAGATACAATTTACTACAACATCTTTGTAATAAGCACCGTGAATTCCTTTTTTCATCCCAATAATGTAAACAAATAAATGTTTCCGAACAAGGAAGAGTATACAGATTTGATTATCATTATCAAGTTATTTCACACAGAAAAAAAATCTGATTTTTATACCATATTTCTAGAAAAACTGACGATATTTCACAATCATTTCCGGTAAAACAGTAATATCATCATCTATAGCCCTCTTATTCCAATGCTGCTTCCCACATTTCGAACAAGAAAAAAGAATTCTGATTTCACTATTTTTCATTTCATAACTCGTCGGATACATTACTCATTGACATTCACTTGCTCTATCTCAAGGAACATCACCATCTACATGTTTTGAAGCAAAGCAAAAAGGGCAATGATTGCGACAAGTTTTTTGTGCCTTAGGAATTTCTTTCCCACAGTTAAGACAAGTAAAGGTTTCATTGATTGTTTTCATACTTCTCTGTTTTATAAAATATATTTACTTGAAAGCTGTTTAGCACCTTTTCTCTCCAAAATACTAAGATACTCAGCTTCAAAAGGAGCAACTTCAAAACTGATAATTTTTGCTCCTTGCTCCTTCAAAAACTCTAAGGCAAATTCAAAAAGTTCTTGATAATCCTCCTGAGAAGTCGAGCTTTCAAGTACAATCATCAAAACTTCGCCCCTTTCCTTATGAAGCTGAAGAGCAATAAACCCACTAAAAACCTCTTCTGATAATGCAACAAAAAGAGAAAATTCAGATTTTTTTTCATCAATTCTTTCACTCCAAATACGATTCAAGAGTTCATAATCGGTCTTGTAAATAGGAGCTCAGAGATACTGATTCAGTTTTTCATACTCTTTCACCATTAGAGGGAGGATTGATCGAAGATGTGCTTGTTTAGCTGGAATAATTTTCACAATTGATATGAGTAAGAAGATAAAAAGTATAATTGAAATAAAATTTAGACAGAAGAATCAAGTTTATTTCAAATAAGTGAATCTAATACGCCTATTTACATCCAATAATAATTTTACAATATTAGAATCGTTTAACCATTCAGCATAATAATTAAAATGTCCAAGTATATTCAGGATAATCTATGCCTTCTATAAATTTTCAATTTTTAAATTGAGAACTAATAACTTGCAATTTAGAGTAATCAGAATTTTCAAAAGGATATAATCATCCATCTTTCCCATAGACTTCGTTTGAAATATAAAAAATCTTGTCAATATTATTTAATGACTGTAGTTTCATCGCAAGTTGAGATAAAGTATCCATAAAAAGTTGATGTTTTTGCTTATTATTAAAATGATATTTCATAATCGATGTAAGAAAAATAACAGAAGAAACTCAAGATTTAACATTTAGAGATAAAGACTTGAGTTGCTCAAAAATATCAAAAAGCGTCGTATCATCAAACATCTTTTTCTGAAGTAGCATCCTAGTTTCATCTGAAATCAAATTATTAAATTTTTGGAAAACTTCTCTACAAAACTGCATTTCAACAGATTCCCCATTGATCATCATTAACAAATTTTTTTGTCATATTATTAAATTTGGATCTACTCAGTAATATTGCACAAATCTAGAATCAGTTTCCTCAGAAGAAAAATCAGAGCTAAAAAAAGATTTTGAAAGATTCGAATTTGTCAGAAACTTTCCTATCTGCCCTCATCAGCAACCAACTTCAAAAACAATCAAGTTATCAGTTCTTTCAAAAAGCCTATCAATAACCTTTTGGATATAGATTCATCTCTGAGGAACATTAAAAGAATTATTAAATCAGTCAGAAATCTCCTGAATAATCTGAGATTTTTTTAGAGAAATAAATTCTTTAAAAGCCTCATCTTTCATATAAAAATGAGGAGAGCATTTTACACAATCAGAACATTGTTTCTCAGAACAAACATCTCTCCTAAAAAGCTTAATTATCACATCCACTAAAATAGGGGTGATTAAATCCTTTCTTTTTCCACTCAAAACATCAAGTATATTGTTTGCATATCAAAGTACCAACGCAGCTTCCTTTTGTTGATGTTTTAAAAGAGGATGAGTAAGTAAATCTTTATCCATTAGTTTCAAGTTTTAAAAGTATATTTTGTCCAACTTTTGAAAAACAAAAATCTAAATATTGATTAAAGGATATATTTACCACATTTAAAACTCTAATAATTCAATTTTCGATTTCAGATTTTGTACAAATAAGAAAATAAATATTTGAATAATCTCTTAAAAAAACCACAAATTTATCAAATTTTCCCCTTTGCACTCTAAGATCTACATAATCATACATAACAATCTTTTTCGTCAAAAAATCTATCAAATTATCTCCAGGTTTTATCTGATCATTACTTATAGTCAAAACAGGATAAGAGAGTAATCATTGAGGAAAAAAATTATTGCATCTCCCAATATTAACAAGATTATATGCACAAAAAGGCGTCAGCAATGTCCCATTCAAACATAAAATTCCATTATCATATTTTTGATTTTTATATCCCCACAAACCATTATATCGTATATTTTTTAGAGAAAAACCTTCATATGAATTATCATTAATCTGATGTTTAATTTTCTCATAAATTTGCTTATCACTTCAAAGATAACTAACTCTGGTTACTTTTTTTGCAATCTGCTTATAGAGTCAAAAATTATCTTTTCTGATAGCACTAGATGTATATGGTCTTTTTTTTATATATTTCTGATACAACTTAAGAACGTGTTTATATGTTTTATTGCGAAATCTATAATCTAATGGATCAGAGGCCCAATAGAGATATGTATAATTTTTTGTTATTTCCTTTGAATAATTTTTAAATAAATACTTAATCTGAGGGAAGGGGATACTGATAGGATTTTTTGAGTAAATAGCATCACAACCACAAAAGAAGCATCATTTTGTACATCAAAAGTTAGTTTGCAAAAAGCCAATATTCTGCATAATAAGATGTTGCATCCTCTTAGGATAGAGTGATAGTGAAAAAGGGATTCAATATAAGAATTGTTTATTAAATAATTTATATCTTTTCAAAGCAAATGTAAGTAATACCTCCTGAAAAGGTCTAGATAACCATTTACTATAATAAAGCAAGAAAGCTAGAGAATGCTGATCTTGCAGTAATCACTCAAATTCATTGACATTGAACTTGTTAACTTTTTCTATAATTTCATAAGGGAATTGTAGCATAAATTATCACACAGGATGTAAATCTAGATTTATTCCTTTAACTTTAAATTTATTTTGAAAATATTTTAACCTCGGAGAATTTAAAATCTGCAAAGGAATTCTTTTTCAAAAATAAATAGGGAATAACTGCTCTGAGAGTACTCTAACCGTGTACCTATCAAATGCATTATTAATTTTATTTTTATACTCATATACATAAAATTCTATATTTAAGTTTTGATAATATTTCAAAAGCTTCAAAATATCAGTCTGTAAAATAAATTTTTTCTCCAAATCTTTATACTCTACTATAGGCAATTGTTTCAACCATTCAAGTTTTTTAGCATTAGAGTGTTTCATATAATAAAGAATATGTTGCATAATAGCATCTTTTGGATCAATATTTGTACAAGAAAAGAATTCAATATTTCCCAAAGCCTCTTCTAATGTTTTATAAATTGCGTCAATAAGCGCCTTTGCAGCTCAGATAGCTACAATATTTTTCTTCTCCATTTCCAGAATAATTAAGCATACAGGGATAGGATTATCTAGTTCAATAACAAATATATAAGTTTTCACGTTATACCTTTTTTGAATACCATCAATCATCTTCTGTAAATCAGAATCTAGTGAAGAAGTATCTATTTTTGATATTCAATTTTTCAATAGCCATGCTAGGATATATGCATCTCTTTCTATAAGTTCTAATAGGGCTGATTCCACTGCATCCATATAGGTAAGATGAGTCGCCATTCCATTTGAATTAGATATGCATGGAAACTGGTATAGATAAGGATAATAAAGAATATCTAAAGGACAAAATTTTTTTTCATTTCATAACAATCCGACAACTTCGTCTGAAATAATAGTATCACTAAAAGACAAATAAGATAATCTACTCAAATATGGCTCTATTATCATATCAATCATAGCTTTATACTTATTTTTTGATGATAAAGAGTATAAGGATGCTGATAACCTTTCAATAGCTTCTGAAATTGCTTTCTCTTTAGCAATTAATTGAGACTGACCAACTCATTTACAAACATTTTTAATAAATTCTTGATTCTTTTCGTATGTTCATAAGGCATAAGGGAAATAACAATATGATTTATAAAATCAATCACCTAATGAGATATCTCTGATAATAAAGGAATTTCTAATAAGTTCTAATTCAGTTGAAATAGGAATAAGTTCATAGGGAAATATCAATTTTCAAAAAGCCAAGACATTAGATACATGTATCTTTTGATTCTGAGAAAAAGAAAAATAAAGATTCAAAATATTCTCTATTCCTCAAAAAAAATTAACAACCTCTTTATCAATGCAAAAAACTTTTTTTCTATAAAAATCTAAAATAGTTGTATTCCGATCGCTATTAAAAAATTCTCAACATAACATTGTATTTACAAAGAAATTATCTGAACTAGAAAATGGCAGATAGCTTGATTTGATTTGTTGACTAATAAGTTCAAAATTTCCTATCAACCTCTCTAACTTTTCTTGTAAGTGATAAACTTGCTTAACAGTAGAATCAACAAGAAACATAATATATTAGTTTAATACTAAAGTATGGAGTAATAAAATATCTTTTTGCATATTAAAATTAAATACATTATATTTTTTTAATATATTCAGAATAGCATCATCATAAAATCATTGTACTTCAAGCTGATTTTTATCATAATAGGCAGAGAACAACCTAAGTAAAAAACTAATTTGTCCAGCTTCTAAAAAAATTAATCTATAGGCTTTATTACCATACTTTTCTAACACCTTCTTAACATCAGAAAAAAGGAAAAGATAATATTCATATCCCTCAAAACATGTTTGAGAAGGAACAAATCATTGCTTTACAATATCCTGAAATATTCCTTTTTCTGTTTTTGCATAACAGTTTTCAGAAAATTTATCATAGAAAAAAATCTCATCTGCCCTAGATATCAATAAGGGGAAAACTGTGTTTAATGCACCTCAACTTCAAAAATAGAAATAATCCATATTACCATCACATTTCCTTTTTGAAAAAACCAATTGAAGTATATCTTTCACATCAACAATTCAACAACGATTTGATTCCTTCGCTGATAATCTAGTGCTATGAATCGAATCAAATACCTTCTTCGAAATATTAAAATCTATAATATTAGAAGAAAAAAAAGTTTTTTGAAAACCAGCTCATAAATATTGTTCAGATTCTTTTCCCAAATTTGCATAAATTGAAGTAATATAATCATAATCAGCGACTTCTTGCAGTATAGTAGGATTCTTAGTCAAATTATGAAAACTCAAAGTTTCTATACCACTACAACTATGATAGACATCGACAATTCAATAAAGAATTAATAAGTCTAACATTTTTTCTGAAACTCCAATATCTTCCAAATCTTCTACCCAAAAATATATTTGCCTAGAGATTCTACACAAAAAAGAATACAAAGCATGATTCTCTCAAAAAATTAAATTGCGAGAAAAAGCCGGATTAGAAATAATTATTTTTCAATCCAATTCTCTTCTAAAAGAACTCAGAATATTATACCTATACTTCATTTTTTACTACAATAAAATCATAATTCTGATCAACTTCTGTCATTGCCTTCAAGACTCTTTCTTGGGGAATAAAATCAGGTTTTTTATAAGGTCCTGGATCATAAATTTCAAACATTCCATCTTTATATCCCTTACAGAGTACGACATGTCAACCACTAATACCATCATCATCACGAGGCTGATCATAAAGGACATATCGATTAAGAGGCAAAATAAAAAGAGTATCTTCATTTTGATATTGCTTTACTATACTTACAAGATCAGTATTATAAAGTTTCTCAATCTCTTCTGTCTCCAGAATTTTTTTCATAATATAAGTATCACAGAGATCAAAACTATTATTTCAATTCATATCGGTCCAGACTCCATCTTTGACATATTTTTTATAAGGATGATTTTCATATTTTTTTGCAATATAACCGACCGGATCTTCCACATAATCAAGATCATTTTCATAACTTCACGATGTGACATATATTACCTTAAAACCAATTCTAGAAAGGGCATACCCCATCTCAAACTCATCTCAACCTGTTCAATATTTATATCTCCCCATTTTCGCAATTTTCATCACATCTCGGGTATCTTTCATATTAAACTGCGTATACCAAAAATAATTCAGAACCCCCATAAAACACGCAGTACTACAATAGCCATAATATGATTCTGGCATAAAGTTAATCTGATATTTGATAATCCATACCTTATCAAATTATGAAATAAAATAAAAGTTAGATATTCTAATACTAATTTCTAACTACAAATACATTATAATCATCTCATAAATCCTCTATTGCCTGAATAACCTTATCCTGAGGAATAAAATCAGGTTTTTTATAGGGGCCTGGATCGTAAATCTCAAAAAATCAATCTCTTAACCCCTTACATAAAACTACATGCCCTCAACTACTTCATTCTTCTGAAACTCTATCATACAAAACATTCGCATTAAGTCAAAAGATAAAAAGAGTATCTTCTGACTGATAATTATTTACTACTGAGACAACATCTATGTTATAAATTTTCTCAATTTCATCTGACACAAGAATTTTTTTTGCTATTGTCGTATCATAAAAATCAAAAGAAACATTTTGTTTCGTATCATTCCAAACACCGTCCTCTCATACAAAATTTTTATATTTATGATTTTCATACTTCTTTTTAATAAAGGAAACTGGATCTTCAATATATGCTAAATCAAATTCCTTAGAAGTTTTAGTAGTATAAACAACCTTAAACCCGAGTCTAGACAGAGCATATCACATTTCCGATTCTGTGAGTCCTCCTCCCAATTTATACCTCCCCATTTTCGCAATTTTCATCACATCTCGGGTATCTTTCATATTAAACTGCGTATACCAAAAATAATTCAGAACCCCCATAAAACACGCAGTACTACAATAGCCATAATATGATTCTGGCATAAAGTTAATCTGATATTTTGGATAATCTAGCATATTTATTTTATTAAAAAATAAACAAAAAGAGGGTAAAAACCCTCCCAGGAAATTAAGCAGCAAGTTTTTCTTCATAATAAAAATCGTCTGGTGCCCTATAACCACTACCTCCTGAGCAGGTTCATTGAGCACAGCCACCATTGCCTTGTCCATCAATAATTTTATAAAGATCTTCCGATGTACTTTCAATCTGCACATCCACTCCCTGTTTTTTAAGTTCTTCCAAAACTTCCTGCAATTCTAATACTTCTCCCATCATACATAAATTAGAATATAAAGATAATACGCTTATACTAAGTTAAGACAAAAAATCAAGCTTATTTTTAGATTATTAGTTTTTTAACCTCTTTTTGATCAGAAATAGCAATTCTTAAAAAAAAGTTCCCTTAAGAAATCCTCTGGGGTAGCTGGGGATCGAACCCAGGACCACCAGCTTAAAAGGCTGTTGCTCTACCGACTGAGCTACTACCCCTCAAGAGGAAAAATCTTACTAAGGAAACTTTTTCAAAAGACAACAAGAGCGAGTATACTATTTTTCCCTCTTATTGCAAGCTATTTTTTCAAAGGACTAGATAAACCCCTTAAACTTTTTATAAAGTCTTGAGTTAATCTTTACCTTTACTTGACTTCCATCTTCAAGTTTAATCCATTTATTGATCAGGTTCACCTTAAACTGTCTCTTCCCTGCTCTCATAGAGTGAGATCTAGTCTGTCCTGATGTAGTTTTTCTACCTGTAAAATAACATATTCTAGCCATGATAATTACAACACAATCAAGATAAAATACTGAACTAAGCAGTTGCTGCAGCTTCTTCAGTTGAAGTAGATTCACCTTCTTCATCAGAAAGCTCAACTACAGTAAGCACTGGTTGATCAAGATCATCAATAATCTCTACATTCTTTGCCACCACCAAGTCTCTTACAAAAACTACATCATTTGCAGTTTCAATCTTTGAAAGATCAACCTCGATTGAATGAGGTAGATTCTGAGGAAGCGCCTCAACCTCAACAGTATCTTTAACAAGTTGAATCTTTCCTTGGTTAAGTTTTTCTACCTGAGATTCTCCAACAAGCACTACTGGAACTCCAGCAGATACCTTTTGATGCTTATCTACAGCCAAAAAGTCAATTGAAAGTACTTCATCAGTTACTGGATCAAGTTGCAATGCATGAAGCAAAACAAGCTGATCTACACCACCTTCAAGCTCAATTGGAGTAGAATATCCAGCAGCTCTATATGCCTTAATAAAATCATTTTTTAAGATAGTAAGCAAAACTGGAGTATCGAGCATCTTTCCGTAAACAACAGCCGGTACATATCAGCTTTTTCTAAGTTTTTTTACATTCTTTCCGGTTTCTGTACGAACCTGAACAGTAAGTTTCATAATACGATACGACAAAATCTAAAAAAATTACTTCAAAAGATTAGTTTCTCTCTTATCAGCTGTGATTTTACTCTTCATTCTAGCTGACTTACCAACCTTTTCTCTTATATAGTAGAGTTTTGCTCTTCTAACCTTGTATTCATCCATAAGGATTACCTTTTCAAACTTTGGAAAAGAAAGTGGGTATACCTTTTCAATAGTTTGCCCAGCAGCAAGCCCTCTGATAGTAAAACTACCATCAGCGCTTCCTGGCTTTCTAACCTTAATAATAAGCCCCTTAAACTTCCAAATCCTTTCTGTAGATCCTTCTCCAACTTTCTCGTGAAGCTCTACTTGCATTCCTGCCTTTACAGGAAGAATAGTATATCCATTAGTATCTGATATATACTTTAGTCTTTCATGATTCATAATATACACTCTTTTGAAGGATAAAATTACTTTGATGTCTTGCTATTCATCACTTTAGCTTTCCACTTTCTCTGCTGTTCAAGCATTCTTCTTACATCCATAATTACTACTTTTTCAACTCTTGTAAGCGCTTTATTCAGCTTTCTTTTTGCATTAGTCTTAAGTCTTGCCATGGAACTATGATAATTTAGATGATAAAGCTTGAAGTCCTCTTGAGGTTAGAACTTCTTGAACCTTATGCATAGGGATACCGTATTTCTTAAGTTTAGCTTCAGCTTTCATCTTAGCATTTCTTACCCAAGCAGTAGTTCCCTCTTTTGCTTCTTTTTTGAGCACATCAATATACCCATCAATAGCTTTTTCATTTTTGCACCCTGTTTTTTTTCTGTGCACATTCAATGCCTTCAGAAAGTGCTTAATTTTTCTTCCATTAGTATCTCACATTGATCAACAATCAAAATATAAATGTATTAAACCTTATCGCAAAAGCGAAATCTGATTTTTCTCTCTAATATAACGGAGAAAACTAGTTAATATACTTAGCCATATAAGCGAAAGCCTTATTTGCTTCAGCCATCTTATGAGCTTCTTCCTTCTTCTTTACAGCTGCTCCTTGATTTGAATATGCTGCAAGAAGTTCTTCAGAAAGTCTCTTGTACATAGCTTTTCCACTCTTTCCTCTCGCTGCATCAAGGATCCATTTTGTAGCAAAAAAGAATCTCTTATCTGCTCTTACCTCAACTGGAACCTGATATACCGCACCTCCAATTCTCTTTGACTTAATCATGATTGTAGGAGAAGCATTTTCAATAGCGGTTCTTACTACAACAGTTGGATTCATATGTCCGTTTGCTTTGATATCCTTAAGAGTATCTTCATAAATTCTCTTAGCAACACTCTTCTTTCCATGCTTCATGATGAAGTTAATAAACTTCTCTTCATAGTTAAAGGTATCCAAAGTCTTATTTTTAATCACTGCCATTAGAAATAACAAAAAACAAATTAAAATTATTTACCAGCCTTAGGCCTCTTTGCTCCATATAGTGATCTTCCTTGCTTTCTATTTGCTACAGCATTCGCATCATATTTTCCTCTCACGATATGGTATCTCACTCATGGAAGATCCTTTACTCTTCCTCCTCTAATAAGCACAACACTATGCTCTTGAAGAGAATGAGCTTCTCCTGGAATATATGCCAATACTTCAGCTCCGTTTGAAAGTCTAACCTTTGCAAACTTTCTTTGTGCTGAGTTCGGCTTCTTAGGACCCATTACAGATACCTTAAGACATACTCCTCTCTTAAATGGCGCTGGCTGAGCAACTTTTTTATTTCCCTTGAGCTTGTTTACAGCAAACTGAAGCACAGGAGCCTTTGACTTAAAGGTCTTTTTAACTCTTCCTTTCTTTACTAATTGATTAATAGTTGGCATTGTTTATCCAAGAAAACTAAATAATAAAATACAATGACTCCATATATACTAAAACGGAACACAAAATCAAGAGATTTTTTCAATTTCAATATTTTACTTGTTGGTGTGCCGTATTATTACTCGATTTTTAGACGAGAAAAACGAAAGGAAGCCTGATTTTTAGGGACATAAAATCGAGAAATCAGTTTTAATAAGCTTTTTTACTACCCTCATTAAAAAATCTATTTTACGAAAAATCTAAAACCCGACTTTTTATCTCTTTTTTTAAAGTAGCTATTGACATTTTACAAAATAAATGTATATATCTAATATCAAACAAAAAATAACTTTAAAATGAGTAAAAAAACAGAAGCTCCAGCAGGAGCACCGCAAGCGAGTGAGATCAAGACCTTTATTTTGGACACTAACATCCCAATCCAAGACCCGACTTGTCTTACGAGATTCCAAGAGCATAATGTCGCAATTCCATTCCCCGTGATGGAGGAACTGGATAAAATTAAAAATGGAAACGCGACCAAAAATGTCAACGCCAGAGAATTTACACGCAATCTGGTAAAGTTTACAAAAAACTATAATCCAAAAACCAACCCCAACATTCCTCTAGGGGCAGGGTTAGAAAATCTCAGTTTTTTATCTGGAGAAAACATTTCAGAAAACAGCTCACAATGCTTCCAGAATAACACTCAAGATCACCGCATTTTAGCCATAGCTCTTGATCAACAAAAGCAAGGCAATCATGTCGTTTTAGTAACCAACGACCTCAATCTCGAAATAAAAGCGAAAACACTAGGGATTGAAGCCGAATCTTACCGAAACGATAGTGTCAGGGATATGGGAGTAATTTACAAGAGTCTATCTAAAGAGACTCCAACTGAGGAAGAATGGGATGCTATGAGCACAGGTAGTACGGAAACTAGCTTCTCATCATTAGAAAGATTCTCAGACCTACCACTCAACCATCAATTCATCCTCAATCAGAACATCCTTGTTCGGAAAACTGACAAGGGACTAGAAAAAATTAGACCCAACCATCCAGTTTTCGGAATAAAGGCTAAAAATCCTGAACAAGAATTCGCTTTAGATGCTCTGCTCTCACCAGAAATCAGTCTTGTAGCACTAACGGGGAAAGCGGGAACTGGAAAAACGCTCCTAGCTCTCGCCGCAGCCTTAGAGCAAAAAAAAGACTTTGACGAGATCATTGTTGCTCGTCCAGCAATTGAACTGAGCGACAAGACTCTTGGCTTCTTGCCTGGGGACATGAACGAGAAAATTGACCCCTACATGCAACCAATTTACGATAACCTAGAAGTTATCCGAGAAGCAAATCAAAAACACAAAGGCGGAGATGAATCAATCCGAGAATGGGCAAAAAAACAAAACATTCATGTATTGGTTCTCAACTTCATTCGTGGAAGATCGCTCCCCAACCGCCTCATCATCATCGATGAAGCACAGAACACTACTCCAGGAGAGATGAAAACTATCCTCACTCGTGGAGGGGAAGGTACAAAATTTGTGATTATTGGAGACGTCACTCAAATCGACTCTCCATATCAAAATGAACAATCAAATGGACTCTCGTATCTAGTCGATAGATGGACAGGGCAACCAGAATTTGTTCATGTGCATTTAACTCGCGGAGAACGCAGCAGTCTAGCTGAAAAAGCCGCTCAACTTATGTAAATTGTCTAACTTTTATTCCTCACCAAGAGCAACCTCTTGGTGAGTTTTTTATTAGATAAAAAATCCAAACTGATATTCTAAATCAGAATTTTTATCCTTATTTGTCCATTACTTCTAAACGGAAAAACTTGCTATTCTTAACTAAAAGCATATGCTACAAAGAAAAAAATCAGACTTTTTTTATCTCTTCTTATAGCTCGATGTGAGAAATATGAACATTATGCCTCTTTGTACTAGGATTTATCTGCCTTATAAAAGGAGCAGATATTCTGATAGAATGAGCATCATCTCTCGCAAAAAAAGCCAACATATCAAATATGATCATTGGACTTACAATCGTCTGATTTGGGACTTCAGCACCAGAACTCCTCATTAACATCTCCTCAAGTCTCAAAGGCATAACAGGTATCACGATCGGAAATATCATCTGATCAAACATTTCCAATATTCTAGTTATCCTATGAGTATCAGCGATTTTTCACCCTTTGCTGATCAAAAAAAAGCTCCTGCTAAACGAAGTGCTTTTTACACTCTTTGCGACACTGATCTTTGCCTGCATGATCAATGATCATATGATCGACCATAGTAGTTTTGATATAGTTTCAAGAAGTGAGGGAATGATCCTACTTATACTCTTTGGAATCTTCCTCTACTATGTATACCGCAATATCAATAAATGAGAAGCACGCGAACAAGAAAAAGGAGAAATCAGAATTTTACCTCTCTGGAAATCATGCCTACGAATAGCTCTTTGACTCTGAGGACTGATCTTAGGAGGAGAACGAATCGTCAATGGAGCAACACTCATCGCTAGATACTTTGGACTCTCAGAAAGAGTGATCGGACTAACAATTATCGCAATTGGGACCTCACTACCAGAGCTTGCGACCTCAATCATTGCGGCATACAAAAAAAATACAGACCTCGCTCTCGGAAATATCATTGGATCAAATATTTTCAATATTCTCTTCATCCTTGGAGTAAGTAGTATCATCACCCCAATTCCTTGACTCAATGGAACCAATATCGATCTCATCTTCCTACTCCTTGCAATAGTACTAATCTATATTTTCGCTTTTAGGAAAACCTGAGGTAAACAGCGAGAGATTAATAGACGAGAAGGAATTCTCATGCTCGGAATATATCTCTGATATCTTATCTACCTGATCATCTGATAAAATAAAAAAAATCTGACTTCAACTCGGAAATCAGATTTTTTCTTTTATTATCTAAGATGCTATTGAACAGACATTGACTGAGTATCTGCCTCCCTATCATGAAATTCAGCACTTCAGAATGCCAAAATCGGATAGAAAATCACTGGAAGGAACCACAGTCCGATAGCAAATCATTCTCCCTTTCCAAAATTTCTCGCAATCCTAAACTGAGCCACAATACACAAAATAGCAGCAACAGGAGGAAGAAGAAACCACCAGATCCAACCAGGTCTTCCTGCAAGCTTAAAGAAAAGATAAGCATTATAAATTGGAACTAATGAACCCCAACCTGGCAAATTTGCTTTGCTGAAGAGTCTCCACCGAACAACAGCCATAAAAAGAGCAACCACCAAAAGAACAATCATTATAACTCCCCAGCCAAAAGAAGCATCTCCACTCACAGACATAGATATAGTTCCTGTAAAATCAAACCCATTTGCCATCATTTCCATTTCTTCCATACTAAGAAAATAATAAATAAAAAGTACTCATAAAGCGAATACACTAAGTATACACCATTTCTGATAAAAATCAAGAAAATAAATACAGCTCTCAAATCCTATTTTTTTCATTCTTTGTGATATAGTATATCATTTTAATCAAAAAAATCTGACTTCATCCCTGAAATCAGATTTTTTCTTTTTATTTTACCCTATCGTATTAGCTTTGAGGTGAAAGCTGAGGTTCTTGATTTTCCTGATATTGAGCATTTCCAAACGCCAAGATTGGATAGAAAATCACAGGCAAGAATAATAGTCCAATTCCAAACCAGAATCCTTTTCCGAACATTTTTGCAACCCTAAATGGAAGAATGAAGATATAGATAATTCCAGCAATAATTCCTACCAATCCAAGAAGCCAAGTAACTACTTTCGAAAGTCAGAATACTCCATTCATTGCAAAATACACTGTCAAAGGCAGATAAAGAAAAGGAACAAGCGACAACCAGAACAAAAATCTGAGTTTTACCATTTTCAAAAAGACATATGCATTGGCCAATGGGATTAATGCCCACCACCAAGCGATTTTTGCCTTTTCAAAGATCTTTCCAAAGACAATTGTAGTTAGCACCTTACTTGCAAGATAAATCAGAGAAATTGTAAGCCATCCCATTGACAAAAAGAATAGCATTCCTCCCATTCCTCCGAAATCTGCATCTCCATAAAATTGCAAACTTGAAGAGTTAAATCCATCTCCAGCACCAACAATTCATTGAAAGCTTGTTTCCAAATCACTATCAGCTCCAGCAATTCACTGTATAGACCTTAATTGAGTGGAAGTACCAGTCTCTTCTAGATTTAAATCTTGTGTTGAAAATTCTTCCATGAGAATAAAAAAACAAAATAAAAACGTTCTTAAAATTAGAAACATAGTAAGTATACTCCTATTTGAAAAAAATGCAAAAATCTGATCAAAAAAAAATCTGACCTCATCTCTGAAATCAGATTTTTTCTCTTATAAAAATTACATTTTCTGATGGAAAGTTCTCTCAATCACTTCGAGCTGATGTGCCTTTGAAAGTCTCACAAAATTCACTGCATATCCTGACACTCTAATAGTAAGCTGAGGGTAATTTTCTGGATGTTCATAGGCATCCATAAGAGTCTCTCTATTGAGAACATTCACATTAAGATGATGAGCCATCTTTCCGAAATATCCATCCATCACAGTAACCAAATTCTGAACTTGTTCAGGTTTAGTCGCTCATAGAGAACTTGGAATCATTGAGAAGGTATTTGAGATACCATCTTGAGATGACCAATAATCAAGCTTTGCAACTGAATTAAGAGATGCAATTGCCCCAGTATGATCTCTTCCATGCATAGGATTTGCTCCTGGTGCATAAGGTTCTCCTGCCTTTCTTCCATCTGGAGTCTCTCCAGTATTTCTACCATACATCACATTTGAAGTAATAGTAAGCAATGAAAGTGTTGGAGTAGCATCTTTATATGCTCTGTATTTATTAAGTTCCTGCATAAAGAACTGCTGTACCTCCTTTGCGATCAAATCTACTCTATCATCATCATTTCCATACGTTGGATATTCTCCCTCTGTAGTAAATGACTTCGCAACACCATTTTCATCTCTAACAGCTTTTACTTTTGCATATTTAATAGCTGAAAGCGAATCAGCTACAATTGAGATTCCAGCAATACCATAGGCAATATCTACCCCATAGTTTGAATCTACAAACGCCATCTGCGCCTTTTCATAATAATATTTATCGTGCATATAGTGGATAATGTACATAGTCTTAGCATATACTCTTGCTACATTTTCCATAGCTTTTTTGAAGTTTTCATACACTTTATCATAATTGAGAGTTCAGTCAGCATTTTCACAATTTACAAACAATTCTGGATTCATCACCTGAACATCTTCAATTTCTTCCTTTCCACCATTGATCGCAAGAAGCAAAGTCTTTCCAAGATTACATCTAGCACCGAAATGCTGGATTCTCTTACCGATCTCCTGATAAGATACACAGCAAGCAATTCCATAATCATCTCCTCCTCTACATTTTCTCATCAAATCATCATTTTCATACTGAATTGATGAGGTATCAATAGAAACCTGAGCACAGAATCTCTTAAATCCTTCAGGCAAATCCTTTGACCAAAGAACTGTTAGATTTGGCTCTGGAGAAGGTCCAAGATTATACAAAGTCTGGAGAAATCTGAATGAAGTCTTAGTTACTTTTGTCTTTCCATCGTGAAACATTCCTCCAATAGATTCAGTAACCCAAGTCGGATCACCACCAAAAATTTCATCATAAGCAGCAGGTCTCAAATGTCTTACCAGTCTAAGCTTCATCACAAAATGATCAACCATTTCCTGAGCATCAGATTCAGTAATTTTCCCTGCCTGAAGATCCTTTTCAATATAAATATCTAGGAATGAAGAAACATTTCCAAGCGACATCGCAGCACCATCCTGCTCCTTTACACCAGCAAGATACGCAAAATATGTCCATTGAATAGCTTCTTGAGCTGTTTCTGCAGGTCTTGTAACATCAAAACCGTATCCCTCAGCCATCTTCACAATATCTTTCAAAGCTCAGATCTGCATTGAAATTTCCTCTCTAAGTCTTACCTTAGCATCAGTCATATCTCCAGAAATAGCCTCAAAGTCAGCTTTTTTCTCTTTTATCAAAGTATCAGCTCCATACAAAGCCAATCTTCTATAATCTCCAATAATTCTTCCTCTTGCATAATTATCTGGCAATCCAGTTACAATATGCTTTGATCTATAAAGTCTAGACTCAGCATCATAAGCAGAAAATACTGCATCATTATGATTTTTCGCATAGTGAAAGATATCTTTTACTCTTGGAGAAAGTTCAAGTCCTCTCTCTTGTAAAGCACCTTCTACTACCCTCACTCCTCCAAATGGCTTAATTGCTCTTCTCAAAGGAGCATCTGTCTGCAAACCAACGATAGTCTCAAGCTCTTGCTTGATATATCCTGGCTTATGAGAAGTAATAGTAGAAATCGTCTCAGGATCAGCAGATCTAAGTCCATTTCCATCTCTTTCTTCCTTTAGACATTTCAATACTTCATTCCAAAGTTCTTTAGTTTTTTCTGTTGGTCCTGCAAGAAATGAAGCATCTCCTTCATAAGGAGTAATGTTTTCATACACAAATTTCCTTACATCAATAGTCATAATTGTGATATTTTTAGACAAAATAAAAGGACTGAACAATAAAGTTTTATCCAATCTACTTGAATAAAGCAAAGTTTCAAGTCTGCTACAAGTATAATCAGATTTCATTTTTTTGCAAAACTTCCCGCCTTTTATAAAAAAAGAAAAAATCTGATTTCTGCTCTTTTTCAAGATCTCAATTGAATGCTCAAACGAGAGATGAATGAGAAGTTAGCCTCAATTCCCACTCTATTTTTTTACCCAGAAAAAGCAAGGAAAAATTCATAAACCATTCCAATAAAGTTAAAATAACAAGAATTAACTAAAGACATAAACATAATAATAAAAAGTCAATGTCTTTTATGTTTTGAAGTATGATATTAACCCATATAAGATAAGATTTTCTTCAAATAAGAGGGATAAAAATTACTTTACCCCCATTACTTCATACTGATCAAGCCAGGAATTCGCACATTCACTAAAACTATCTCCCTTTGTTGGAAGGTAATTTGGAAGAAGATAGAATTTCATCATGATATCCTGATTAAGATAAGGAAGAATATTAATTGTTTGGTGAGTACCCCTCGGGATAAGAACTGCCTGATTACTTTGGCTAGATCAACCATATTTATAAACATGCTCCTGAGTCTGAAAATTATAATAATGCGTAAGTGCTGACAAAGAATAAATATCTTTAAGCTGAGCACTACGATCAATATGGGGTACGCACCCCAAAAAAATACGCTGAGAATATCCGTCCTTCCTAACATAAGGAAGCTGTTGTAAATCTTGAGCTGTTTGTTCAATCTCAAAGTAAACCTTGACTCTCTCCTGTGGGGAAATACTATCCTCATAATACTTTTTACACGATGCTTCCGCAAAATCAAAATCAGTAATAGGTTGTATATCTAATACCAGTCTCCCCTCTGCCTCTCGTACCCCAGACTGCCAAATTCCATCTCCCATTTTACAGATATAAACTCCCTGTCCATCCTCAGAATACTGCTTATTACCATAGGGGAAGAGCATTTTTTCAGTTAGGTTCCTTGGAGGCTGTGCAGAGAAATCCTGAAAAATCCTCCACCAGCCAGGATTTGGAAGAGGAGTTCAAGTACGATAGTCATATTGTAAGATTGGATAAAAACGCAAAAAATTATTATATTTAAGTGCGGTATAAATTTTTTGCACCTCTGCAATTTCGTCACATTGATCAATAAAAGCTATGCTACCAGTCTGCGAATAAGAACGCTGTACAACGTGCATTTCATGCTCCACAGCAGAAGCACAAGCACGAGATTCAGCCTCAACTCACGCAGCATATAAGCTAATTAACAAAAACATAACAATAAATATTTTTTTTATCATCTCCACTCCCGAAAAAAACAAAAAAGCCTAAGTAAATATACTTAGGCTTACACAAAAAGCAAGATCTTTTTAATTAATTAAGGATACAATTTGTGATAAACTCTCTCATCACAAGAAGTAAAAACCGTAAAAATATCAGTTTTCTGATTATAGCTACTCCACATAATTGACTCAGTATCAGAAGAATTACAACTCGGAACACCTATATCTTCTGATGCACCTAAATCAGTATGCTGGAATCCAATAGCATGTCCAATTTCATGTGCTATGATATTTATTCTACGTTGTGCAACAGAACCCTCATCTTCATTAGCTGCTTTATAAACAGTATGCGAAGCATTAATGATAATTGCCCGCCCTGGTCGACCATCTGCTGTTGGGAAATTAGCCACAGCTGCAGTATTTGTTGGATAATTATGCATATGCGCGTAAAACACATAAATAACTGCATCATGTGACTCATAAGGGTTAATCGTAAATCTCAGTGTACCATTGAGTCGATTCCATGCATCACACGCATAAATCGTTGCCACCAACCATTCATGCGGTACATCCAATCCTTGAGAAGTTCCTCCGGGATTCATAGGACGAATAAGAATCTTTCTATATGATTGTCCTACTAGATATTCTGTTTTATAATGAGCCTGTAAAGATGGGCGAGCCATACTTTGTATAAGAAGGCCATCATAATGTGCATATTTTTTCCAGAAACCTTCCATCTCAAAGAGCATACATCCCTCCGCGACAATAAGTTCATTCTTTCGATCAACCCACAAGTGTTCTTCTTTGAAACCACGCTGAGATACAAGGTAATCTTTCATTTTCTGAATCTCTTGCGGTTGGAAATTATGCATCACAGCTGGAGACGATGGTTGCACCATCTCATCATATTGACTACTACAAGCCGTAAAGGCAAGTATCACTAGGAGCACAAGGCTCACTTTTTTTAAAAGGCTTATTTTTTCCATGATAAATAATTTTTGAATTTTGTTTAGTTTTTTATGTGCTAAGGATCATACTTTTTGTGTAACATACATAGTAGTGTTTTAGGAACAAACTTCAAGTAGTTTTTAAGAAAACTACTTCAACCAAATTAAAATAACAGGAGTTAGTTAAAATCAAAAAAGAGAAGAATTCTGATTTCTTCTCTTTTATTCATCCAATAAATCATGCACCTCTCTCAAAAAACGATCATCAACATGCGTATAAATCTGAGTCGTCTGAATAGATGAGTGCCCAAGCAAAGTCTGCACCGATCTAATATCCGCCCCCTTTTTTATCAACATTGTCGCAAACGAATGTCTTAAGGTATGCGGCGTCACTTTTTTATCAATACCTGCTAGCTTTGCATATTTTCTGACCAGCTCCTCGATTGAATTTCTCGAAATTTTCTGTCCGTAACTATTCCTTGAAAGGCTAATAAAAACCGGATCATAGGTATCAGTCCTCATCACCAAATACTCTTCCAAATACTGCAATGCAGTACTAGTAAAAAAAACTGACCTCACCTTTGATCATTTCCCACGAATAGAAAACTGTTTTTCTCCAAGGATAAGATTTTCCCTCATCAGTGAAGTCAATTCCGAGACTCTGAGCCCAGTCCCATACAAAATTTGCAGAATAAGTTGATCACGAGCTTGTTTGAGTGGATTCTTCTCATAAAAAAGCGGAGCATTGAGTATCGCCTCAATTTCATTTTCCTGGAGATAACTTACCTCTCTTTGTGGGATCTTGGCGAGTTCAAGCTTCTCGGGACTAACACAGTCAATCTCATTTTTGAGTAGAAACTTCAAAAACGATCTCATCGCGATAATATGATAGTTAATCGTCTTTTTATCAAGTCCTGTCTTCGCAAGTTCCATTCTAAAATTTTGAATATTCATAGGCCTGAGTTCGCTAATCAATGGATCCCCTAAATAGTCTACAAGCCTCTGAATCCAGAGTTTATAATTACTTACCGTTCTTGGGCTACTATTTTTAGTATGCTGAAGATAATCAACAAAAGCTCAAAGCAAGACTGACATTTTGAGTGAATTCTGATTTTTCTGCGGTAAAGAAAAAGAAGAAAGCTGGTTCTTCTTCCTCTGTTCTAATCAATTCCACGATTTAGCTCAAGAAAAGTAATTATTCATTCGTTGCCTTTGCTAAAGAAATATCAAGTTCAGCTTTTTTCTGATTCCACTCAGATATAGTCATATTTCCTCCATTTGCAAGTTCTTGTTGAATCTTTTCTACTTGTTTAGCAACTGCAGTTCCCCACTTGACCATCATTCTCACATTTTGAGCTCTTCCTGTATCTGCAATCTGCTGTGCCTTTTGCCTATAAAGTTCGATCTCCTGCCCTAAAACATCATTTGAATTCACAGGTCCTACCAAATCTTCTACCGAGTTAAGCGCATCAGGAGCTTGTGTATTTCCATTTGAAGATTCTTGAGTATTTTCTGAAGGCGTAGCTATATTTTGCCCCTCAGACTCACCAGTTGTATTTTGAGAATTTTGAGTATCATCACCAAGCACTACATCTTCTACTTCCTCCTCCTGAATAGGTGATGTCACCTCTACCTCAGAAGCCGCCCCATCCAAAGACTGATTATCACCAGTATTAAGAGTAGTTACAGTATCTTGATCTGTATTTTCTCCCTCTTGTCCTGCAGCAAAATGATCTGCTTGATCTCCAGAGATATTAAGTGCAAGTTGTGGTTGTAGAGTTCCTGACTGAGTAGTAGGTTGCTGAGGAGTATCTCCACCACTTCCAAACATAAGTGGATACTTGATATATACCATTACACCAGCCAAAGCTACAAGGACAACCCCTCCAACTCCAGCCAGAATTTTTTTCATCAGACCATCATTTCCGGCTGCTTGAACAGTTGGATAAGCAGTCGGATTTGTCAATGGATTAGTAGTATTTTGTGCCCCCACAGTCAAACTTGTTAAATCCATCACAGGAGCTACCTGCTGAGGAACCTGTGCTACAGGCTGAGCCAACATCTCATCTAAAGATAGCATTTGAGGAGCAACATGTCCTTCTGAAACCGATTCCTGCGCTTGAGGTACTTCTTGTACAGGAGTCTGAGCAGCTAATGTATCTAAACTTACTCCCTGCTGAAAAGCTGAAGGCTGAGCTTGTTCTGCTTGCATTTGGATTGGTGTATCAAATGATTGCGTCGAAGTATCTACATTTTGAACTAATGGAGCAACTGAAATTTGAGCCTCATAAGATTCATTATGAACAGTTGGCATTTCCTCATGCAAAGCATTCTCCATCATTGGAGTAGTATTCTCTGAAGACATTTGAATACTAGACTGAGTTTCTACTGTATTTTCTGGTTCGAGAGATACTTTCATCGCCTCAAATGGATCAATAGTGCTTTCCACCTGTACTTCTTCAGAAGGTTGAAATGATTGCACTTCTGTATGAGCTTCCTCTCCTTCATATGGAGAAGAAAAAGCTGAAGATTCAGTTTGATTTTCTAGAGTAAAGTCAGAATTTTCTTGCATTTCTGCAGCAGGCTCCTGAACAGGAGCATTTTCTGAAGAAAACATAGAACCAGACGCTTCTGGAGTAATCTCATTTTCAAAAACTGGTGTTGTCTCTTCATCATCCTCAGAAAAACTATCGTCTTCTGCCATAGGTAAGGTATCGTCTTCAAAATCCTCAGGGCTAAACTCTAAATCACTTTCTCCATCACTTAGTCCTTCACTAGCTTCCTCATCTACCTCAGCAATAGGTTCAGCCACTACTTCAGAAGTAAGTTCATTAGGAGCCTCTTGCGATTCAAGAGCTTCTTCATCAGCAACAGCAGGTTGCTCCTCTGATTGAAAAGTTGTTGCTTCCTCAACAGGCTCTAGATCATTTTCAAGCGCTGATTCAACAGGAGCTTCAACTGGTTCAGATGATACAGGATCTGGAGATTGTTCCTCATTAAGCAAAGAACCAAAATCAGGATCTGAAACAACTGGTTGAGACTCTACTACAGGCTCTTCTACGGGACTAACCTGATCAACAACCTGAGAACCTTCAACATTCTCAACTGAAGAAACATTTTCAGATGCATCTCCTATATAACTATCAGGCAAGTCCAAAGAAAAATCCAAATCTGAATGTGCATCAGGAGAAGCAGTCTCTTCAGAATTTTGAACACCTACAGATTGTACAGATTGAACATCCTGATCTACGCTAGCAAAGTCTGAAACTGGATTCTGTGTAGTATCTGAAAAATCTAAATCAAAGTCAAAATCCATAGATTGAGGATTCTGCTGAGAAATAGGAACCTGCCCAGCACCTGTAGTTACACTAGAAGTAACTGGATTTGAAGCATCAGTAGTTGGCATCATTTTCGAATAAGAGTATAAAATTCTTTCCTCTCAAGTATATTCACAAATCAAAAAAAATGCAAATTTTTACATACTTTTGTACAAAAGAGGCAAAAAAACCTGATTAAATAAGTACTTTCAATAAAATACTATCTAGCAACTTTTTCTACAATAGGAGATATTTTTTAAATGAGGCTACAATCCGATCAAAATACTTCCTACTGACAATGCCAATAAGATATTTCAAATCGTAAATGAAATCTAACAAAAAGGACTATCTTTTCATTCTAATACAATAATCTATTGACTTTTAATAGAAAATAAACATATATAGTATACAACACAAAAAACAGAATCACAATATCTTGTAGTAACTGGGGAGAATATCTAAACAATAGAACTTACTCCTTCAGGGAGAAAAGATCTGTTGTTGTACCAGACCTAATATAATAAAGCTATAATAGTAGAAATCAATCCTACTACCCCAGATACAAAGCTCCTCAGAGCGGAAACCTTTTCACTCCTCAGGATGAAAAGAGTGGTTATCAGACTTTATGAAGATGTAAATTCGCGATTACATCGCTAGGTGAGTACTGGTTTTTACACCAGGTAGGTATTCAGCTCCTCTGCTTGTTTTCAGGCTGAGGAGTTTTTGGTTATAAAAAAATACACAATAGATTGCCTAAGATAAAAAGAAAAAAATACTGATCACCTCCAATTTTCAAAATAGGAAAAAAAGTATCAGATTTTTTGCATTTTTAAAATTTTCAAATATAATCATCTACAGCAAAAACTTTACTACGATGAAAAGAAATGGAGACTCAAGATTTTAGAAATCAGCTTCAACAAGCAATATTGAGGTCAGATATTGTCAAGATATTTGACAATCTTTTGACGATTGCTGTAGAAGAATGAGCTTCGGATATTCACATCGAACCAATGGAAAATTACTCAAGAATCAGGTTAAGAATTGATGGAGTACTCGTTGAGTTGATCCAGTATCCTCGTTCTCTTCATGAAAGTATCATCTCAAAATTTAAGATCGAGTCTGGACAAATGAGACCAGATGAAAAAAGACTCCCTCAAGATGCGAGAGTTTCCAGTATCACACAAACCAATAAAGAAATTGACCTGCGTGCCAATACGCTTCCAACTGTTTGGTGAGAAAAACTTGTAATGCGTATTGTAGATAAATCAAAATCTGTTCCTCTCCTCTCTCAACTGGGAATTGTAGGATCAAATAAAGTAACTATTGAAAAACATCTCAAGGATCCAAACGGAATTCTTCTAAATACTGGACCAACTGGATCTGGAAAGACAACTACGCTTTATGCTGCACTAAATGAAATCAACGATATCGAAAGAAATATTATCACCTACGAAGATCCAGTCGAAAATAAAATGGCAGGACTCAACCAATCACAAGTAAGAGCGGATATTGGATATACCTTCCTTTCTGGACTAAGATCAGCACTGAGACAAGATCCTGACGTGATCATGGTCTGAGAAATTCGTGATAGAGAAACCCTAGAAATGGCGATGGAATCAGCCATGACCGGACACTTGGTATTCTCTACTATCCATACCAACTCTGCAGTTGAAACATTAACCAGAGCATTCAATCTCTGAGCAAAACCATTTATGGTTGCTGGTACCTTCAATCTTGTAATTGCACAGAGACTTTGTAGAAAAGCATGTCCTCATTGTTCACAAAAAGTCAATCTCTCAAATCATCCAATGTATCTGAATGCCCTTGAGACCTTCAAGGAATTTGATAGAGAAGCTCTCAAAAACGAGCTTATCAGCAGAGGAATTACTGCTCAGCAATGGAATGAATTTATCAAACAAGGAATTGTAACGGTTGCAACTGGAAAAGATCCTCAAACTGGAGGTATTTGTCCGCACTGTGGAGGTTCTGGGTACAAAGGAAGAGTTGGTATCTATGAACTTATGGATTATACTGACGATATTAAAACCCTTATCCTAGATGGAAAATCAGCATTCGAAATCTGAGGATACGCACTCGAAAAAGGAATGATCGATCTTGAAAGGGATGGAATCTTCAAAATTATCCAGGGACTCATGACCTTTGATGAACTCTACAGATTCGTAAGACTAAGAAACAAAAGATAAACTTTACCTTTTGAAATAAAAAAACAAAAATGGCATTACAAAAACCTGAAAAAACCAAACTAGATCTCTTAATTCAGAGTTTTTCTAAACCTTCCCTCAAGCACAAGGTAAACTTTTTCAGACTTTTAGCGGTTTCTCAAAACGCTGGTCTAGGAATTAGAGAATCTATCGCCTCAATCAATAAATCTGAAACACACAAGGGATTCAAAGATATCATGGATGAGTTGATGGTTTTCCTTACCTCAGGAGGTTCTCTAGCTGATGCAATGTCAGAACACTCCTATTTTTTCAATTCTGATGAAATTGAGCTCGTAAGATCAGCACAAGTAACAGGAAATATGGCTCAGGTACTTTCTCAGCTTGCTGATGAACTTGAAAACACGCAAGAAATCGCGCAAAAAACTAAAAAAGCTATGACCTACCCAACGATGGTACTTTTGATGGCGATTGGTGCAGTGATCGTAATCCTTACAACCGTACTTCCACAGATGGTAACGATGTATCCAAACCCAGATAATCTCCCAGGTATCACAAAATTTATGCTTGGAATCTCAGATTGGATCAAGCTCAACTGGCCATTTTTAGCATTTGGTGTAATAGGAGTAGTCGGAGGATTTAGCTTTCTGTATCAAAAGGTGATCTTATTCAGAATTTTCATAGATAAACTCTTCATCTCGACTCCAGTAATCAAAGATGTAGTAAAAACCCTCTATATGTACAAATTTGCAAATCTTCTCTCTCAATTTTACGAAGCCGGAGTGAGTCCTGTTGTTTCACTAAAATTGCTAGGGAATATCTTTGAAAACTTCCACTATAAACAAAAGATGATAGATGTAAGATCAGACCTAGAATCAGGTTTTACCCTTTATGACTCACTCGCCTCATCAACACTATTTGATCCTATCTTGATTCAAATTATCAATGTGGGAGAAAATACAGGTTCCCTCACAGATGTTCTCAGAAAGATGGCAATTTACTATCGTAATACGTATAAAAACACTATCGATGTTGCAATGTCAATGATCGAACCGCTGTTGATGATGTTTGTGGCTGCAATCGTAGGTACCATCGTAGCTTCTATCTTCTTACCAATGGCAAGTATGATGGAACAAGTAAACCAAATGTAGTAAAAAAACCCTACCTTACAATAAACTAAAATCAGATTTTTTATCTCCTTGAAACTGATGAAACTCCAGAAAATCAGTATTAGCGTCTTCCTCATTCTCATCTTGTGAACACGGACATTCAGCTTTTGAAGCTTCATAAGCCTAATGGAAGAACATTTTTCACTCGCTCGTGGAAATCAATCTCCAACAGCATTTTCATCAACCGATCAAAGAGAAAAAAATACTGATCTACGATTTCTCTTCGCTGAGAGTGAAAGATTTCTCAGTCAAGATATCAATCTTCTCCTGAGAGGATCTGATAGAGAAACTACACTTGAAAACTATCTGATCGATGGGGAAAATATCCTCTCCTCACTCAATTATCTAGAAAGTAGCCTCATCAATGAGGAATCAGCCATCACATCAACTAGGAATACCTGCGAAACTCAGCTCAATCAAGCAAACACGCTCTATAGCACTTCGATAAATAGCAATGATGAAAACTGATTTCTTTCTTCTGTAGAATCTGCAAAAGAAGCCAGAACCTGCATCGCTGAACAGCATGTAAACCTAGCTTCACTTCAAGCATTAAGAAATAAAAGAGATCGTTATGCACAGATCATCACTGCTAGAGTGAGCTATCTAAGGAATAACCAGGACCTGATCATCAAGCATTATGATATTCTTAAGCCTCAACTCCTCTCAAATCTCTATAAGATCTCCGTTGACCTTGAACAAAGTAGTTTATAAAAAAGAAAAATCTGATTCCAATGATGAAGTCAGATTTTTTTAATAAACAAAAAATATGAAACTCAAGTCTCATACTCCTAAATCAAACTGGGGCGATTGACGGGAATCGAACCCGCGACCCTCGGGACCACAATCCGATGCTCTAACCAGCTGAGCTACAATCGCCATACTTCACCCACCATATATAGCAAAATCCTCTACCTTTTCAAGTGATTTTTCAACCGCTTAATTTTCAACTCTTTACTATTGACTTTACATATTTTTTATTTATAAAAAAGGAAGAATATAAAAAAATAGGAAGTATGAAATTAACAAAAATGATACTTTGGTTTCTGATTGGTTTAGGTAGTAGTATAGGACTCTTGACGCTCATCTTGGAAAGATTCAGCTATCTGATTGCGGTAAGTATTGGAATATGCTCAGTAGCAATCCCATTACAAATTATCCTCTACATACAAACAAGAACAAAAAAAGAAATACCAATCTTCTCAATCTTTTTAATCATGTTCATAATCTGCTTTATCTTTTTCTTATGTACAATAGAAAAAGATCCCAGCGATTTGATAAGATGGACAGCAATCACCGCATGGGTGACAAGTTATGTTGCCACAATAAGTCTAATTATCGATAAACCTCTAGATTTCTACAAAAAACTCTAAAACAGATAAAGCCCTCGAAGATGAATCATCTAGAGGCTTTTTTCTAAAGAGAAAAGTCAAAATTATATTGACTTTTAAACAAAATAATATATAATAAAAATGTCAAACAAAAAAATTATAAAGACATGAAAAAAGTTCAAAACATTTTGTGGATTTCCTTCATCCTAAGCATTGTACTTTATGGTATTAGTATTTTTAGGAATAATATTGACCTAATGGCCCTCTCTGTCGGGATGGCTGCTATTGCAATTGTTCTGCAAATACCCTACCTATTCGCATCAGGTAAAGATAGAGGATTTATCTCTCAATTTTTTCTCCTCATCCTTGCTATCTGTGCGATTAGCTTTTGTGTTGGAATCTTCACAGGTCGTGTAATGCTCTACATAACAACTGGGGCATTCACGCTAGCAGTAGTTGCCAATGTAGTTCTCGCTCATTACCAAAAAGAGCCAGAAAAATCAAAGGCAAACTAACTATTTAAAAGCCTCTAAGTATTCCTTAGAGGTCTTTTTTATAATCACTCCAAACACTATAAAACAAAAAAAAGCTGATCTCAAAGATCAGTTTTCTCTTTTATCTAATGAATGCTATTTCTTTCTTCTAATAATCATACACATACTACATACAAAAATCACAGCAAAGGCTACCAACTCAAGAAACGGAATCGTCACAAATCCAAGATGCCATCACATCTGCGTACAATCATTTCCAGCTCAGCAACTAAAGACATTCAGTGACGCCTGATACTGAATCAAATAGTGATATCCTGCTAACAATACACCAGCCAGCGAAAGAAACCCAGTCAAAAATCAGATTTCTCTATCCTTTTTAATCAATCCATAAACCGAAATTGCGACAAGCGGATACATCAAAATTCTTCCCCACCAACACAAATGACAAGGCTCAAATCAAGTCCCTGAAAACAAGCCCGCCAACGGATCTCAAAAATTAGAGAAGTACAAAGACCCAAGCATCGCTAAGGAAGCCTGAATCAAAATAACAGTCAATACAGTACGATAAGACATATGATAATAAAGCAAAAGTAAAAATTATGATCTTAACTGAGCTCAGGCCTGCTCCGCCTTTTTAATAGCTGACTGCAAAACCTCATTGATCTGAGCTGTAGTAAGTGAGCCATCTCATTTAATCTTGAGCTGGAGAGAGATTGACTTTTTCCTCTCTCCTAAGTTTTCTCCTTGATAAAGATCAAAGACTCTGACCTCATCAATAGTTGAAAGCTTTGAAATCGCCTCAATGATTCCTCAAAAATCCTGGTGATGATCTACAACAAATGATAAATCTCTCCACAAAATCTGATCTTGCAAGGTTTCATAGTCTCTTTCATAGCTTTGCTGATTTGTAAACTCCTTCATACGATCTATATACAAATCAAAATAACAAAGCTGTGCTGTTTCAGGAAACTTTTGATCCTTTAATACAACAGGATGTACAGTAACGATTTTTCAGATTTCAACTACATTTGCTCAGTTTCTAAAGAGAATTCTCGCCTGTTTTTTTGGATGGAAAGCAGAAAAATCAAATTTCTCAAAGAAGATTTTACCCCTAATTCCAAGCTGATCTATCAAAAATTCAACCTCTCACTTGACTTCAAGCAAAGGATCCTCAGCCCAATTTTTAATAGATTTTTTGTATACAAGTGCTCACAAAACAACTTCCTCATTAATCTGATTATCAGCATATCTATCGTCTAAATCAGTTTTCATCAATGGTTTTGTCCTATTCCAAACCTTTCAAATATCAAAAATTCTGAATTCATCAAAAAATTTACTATTCTTCTGAGCTATTCCAATAAAATTATACAACATACTATCCCTTAGCACTGGAAATTCAGGATTCAAAGGATTTTTCAAACGATAAAGTTCAGATACCTCACCTCACAATTGTTTTACTATCTCCTCAGAGGTCCAAGGATAGGTCTCCACCTGATCAAATCTCAATTGCTCTATCATCAAATTCTCAAGCTTTCTAGTGAGCTCAACATCCAAGCTAAAAGGCTGATTTTTCACCTCAGTCAACATTTTTTGAGGTTCAACCTGATCATATCCCCAGATTCTAGCGATCTCCTCAGCGATATCTTCTTTAATATTGATATCATCTGGTCCTCTCCAAAGTGGCACTGAAACCTCCTCTCCCATCACTCCGAAACCTAAATCACTCAAGATCTTTCTTGATTTCTGTTCAAAATCCTGCTGTTCAACTCCAAAAATCAAACGCTCAAGATCCTTCCAAGGAGCTGGAACAATCTTTTTTTGCAAAAGAGGCAAATCTGGCTTAAGATAATAACTCAAACCTGAAATCTGCTCATCATGGAAGCCCTTAATATAAAACTTCATCTCATCCAAGAGCAAAAGCAACACATACAAACTATACTCAGGATTGATATTTTTCTCAAATCTTAACTCTGCATCAGTCCTTAAACCAAGTCTTGTTCCAGTCTTTCTTACAACCGTAGGATCAAAATTTGCAAGCTCAATAACAATATTTTTTGTATTTTCTGTTACAGCACTTTCAAGCCCTCCAATCACTCCACCAAGAGCTAGCACCTTTTCCTCATCAGCAATCACAACATCACTAGTCGACAGCTCATGTTCTGTACCAAAGAGATCTACAAACCTTTCTCCAGCTCCAGCCTGCCTCACACGAAGTCCTCACTTAATTTTATCCGCATCAAAACAATGAATCGGATGCCCAGAAATATTCATAAACAAATTTGAAAAATCTACCCAATTATTGATCGCCTTCCCTCAAATATCCAAAAGCTGCAAACGAGAAAAAAAATCTGATTTTTTCACCGAAATATTTTCTATCCTCAAGGCAATATAAGTATTAACAAAAGGGCTCTCAACCTGCACTCCAGGGAGCATTTTCTTTTCAGTATGTTCCAATACCTCCAAGATATTTGTCGTCTGAAATTGACTCATCATCTCGGTAATCCTATGATACTTTTTAACTGAATCAGGATAGATCGCATTGAGCTCAATCGCAGCACCAAAATGCCCAGTCAAATCAGGCCTATTAGTCAGACTTTTATTATCAACTTCCAAAACTGTAGTATCTAGCCAAGAAAACTTATCAGTCAATGCGAGCCCTAAATCCTGATCCGAAACCTCTAGATCCTCTCAAAGATTCCAAATCCAATGCTGATCCAAATCTTCCTGAATTTCAAGCTCTTCCTTAGAGCAAATCATTCCCTCAGAATCTACACCTCTCATCGGTCTTTTTGCAATCGTAATCCCTGTCGCAGCAATCGTAGTCCCCGTCAAGGCAACTGGTACAAAAATCCCCTCTGCTACATTCGTCCCTCCACAAACGATCTGAAATTGTCCATGAGTCCCACAATCAACTTGACAAACATTAAGTTTATCCGCATCTGGATGCTTCTGAATAGAGGTAATCTTACCAATCACAATTGTTTTAGGCAAATTTCTGGTTTGAATTTCCTCAATCTCACAAGTTTTCAAAATCAGATCCCTCGCAATATCCTCAGGGCTTACCTCCAATGAAATATATTTCTTCAAAAGCTGCAAATGATACTTCATACTTTCCAAAAAGGAATAAAAAAAACAGATTAAGTGTATCTATTTGACTATCAACTACAAGAGAAAAACAGCCAAACAAAAATAAAAAATCTGATTTTTCACTTTTTTTAAAAAAAGTCTTGAAATTGAAAATAAAATCACTATATTCTTTTCTGCAAATGTGATTTGCGGGTGTAACTCAATTGGCTAGAGTGCCTGCCTTCCAAGCAGACTGTTGC
>CAUTDF010000003.1:0-73369 GCA_963537415.1 uncultured bacterium | reverse complement strand
TAAATTCTATAGGTTCTCTGTATAGTTTCTATCAAATACAATGAAAAATCTGATTACTCTTTGTAGTCAGGTTTTTTTTGATTCTCTTTCTTAGAAAAGGTCTTGAGTTTTTATTTATATCCTTTTATAGAAAAAATTGAGAAAAAATCATCTGAATAGGGGAGTTCCTATCAATAAGCAGTATTCGCTGTTTAAGGGTTAAATAGAGTTTTATTACATCTAACTTTTTTATGTTTTTATAGCTTGATTTTTTTTATGTTTTTTATAATTTGATTGTGTATTTTATCTTAGAATAATTTTTATGAAGCTCTATTTATCTACTCCATTGAGCAATTTTTCCAAATATCTTCCTCATCTAGTAGAGCATTGTGTTTGACATTCTGTACTCGACCCGAATCATTATTTTGATTTTTCGTATGGTTTGGATGGCGTAGTTACGCCTGAATACACATGTTTTGAATATGATAAATGGGTTTTTTATGAAGAGGCGATTGATATGATTGTTGCTCCTCTTGATAAAGAGGCTTTTATTTACGAAACAACTGTATTAAAACAGGAATTAGAAAACTCTTCCTATGATCAGAGGATTTATGAAGCTGTTTTGAAAAAGTATTTAAAGTCGCATATTTTACTTAATAGTTTAGAAACAGTATCATGGGCTGATGTACAAAAGTATCATGCGACCCGATATAAAAAGGAGAATATTATTGCTGTAGATGATGATTTTCATATCCTTTACGAAAATTTTCCCTTGCTTAAGAAAAAATCAGAAGAAACTCTAGAAAAAATTATAGATGAATTCTCTTTTGAAGATGATGATTACTTCCTTTTATTGTATAAAAACTATAATGCTAAGATTTATCGAAAGCTTTATTTCCTTTTTTGGATGTTCTCTTCTTATTCAACTTATTGTCAAAGATGGAAGAATTGTGAATATTATTATTTAGAACCTTATTTTAATAGGTATGCTGCTCATTGTTGGATTTTGTTCCCAAAATTGGATTATCAGAAGATGTCGCTAGATTTTTTTCTTGCTGGAAAGCAGTATATTATTAGGATGATCTCTGAGGGATATTTTAAAGAAAGGTTTTTCCTAAATGAATATTTCTTTTCAATTCCTTTTGATAGAAAAGAAGTTCTTGACCTTTATAGAAATTATACTTTTGAAGATTATCTGTCAGAAATCGATGCTTTTCTTTAGTTATATTGTTTTGGTAAAGTCTATGGTGTTGTATTGAGAGAGAAAGGAGATCTGATCGCTATCTGTGGTCAGATTTTTTGAATTTTAAAAGATTCACTTGACATTGTATATATATCGTTATATTTAAATCAAGCTAGTTTTAAGAACCTCTGTAAAGGCAGAGAAAACAGGAATGTCCTGTCTAGCGAATTCTTTATGGTAAAATATGGCAAAAGAGGAAATCAAGGCGGAAGTAAAGGTGCTAATCGCACAGGTAAAACAAATCCTAATGCTCGTTCCAGTGGTGAAGATGTTACGAAGGAATCTCATCGTATGGGAACGCAAAAATATGGAGGACACAAATCTGGACCTAGGCGTTGATTTCCGTTTTTATGGTCTTATGGTTTAGAAAATGTATATCATTGATATTCCTTTGACCTCATCTCATTTTAAACAAGTCTTATAGTTTTATAGGGCTTGTTTTTTTTTGCTTTATTACTATATTTTTACTATTTATTTCCTTATAAAAAATATGCAGATTTATATAAGAACTCCTCTTGTTCATGATTCTCAGGCAATCCCTCATATGGTTGAGCATTGTGTTGCTAGAAATATTATAGAACCGACTAATTTTTTTGGAGAAAAAGTTCGTATTTCTAAGGAAATTTCTGGGGAATGGACTAAAATATTTTTTGATAAAAGTTTAATTTCATTGGAAATTGTGCTAGAAAAATTACAAGCTCCGATTTTAAAATCAGTATATGCATATGAAAAACTTCCCTTTAAAGAGGAATGTGAAAATATAGGGCAAGGATCTCTCATCTATGAGGCAATGATAAGAAAAATTGTTGATAAAAAGGTTACTCTTAATACTGCAAGATGAATTTCATGGGAAGGTATCGTAAACTATCACAAACAGCACTATCACAAGGAAAATATGCTCATTTTTGAAGATGAAGTTGATTTATACCAAGAGTTTCAATTGATTTTTGCAGGAGAAGCTTGCAAAGAAAATGATAAATCGGAGATTCATCAGCATTTTGATTTCCCTTTTTTGTTTGATTGAGCTAATTTTTTCATCCTTGGGAGTAAGGGCTATGATGTCCAAAGGTATTGGAAAATGATTTTTACTTGGACTTTACTTGGGAATTATTGTCGCTATTTGATGAGATATCAAAAGCAATCTTATTTTTATGAAGAAACGACTTTGGATTTTTTTAGAGATTATCTCTGGTTAACAACGCCAGATATTGATTATTCTCTTTTAAGTGAATCTTTTTTTGAAAATGCAAAAAAATATCTACTTACAATGCTAGAAAACTGATATTTCAAAGAAAAAATCTTTTTGGCGAATTATTGCTATCAAATTCCAGCGCTTAGAGCAGAAATACTTAAAATATGCAAAGATTTTCAACGAAATGATTTTATGGAAAATTATCTGAGAAAAATAGTTTTGAAAAAATAAATTTTTTTTAAAAAATGTGAAATATGTTGCTTCATAATTCCCTTTTCTCATCAAAAACACGTGATTTTCTATATTTCATCTTAAAAAACTTGTAAATTCTCTTGATTTTTTTCTGTAGAAAAATATACTCGGATCTAATCGGCGCATTAAAAAGTATCTAAATCTTTTATTTGTTTATTGCACAACTTTATGCAACATTACGAATTGGTGCTTATGCTCAATGCAAACACCTCAGAGGCAGATAGAAAGGCTTTCTTGGCTGATCTAGAAGCAAAATTCACTGTGAAAGAAAAAGATGAAATCTGAATTCAAGCCCTTTCTTTCAAACTTAAGGATAAAAATACTAAGGCTTACTTTGTTTCATATCTTCTAGAACTTGCTCCAGAGCAGGTAAAGGATGTTAAGGCGGCTCTTTTGTATAATCAGGCAGTAGTAAGATATGAAATCTATAAGATGACTGCTGAACAGAAGTTCTTCCACTTTGAGAAACTTCAATCAGAATTTGATAAGGCAATTGAGGATATTAAAGATAAGAGATTTGGTCAAAAGATTACCTTCTTTGCTGATGAGAGAAATGCTAAGTATATCAACTGGAAGTCAATTCCTATCTTGAAGTATTATCTTACAAGGTTTGGTGATATTAAGCCAAGGCTTTATACTGGAAACTCTGTAAAGATTCAAAAGAAACTTAGACAGGAGATCATTAGAGCGAGAACTCTAGGTTTGTTGAACTTTATCAGCAGATAGTTTATATCATTAATATCACATTCTTATGGCTAGTAAATTAAGAAGAATTAGAAAATACCAGTGGACAAAGAGAATAAGAACTCACGGATTTAGAGAGAGAATGGCATCATGGACTGGTAGAAGAGTGCTCGCAAGGAGAAGAGCAAAAGGAAGACATCAATTAACAGTTCAGAGACAGAAGTAATTTCTGTGTTTTGGAGAAAATAGATTTCCTTTGAACAATAAAGTCATTAAGGGCTTTATTGTTTTTTCGTCTTAGGAAAACATTTCTCTATGATTTCATGATATTCACTATTTTTATCTAATAAAATTTGAGGAAAACTTGGCCGCGCATTTAATCCATCACTCTTAAAGCGTGGAATGATATGAAAATGTAGGTGCGGGACAGATTGTTGAGCCCCTTCTCAGTTGGCATTGAGAATATTTAAGCCAATACTTCAAAGTCAGTCTTGGTATTTTCTTGATATTTCTTGTATAAAGGAAAAAATGTTAGAAAATGTTTCATAATCTGTACCAAAAATATTTTCAGAATGCTTTTTGGGGAAAATTATGGTATGAGCCTTTGTTTCCATTTCTTTAGGAAGGATCGCCATACAGTATTCATCTTCAGCGACAATATAAGCTGGAATATCTTTAGAGATGATATCACAAAAAATACAATCAGACATGGTGTTGAAACTTAATTAAAGTAAAAGTATGTTTTTAAATAGTTTCTGTTGGATGAAATTCCTTGTGAAAATTCTTCTATAGGATAGGAGTGTCCGAGTAAAATACGATAATCTTGCTGATTATCTCTTATGTGTAGGATAATAACGTTTTAGAAAATTATGTCAAGAGGATTTGTTGGCATATACAAATAATGTAATAAAAGATAGCTTTAAAAAAATAAAATCCATAAAAAAGCCTTGACTTTGCTTAGTTAAATCAGTATTATCTCCACAAAGATTGTTGCCCCCGAAATGTTTTAGAGACAAGTTTACTACTCGTCTCTCTCAGCATGCGTAATGGATGTGGTCTTTGTTTGCGCTTCTCCTTGATGGAGATATGATCTGTTGAGACAAATTCGGAGCCAAAATATTGCTTGTTCTATGTGGGAAGTGGGCTATAGAGGGCTTCTTTGTTTTGTTTATTTTCTATTGTTATAACTAGGATGGTAAATAAAAAACAACCTTGAACTACAAAGGCTGCCAAGACGAGTAAGCCTTCTTTTGTAGTATCAAAAAAATCGAAAACTGACGCGAAAGAACAGATAAAAACTGCTGTAAATGCAAAGGTAGAAAACCTATTTAAGGACTATTATCAGAGAGATGGTAGAATCTTTTTGACAATGCCAAAAACTCATGGGGAGCTACCTGATCTTTTGGAACTTCAGAAAAAGGGGTATGATGATTTCATCAATATCTACCTTAATAAGCTCTTTACTGATATTGAGAAGATTTGGGATATTGCAGGTGAAAAAATGTATATCACGATCTCTGATGTAAAAGTTTCTGAGCCAATTGAAACTGTTGATGTATGTAAGAAAAAGGAGCTTACTTATGGTGGGATTATTACTGCAAAGGTAAAGCTCGTTGAAAAGGTTGAGGAAGAAGGAGGTAAAAAGAGTGCTGAAAAAGTTCTTTTTAATAAGAGAGCAAATATCGGTATTTTGCCTTTGATGACTCCATCTGCTTCATATATTATTAATGGAGTTGAGAGAGTGATTATTTCTCAGATTATTAGATCATATGGAATCTTTTATGGAAAGAAGGATTTTTGGTATTCATTTAAGTTGATTCCTGAAAATGGACCTTGGCTTGAGGTGAGTGTTGAAAAAACAGGAAATGTTGTAGCGAGAATCAATAAGTCAAGAAAGTTCCCTATTACTTCACTTTTGAGAGTGTTTGGATTAGAAACTGATGAGAGTATTAGAGCTGCATTTGATGGGCAGGCTGATGCTGAAGATGTAGACTTTATTGATATTACTTTGAAGAAGGATACTACTGTAGATGCGGTATCTGCTGCTGAGTTTATTTATGCTAAGCTTAGACCAGGGGAACTTATTGATGCTCAATCAGCTTTGGATTATATTAAGGGGCAATTTTTGCTTCCAGAAAGAATTTATATGGGAAGTATTGCTAGAAGAAAGATCAATGCAAAATTGAATCTTAAAAAGCCACTTAAGGGAGATGAAGCAAATATCTTTGATGGAGAAGATATGATTCGGGCTATAAAGTATCTTTTGGATCTTTGTAATCATAAAAAAGGATATTATGTAGATGATGCTGATCATCTTTCAAATAAAAGAGTGAGAACTATGGGAGAAATTTTGTACTCTCATATTCAGCCTGTGATGAGAAAATTTGTAAAGAGTGTAAGAGGAAAACTTTCAGTTTTGAATATGGAAAATCCATTGAAGATTACTGATTTGGTGAACTTTAAAATGATTGATAATTCGATTAAATCATTCTTTGCAACATCTCAGCTTTCTCAATTTTTGGATCAGATTAATCCACTTTCAGAAATTGAACATAAGAGAAGAATTACTGCTCTTGGTCCTGGAGGACTTAAGAAAGAGACAGCTAAGTTTGAAGTGAGAGATGTACACCCATCTCACTATGGTAGAATTTGTCCGATCGAAACTCCAGAAGGACAGAATATTGGACTTGTAATCTATCAGTCACTCTATAGTAGAATTAATGATGAAGGATTTTTGGAAACGCCAGCTTTGAAGGTACTTCGTGAAGTAGATCCAAGTGTTGAAGCATTGACTGGAAGAATCGCTCATCGTGATATTTTTGAGCTTGATGCAAAGGGAAATCCTACAACTAAGATTATTATCAAGGAAAATGAGCTTATTGATACTGATACTGCAAAGAAAATTGAAAAGTTTTATGGAAAGATCAAGAAACCTGTCGCTGTAAAGCCGTTCTTGACTGGTGAAGTTGATTATATCTCTCCAGAAATGGATGAAAGAGTGATTATCGCAGATGCGACTGCTTCATTGGATGAGCATAATAATATCTTGAACACTAGAGTTGCTGCAAGGCATTTTGGTGAGATGAGAAGTTTCCATATCAATGATGTAACACACATGGATGTGAATTTGGCTCAGATTTTTTCTCCTAATACTTCATTGATTCCATTTGTAGATCACAACGATGCGGTGCGTGCTTCTGTAGCGACAAACCAGCAGAGACAGGCTCTACCATTGTTGAAAAATGATGCTCCATTGGTGGGAACTGGACTTGAAAGTGATATTATGAAGATGTCTCATGCAGTGATTAAGGCTGAATGAGATGGAGAAGTTGTCTATGTTGATGGAGGACTTGTGAAGGTAAAGTATAAGGAAGGAATTAAAGAATACAGACTTATTACTTTTGCAAGATCAAATTCAAAGAGTTGTTTGAATCAGGTTCCTTGTGTTTCTTTAGGACAGAAGGTACAAAAAGGTGATCTTTTGGCCGAGGGACCATGTTCTGTAAATGGAGAAATCGCTCTTGGAAAATCTCTTAGAGTTGCGTTTATGCCATGGAAAGGATATAACTATGAAGATGCGATTGTTGTTTCTCAAAGATTGGTGAAGGATGATGAACTTACTTCAGTGATTATCAGTGAATACGAAATTGAGGTTGCGGAAACTAAGCTTGGACCTGAAGAGACAACAAATGATATCCCAGGTGTTGCAATGTCTAAACTTACAAACCTTGATGAGGATGGTATCATTAGAATCGGAGCTATCGTGAAAGGTGGAGATCTTTTGATTGGAAAGATTACTCCAAAGGGAGAAGGAGAACTCACTCCAGAAGAAAAGCTTATTCAGGCGATCTTTGGAGATAAGTCAAAGAATGTAAAAGATACTTCTCTTTATATGCCATCTGGTAGTGAAGGAAAAGTTGTAGAAGTAGTAATTCTTGATTCAAAGAAGGGAGATAACCTTATGGCGGGAGTTAGAAAGAAGATTAAAGTATATGTTGCTTCTACAAGAAAGATTGAAATCTGAGATAAACTCGCTGGAAAACACGGAAATAAGGGTATTGTTGCGACTGTGGTTCCAGAAGAAAATATGCCATACTCAGCTGATGGAAAGCCAATTGATGTTGTTTTGAACTCACTTTGAGTAATTTCTCGTATGAACCTTGGTCAGCTTTTTGAGTCTCAGTTGGGACTTATTGCTAAGGAGCTTGGTGTGAAATTTGCGGTTCCAACCTTTGGTGGAATTGGGGTAGATGATATCGTTGAGCTTGCAAAAAAAGCTGGTCTTGAAGATAAGCTTAGAACTACACTTTATGATGGAGAAACTGGAGAACCTTATGCTCAGCAGGTTACTGTTGGATATATGCATATTTTGAAGCTTGTGCATATGGTTGAGGATAAGATCCATGCTAGATCTGTAGGTCCTTACTCACTTATTACTCAGCAACCGCTTGGAGGAAAGTCAAGACAAGGAGGACAGAGATTTGGAGAGATGGAAGTGTGGGCTTTGGAAGCGTATTCTGCAGTATATACTCTTCAAGAAATGCTTACTGTGAAATCTGATGATGTTGTAGGTAGAAATAAACTCTATGAATCTATTATCAAGTCTCAGAAGCCAAAAATCTGAGGATTGCCTGAGTCTTTCAACTTGTTGACCTATCTTTTTAAAGGACTTGGTCAGAATATCGTTTCTTTGACAAGTGATGAAATGGAAAGAATCTATGAAGAAAGAATGGACAAGATCAAGAGTCTTGGACTCTCTGGAATCATGACTGCTTCACTTGAACAGGAGCTTACTAAATCTTTAGATGAAGATGAGGATGAAGTAGAATCAAAGGGAGAAATGATTGGTAAAGTAGTTGAGGATTTAGAAGATTTTGGGCAAATAGAGTAAGAAAAATCAGATTTTTATATCCTATGCAGTAATTTCAATGAATAAAATAAAATTTGACGGATTGATGGTGACACTCGCTTCAATGGAGGAAGTTGAAAAATGGTCTCGTGGAGTAGTGGATAATCCAGATACCGTTAACTATAGGACAGGAAAACCAAAGCAAGGAGGACTTTTTTGTGAGTCTATCTTTGGTCCTGTGAAGAATTTTGAATGTAGTTGTGGAAAGTATAAGGGAGTAAGATATAAGGGAATTGTATGTGAAAGATGTGGTGTAGAAGTAGCTTCTTCAAGAGAAAGAAGAACGAGAATGGGACATATTGACCTTGCTTCTCCTGTGGTTCATGAGTGGTATAAGAAATCTCCATCTGGAGGTATCCATCAGCTTCTTCAGCTTTCAGCTAATGAAATTGATAAAATCTTAACATATGTAAAATATGTGGTAGTAAAAGATATTACTGATGAGACTAGAGAAAAGATCAAGGAGAAAATCGCAAGTGATTATGAATCAACAATGAAAGACCTTGATGAACTTTACAAAAAGGAATCATCAGCTCAGAAAGAGCCTAAGAAGCTCGCTGAGGCAAAAAAGCTTTATGAAGAGAATCAGCAATCTATTGAAGCTGAGTTTAATAGAATTAGATCAATCGTAGCTGATTTGAAGTTTGGAGCGACTATTTTGGAATCAGATTATAGAAATATTTTCTATCAATTTGGAAGCTTGATCTCGTTTGCATCAGGTCCTGAAGGAATCCTCAAGATGCTTCAGTCTATTGATGTAGAAAAGGAGATTAAAAAGAGAGTAAAGGAATTCCCAACCATTAGATCTGCTGATCAGAAAAAGAAGATGATGAGTTTGATCAAGCTTTTGATCAATCTCTATGTTTCTGGAGTAAAGCCAGAAAATATGATCGTGAGAAAACTTCCTGTGATCCCACCTGATATTAGACCAGTAGTTCAGCTTGATGGTGGAAGATTTGCTTCATCTGATGTGAATCTTTTCTATAGAAGAGTTCTGATGAGAAATATCAGACTTAAGAAAATGATCCAAGTTGGAATGCCTGATATCGTAAAGAAGAATGAAATCAGACTTCTTCAAGAATCTATCAATAATCTTTTGGTTGGAGAGAAGAATTCTGCAGGAAAGGCTGGTGCTGGAATCAAAGTTTTTAAGTCAATTTCTGATATGCTTTCAGGTAAGGAGTGAGTTTTCAGAAAGAACTTGCTTGGAAAGAGAGTTGACTATTCAGGAAGATCTATTATTACTGTAGGTCCTAGCTTGAATTTGAATGAATGTGGACTTCCAATCTATATCGCAGTAAAGATGTTTACTCCGTTTATTATTGGAAAGCTTATTGAAAAGAAGATCGTATATACTCCAAAACAGGCTGAAAAGCTGATTAAAGAAGGAAATCCTATTGCGCTTAAGTTTTTGGAAGAAGTAATTAAGGATAAGTATGTGTTGCTTAATCGTGCACCAACACTTCATAGACTTTCTATTGAAGCCTTCAAAATCAAGTTGATGCCAGGAAAGACAATCAGACTTCATCCTCTTGTGTGTCCTGCGTTTAATGCCGACTTCGATGGAGATCAGATGGCGGTTCATTTGCCTATCTCAGATGAAGCTCAGAAAGAGGCAAGAGAATTGATCGCAGCGGACAAGAATATTATCAAGCCAGGTTCTGGAGATCCAACTATTACACACTCTCAGGATATGGTACTTGGAATCTACTTTTTGACTGATGCATTTGATCCAAAATATCCAGATTATAATACTGAAGATGAATGGAAGGAAAAAATTCATCCAGTAGCGAGATATGGAAGCTTTGATGCGGTACTTGATGCGTTCAATAATAAGCAGGTAACTCTTAAGGATAAGGTAATCGTGCTTGATGGATCTGATATCGTAGAAACAACAGTTGGTAGAGTGATTTTCAACTCTATTTTGCCAGCAGATTATCCATTTGTAAATAAGAAGATGGGTAATAAGGATCTTAAGAGATTGCTTTCTGATGTATTTGATAGATATGATATGGAAACTACTGTAAAAGTAGCTGATGCTATCAAAAACTATGGATTTAAGTATTCAACTATTGCTGCGACATCAATCAATATCTTGGATATGAAGGTTCCAAAGGAGAAGGAAGAAATCTTGAGAGGGGGAGATGTTCAGAATAATGAAGTTTTGAAGTACTACTACAAGGGATTCTTCTCTGAGGAAGAAAAACACAGATTGGTTGTTAAAATCTGGACTGATGTAAAGAAGACAGTAGAATGAAATCTGAAATCAATCATTGGTGCGGGTAATAACCTCTATACGATGATTGACTCTGGAGCGAGAGGTTCTCAGACTCACTTGACTCAGATTTCAGGTATGAAGGGACTAGTAGTAAATCCAAAGGGAGAAATTATCGAGTTGCCTATTAAGTCATCATTTGTTGAGGGACTAAAACCTATTGAATACTTTATTTCTGCTCACTCTGGACGTAAAGGAAAGGCCGATACTGCGCTTAGAACTGCGGAATCTGGATACCTTACCAGAAAGCTCTGTGATGCTTCTCAGGAAGTTATCGTGAGAGAAGAAGATTGTGGATCAAGCGAATATATCATTTACTCAAAGGATGAAGCTGAACTCAAAGGAGAGAAGTTTTCAAGCTTGATTTATGGTAGAACTGCTGCAGAAGATATCATTGATGATAATGGAGTTGTTATTCTTAAGGCTGGAGAGATGATTAATAAGTCAGCTTTGGTTCTTATTGAAACTTCAAATATCAAGATGGTTAGTGTAAGAAGTCCATTGACTTGTCACTGCGTGAGTGGTGTTTGTCAGAAGTGTTATGGAATGGATCTTGCAACAAGAAATATGGTAGAAATCTGAGTTCCTGTTGGAGTAATTGCTGCACAATCTATTGGAGAACCTTCTACTCAGTTGACACTTGATACCTTCCATGATGGAGGAGTTGCTGGTGCAGCTGAGGCGTCTGGTATTGATAGAGTTAAGCAGCTCTTTGAAGTGAGAGCTCCAAAAAATCCAGCTATCGTGAGTCCTTTTGATGGAGTGCTTTCGTTTGAAGAAACTCAGGAAGGAGGAAAGTTTGGAAAAATCAGAATTACTGCTGATGTTCAGAAAAAATCATATTTGATCAAAGATGGTTATGAAGTGATAGTAAAGAAGGGAGAGGTACTTGCTAAAGGAGCGAACTATGCATCTAAATGAGCAAGTAAGCTTAAGACTAAGGAAGCAGGTAAGGTTCTTGAGGTTAATGAAGATTATATCACACTTGGAGTTGAGGAGGTATTCTCTAAATCACTTATCGGACTTACTCCAAAAAAGACTAAGGTTGGGGAAAGAGTCTATAAGGGAGAAATCTTGACTACAGGAGCATTGGATATTATGGAATATAAGAATATTGTTTGAGATATTCATGCGCAGAGATATATCATTAGTGAAGCAAAGAGAGTATATGCTTCTCAAGGACAAGATCTTAATGATAAACATATTGAAGTAGTGGTAAAACAGCTTTTCTCAAAAGTCTTTATTGAAGATGGAGGAGATTCAAGTTTTATCCCTGGTACTTATGTAAAGTATGAGGAGTATATCAAGGTGAATTCAGAACTTGAAGCTCAAGGGAAAAGACCTTCAAGCGGAAAGAGAGTTGCACTTGGACTTACTACAGTTGCTAAGGAAACTGACTCTTGGCTCTCAGCTGCTTCATTCCAGGAAACTATTAGAGTGATGGTCGGAGCATCTCTTAGAGGAGCGATTGATAATCTTTCAGATCTTAAAGCGAATGTGATTATTGGTAGGTTGCTTCCTGTTGGAGAAAACTATAGAAATATGTTTGGATACTAGAAAGTATGTGAATAAAAGAGAAAAAACTGATTTCAGTGATGGAGTCAGTTTTTTTACTTGTGAGAAGATTTTTGTAATTTTCATTGTGGGTTGAATGAATGTGAATCCTGGCGATCCGGATTAGAGTGAAACCGAATTTTTTTCTCTTGCAAAAGGTGAGGATTTTCGCTATACTCTGAAGACTATGGGGGTGACTTTGGATTTGATGAGAGGAATCCGTACCTAGTGATAGCCATTGCTCGATGATTGACAGAGCCTAAACCCAATCAAACCAAAAATGCTAACGCATGAAAATCTCTTCTTAAGAGAGCTGAACTTGTAAAGGCTTACGCTTAGTAATCTTTCAAGCCAGTTAAAACTAACCTTGACTACTGACTCCTGCTAGGAGCAAGGCCGATTTGAGCAGGAAACCAAAACCTTGTGTTGAAAAAATTGAAGAATTGAGTTTGTTACTTTTCTCCTTCTCCCTCTCAGCATAAGGCTAAAAAATCAGGTTAAAAAGCTGACTATAATGGTAGAGTTCAGTGGGTATGCCTTTTAGACCGGAGTTCAATTCTCCGCACCTCCAAAGACGGAGATTTTGGTCAAAAAATATCATTAAAAGTTGCATTTATACTGGCATCTTGGGGTGTTGTAAATGTGACTTTTTTTGAATATAAAAAAGCTGTATTTATTACAACACCAGGTATTAACTGCATTATTTCTGGATCTCTACTAGATCGCAGTTTATATGGTGTTTTTAGAATGGGTAGAACAAAATCTAACATTTCATTTAATTCTTTTTTTTGATACGAAATATCTGAGTCTCTAGTCTTTAAAAGAAGAGCCTTTCTTTGACGTAATTCTATACATTTCTTTTGATATATTTCTTGAAATAAGACATCATCACTATTTGAAATGCTTATTTCTAACTTTTGTATTTGATTATCAATTTCTTGTATTTCTTTGTCATTTTCTGTATTTTTGTGTAGTAGAAATCTTTTCTCAGAGCTGAAAATATCTTCTAACACTATCTTAAAGCAAGTTAGAGTTCAATCTTTAATAGTTAAAGTTTTGAGAAATTCTCAAAAATCATTATGCACTATTTGTGCATTTAATGAGCTATTGTTACTACATTGAGGGTTGATGCATCTATAATAGTAATAAATATTGTGTTTTTTATTGTATGAAGGTCATCAACTATAAGCTTTTCAGCACTCTGGGCATATTAACTAATTCCTCAATGGTAAATTTCTGTTGATATTTTCTTTTGAGGTTCTTTTATAGAAGGTTTTCTTTCCTTTCCTATCTTGAATTTTTATAACTGTATCAATTGAAATAATTGGTTGATGTTTTCATTGTATGCTATCTATTCAGTATTTAGGATAGGTGATCAATCCTGCATAAAAGAGTAGTCTTTCTTTTTGAAGAAGTTTTTCTGCTGTTTTTGTAGAAAAATGTGGCATCTTATCATTTAAGTAATATCAGAATTCTATATCATTTTTAAATCATCAATTTGCATATATTTCTAAAGCTTCTTGAATATATTTTGCATCATCTGTGGGTGTTAATTTTTTTAATGCTCATTTTCATTCATATTTATAGCCACTAGGTGCTGAAAATACCCAATATCAGTCCATCATTCTTCATCTTTTTCTGTCTTTTACTCTTCTAGCATTATTTTCTCTTTCATATTGTTTTACCGCCATAATGATATTTTGGTTAAATATTCATTCGGCGGAATTTGAAATAGTTTGTTTCACTGTTTGTATTCAGGCTTTTCATTCTTTTTCAATTTTATTTTTTATGTTGATCCAGCCTCATACATCTCTACTGATTCTGTCTAAATCATCAGCTAATACGAAATCAATATTGATAAAAAAATGGTTTTGAGCTATCAAAAAATCTATCATGTTATCAAGACCTTCTCTAGAATCAAATTTACCAGAGATTCCTCAATCTGAGAAATATGCTACAATTTCTACGTTATGGTTTTTAGCCCATTCTTTGCAAAGTGCTTCTTGAGATTGTAGACCGTTTCCTTGTTGAATTTGTGTTTTTGAGGAAACTCTGGTATAAACTACACATTTTTTTCAGTCAAAAGTATTCATCTTTTAAAAAATTAGATTAAATTCATTTATTGTAAAAGAATTTTCTTACAAGAGACAGTGAAAGTATACAAATTCTATCAATTATTGTTTCTAATTGAGATTTTGTCGCTTCAGGATTCTCTTGACTAAGGACTAATAGGAGTTGTTCTTTTGTTTTTTGTTGGATTATTTGCATTTTTGTTTTTGTTTAAAAGATAAAAGAGAGGTTTTTTTATTGAATTCAATAATTAGTGTTTCTAAAAGTTCTTGTGAGATTTGTTTTCTGATTTTTTCTCTTTTGGTAAATTGATTAAGAATAACAATTAGTGGATTTAATCCTTGTAAAGCTATTTTACATGCTCTTCATCAAAAATCGTTAAAATTTCTGATTTCGTAGCTTTCTATTTTTTTATTTTCTTTATATTGATATACTTTAGCTTCTCTCTGGTCTAGACTAAGTCAATAATATCTTCTGCATTTTTCTTTTAACTCTTCTAGTGATCAGAAGGTATAAGGTAAAAGTTCTGTTTTTATTTTTGAAATTTGATTTTCATATTTATTAAATTTTGTTCTAAATTCGCCTTCTAATCTAAATACATTTGCATATTCGAAATAATCATCATAAAGCATTGTTTTGTTTTTAGCTATAGAATCTATAATTTTATCATACATTCTAAGAAATATAGATTTATTTAATTTATTCCCAATATTCCGTCAAGTAATAATGTTTCATTTGTGGTATGTGGCGTTTGCAATGATTTTATTGTATTTTCAATTTCGTTTTTTGGGTAGTTCGATCGTATAGCATTCTCCTTTACTATCTCTTCTTATTTGGATTAGATCTATTTGTTCTGGAATTTTTGTTTTTTTATCAAAGAAGAAATCTATTTTATAATCTATTCTTGAAATAGGGAACTGGACTAGTGTCGCATATTCTTCTCCCAAAAAAAGCTTTATAAAGTTTTCTTTAAGTATCTTCTTTTCTAATAGTCTGAAATAGGTTGAGTAGATAGTAAAGCTTCATATACTTTTCAAAAATTCTTGTTTGCTCTTTTTGTATTCTAGGTATTGAAATATTGTATATGGTATGCCTCTTATTCCTATCGTGACATTAAGAAAAATTCAGTTTCTTGAATGATTTTTTGTATAGCTTATTTTGTATTCTCAGATAGAATCAAAGTAGGTGTTTGAGTTGTCGTCATCAAGGCATGCTAAGATATTATGTAGCCATGAAAGTTCTATCTTCATATTCAAGCTGAGATGATCTATTCAGTCATTATAGGCTACAGCCTCATTTAGAAGTTTTTGTAAATTATCTTGATTTATCTTCATAAGTTATTATTTTATAATAATTAAAATATATGACCGCACTGTATTATTAAACAGTGCTGTGAGGTTTTTATCAATATTGATATTTTTGAGTATAAGAAAAATATATATCTATTTCAATATATTTTTATTTTGCTTTTAACAGATAGAAAAATAGATAGCTATTTTTTTAAATAGAATTAAAAAAGAGAGAAGTTAAGCTGACTCTTCCTCTCTCTTTTATTTGAAAATATCATAGATTTGTTTAAAATAATTTCAATTATCTTTGAGACTTTTCTCTAGTGCATAATAGTTGACAAGAGCTATAAAGACCTCTATTTTTGGCACATAATATTTTACATGAGCCTTTCCTTCATTTTTTGTTTTTACAGTAAATAATGGATCAACTCTTTTTTTCAATGTCGGATAACTAATATTAAAGTTATCTATGATGTCTTTTACTGGTATTTCTTTTAAAAAAAGAACTCTCAAACGATTCATACTGCCAAAAGATAAACCATTTTTAATTGGTGTATCTGGATTTATTAAATTATGATTAGCTTTACTCGCATGTTTTTCGTAAAAAGGAGTAAGATCAAATGATTCTCACGGCTCTCATTTTCATTTTAGTGCTTTTTCTCCTTGAGCATCTATTTCAGGAAGATCATAATTTAAGCTAGCAGATAGAAAATCAACAAACTCCTGAAATACTTTTGTAGATACATAATATTTTTTTAATATCTCGCGAATAATCCCAGTTGTAGATTTCCCTTTAGTTCTTTTTTCTATTACATTTTTCATGTTATATATTATAAAAATAAAAAGTCAATTGAATATTTTTTTTGGGGCTTCTGTTTAAAGCAATTTTTTATAAAAATAATGAATTGGTAATCAAAATCAATAAACTTTTATGTTTACTTTAAACAAAACTCGCCAATTATAATATTGGCGAGCTTTATTTTACGATGATTTTTTTAATAATTTTTCGTTGAATTGATCTTCAAACTCATTTTCAAGCTCTTTATTATATAAAGGCAGTCAAATAAGTTTATAATTTTCTAAATTCATTTCTAGTATTTCAGATTTGTTTTCAATTTGTAATAAAAACTTTTCTTTCCATCATTCTTTTGAATTTTCATATTTTCAATCACTATCTTTAAATTGTCATCCTTTTGGTTCTATAAAGACTTGATAAGTTAAAGGTTTCCCGTTTTCTTTTTCTTTCATAAATAAAACAAAATCAGGCTCAAATCTTTCTCAATCATCAAAAGAATAAATAGCAAAATGTCTTTCACTTCTTAATAAGTAAATATCATTATACTTTTTCTCTAATTCAGGGATTTTTTTCTCAAATAAATTTACAAATTCTATTTCTTCACTTGTTGCACTTATTTTATCAAAAACAAACCATTCTTCTGATTTTGTAAATCAAGCTTCTAAATCATTTCAATCTCTTTCGGTAAATGTATTTTTAATAGATTTTGCTTTAAATGAAGTTGTTCATCTATATAATATTTCTTTTTGTTTTATTTCACTTTCTAAGACACTTAAAAGAGCTGAAATTGATTTTAGCTTATCTTCTATAGAGATATTCTCTAAAACCTCTTTAGAGCTAAATAAATCAATTTTCTTTGCACTTAAATATTTATCACTTGTTATAAATTCATCAATACTTTCAAGTCATCAAATATATTTTTGTAAATTATCAAATCTGTAAAAATCATTTCTTGCAATAGCTTTTTTGATAATTCTTTTATCTATATCTTTTATTTCAAGAGTTTTAGGAATACTTTCTATCTTAAAATCATTATCTTTTATTTGTTTTATATCATCAAAGATTTTTACATCACCACTTTTTCAAGTGTATAGAGTAAATTCAAATCTTTCTTTTCTAAGTCAAGCTTTTTCTAAACTATCAATATTTGAATTATCTTTTATTTTTCTTTCATTTACATAAATAACTCATTCATTATAAAACTTTGATTTTTTAAAACTATCTTTTAATTCTAATTTAAAAGTTTTCTTTTCTTTTTCATCCATCATTCAAGTTTCAATCAAAGCTTGTCTAATTTCTGTAATATAAAGATTATCAAAGCTTGTATGATAATAAAAAGTTTCTAAAATCTTTAATTCTTCATCATCTTTTTTATCAAATTTTCTTTTATATTTATCTTCTCAAAAAGCTTTTTGAGTAGTAAAAGGAAAGTATCTTGCTCATCTTCAGATGAGTTGGGCTTCACTTATTGTTTGAGGTCAAACTTTTACTTTTCAAGTTTTTTTATCAACTACATTACTTCTTGATTCATAAAGTCTAACAATATCAAAAAGATTTAAAACATCCCATCATTCATTCAGCTTTTGCACAGCAAAAACGGCTCTTATACGATTGTTTTTATCTTCTAGTGTATTAAGCAATATTTGATTCTTTCAAGCCTCTTTATCATCATTTGCACTTATACAATTATCACTTGAAAAGTCTTCTTTTAATTCTTTTACTAAACTATCAATACTTATATTATTTTCGTCAAAAAATTTAAAAGCTTTTAATATAGTTTTATCATTTGTGATATTTTTTATTTTCAAAATATCTTCAGCTTTTAATTCTTTTATAAGTTTATTGAAATTTACTAAATTTGCTTGACTTTCAGCAACTGTTTTTTGTGCTTTGAATAATATAACAGGTTTACAATATATCTTGTTCTTTTCAGCTATTTTTAACCTATATTGACTTAATATTAAAGCTTGTAATATTCTATCATTTTGTTCCATATCAGCTTTCAAAATATCAACTTCTTTACTATATCAATCAAGTCTAAATTCTTTTAAATCATATTTATAAATGATTTTATCACTATATTTTTCAGCTATAAATTCATTTTTTAAATCAATAGTTGCTGTAAACTCTAAAAGTAAATTTTCTTTATGAGAATTTAATATTTTCATCACAGTATATTCCCAAGATTTCTTTTCTTCTTCGGATCTACCTAATTTTCAAGTTTTAGTAGTTGAGTTTATATGATGAGCTTCATCAGATAAAATAACTATTTTGTTGTCTTCAAAATCTTCATAACTCAAACTATTTTCTTTTATAGAATTTAAGTCTGTATGAAGTCCTTGCATAGTTGTAAATTTGATATTTATATCATCACTAATTCAAGTGCTAAAATTACTTACTTCTTTTATTTTAATTTGTTTTCAATTAAAACTTATCTTATCATTAAAAAGATATTTTGAAGAATTAGCATTTATGAAGTTTTCCTTTGTTTTTTCAATAATATTTGTTGAATTTACAAAGAATAAAAAATTCCTATATCACTTTTCATAAAGTTCCAAAATCAGACTTGCCATTACAAAAGTTTTACCACTTCAAGTTGCCATATTGAAAAGCAAGTGAATAGGTAAAGTTTTATTTTTATAATCACTAAAATAATAAGAAAACCTTGCAAAAGCTTCTTTTTGGTAATTTCTTATTTCAAATTTATTATTTAAATTAGTTGAAATATATAATGGAATATTTTTATAATTATCTAGTATTCAATCTTCTGAATACATATCTAATTTATTGAATAAAAGGTTTTGCATAGTTATTTTAAAATATTTTTAATTAAATCATCTATATCTTTATAGTGAATACTTAATTCAGTAATATAGTTATCTATTTGACTTACTGTTCAAAATCAGGTTTTTTCTCAGGCTTTTATTATTTTACAAGTTTTTATAATATCCTCTGAAATATATCAAACAATAGTAATTTTTTTTAAAGAATTAATATCTTTTATATCATTAACTACATAGTAACTTAAAACCATATAATCTTTTCATGGTTTATTTGCCTGGATAACAGGATATAAAAAATTCCATCTACTACTAGGTTCTTTTTGAGTAAAAGCTGTTTTTACATCAATAAATATTTCTTTTCATTTATATTGAATTTTTAAATCCCATTTATCATAAAAATAACTTTTTACATATTCTATATCTTCACTAATATTAGAATTTTTATTTATAATATTTTTTAGTTTAATAAAATCAAAAGCTGTATCCCAAACATCTACTTTTAATAAACTACTCTTACTTTCAATATATTCTTTTAAAAATTTTTCTGTAAGATATCATATAAAACTATCGTGACTAACTATAGTGAATTTATCAAATTCAGCATTATGTTTTCACAGATATTCTTTACATTCTTTTCTTAAAGTTTCAAATCAAATTGCTTTTACTATTAAATCCTGAGTTAAAACCTTATCAAGATTAATCATTTTTAATTATTATAAAATAAATTATTTAATTTTCTATCATCTTGATTTACTCAACTCTTTTCATCATTTCTTTCACTGTAATTTTTATAAAGTAAGTTTTTATCTAAAATTTCTATTAAAAATAATTTAAAATTTTCAAAATCTTTTTCATTTAAATTATCAATATTTAAATTTCAAGTATTTACTTTATAATTTATAAATTCACTATCCTTTATTTGATTATAAATTTCTAATAAATCCTTAATATTTTTAGCTTTTTTAATCTCTTCAATAAATCTTTCATTTTCTTGCGTTATTTCCATATAAACAAAATCTCATCATCATTTCCATTCTAAATTTTTACTAATTCATCATTGTTCTCATTCTATAACTTTTTTCATTCTTTCTTTTGAAATAGTTTCTATATAATCCATTTGTTCTATTCAAATATATTGCCTTCATATTTTATGAGCAACCGCACAAGTTGTACCACTTCATAAATGATAATCTAAAACTATATCATTCTTTTCAGTTAAAGTTTCTATTATATATTTTATTAAACTTTCTGGTTTAGGATAATCAAAAACACTTTCTCAAAATAATGCTATTAATTCTTTTTTTGCATCTTCATTCGTTCAAACATCACATTCAGTTTTTGATATTAAGTTGGATGGAACTTTTATTCTATCACCGAGTCTTTCATATCTTATAGCAAATTTATCTCATTTGATTATAAAAATAGTTCAATCATTTAGCTCTTTATTTAATGTTTCTTGAGTCCATTTAAAAGGTCATTTAATAATTAGATTTGTTTTATTTAATCAATTAAAAACTTCTAATTCTTCAATTAATTCAGTTCTATCTTTTACTCAAATATCATAAATTCAATCCTTTATATTAAATCTAACTGTATTTGGCGGAAAATTTAAAGTAATTATTTTATTTCAATTATTTAATAATGGCATATCTCATCAACTTACTATTCAGCCACTTAAATTATTTATTTCATCTTTTTTAAAACATAATAAATATTCTAATTTTTTTCTAATATTTTTTGATAAACTAGGTGGTGTTGAAGTTTTCATCCACATAAACATTCAAACAAACTTATTTATTCAAAAAATTTCATCCATTAAAACCTTTAAATAAGCTTGTTCATTATCATCACATTGCACAAAAATAGCTCAATCATCTCTTAATAATTCTTTTGCTACTTCAAGTCTATTTTTCATAAAAGTAAGCCAAGTTGAGTGATTGAATTTATCATTATAATTAAAACTATCATTTCAAGTATTATAAGGGGGGTCTATATAGATTAACTTCACTTTTCAAGCAAAGTTTGATTTTAAAGAGTGTAAAGCTAAAAGATTATTTCATTTAATTATTAGGTTGTCCGAAATTGTCCCATTTTCATCTCTATTAAATCATTCTAGTTTATGTTCTCATTTTTTATCTATTCTTTTGAAATTAGTAAAAACTTTTTTATCAAATAATCTATCTATATCATCTTGTCCAAGTATCTCATTATAAAAAATTTCATCTCTTTTTGTATCTTCTTTATCCTGTCATCCTACCAAAACACAATCTTTAAAAGGGAAGTTCAAAACAACTTCATTTGAAGAGGCTATAAAATCACCTTTCTCGGTTGTTAAACCTATTTTATTTTTAAAACTTGTGTAACTATCAGGTAAAAATGCTTTATTATTGATAAATTTTACAAATTTATTGTTATCAAAAACTATTACATCTTTTATTTTTAAGAAAAACTTTGCTCTTAAAACTTCATTATCTAGCAAGAGAGAAAGCAGATTATAATCCAGATTTTCGGCCTTTTCTCTGATTGTATTCTTAAGTAAAACTCAGTCTTGTGAAACAAATCTTTCATCTTGTTTTAATGTCTCAAGAAGTATATCCAATAATTCCATATTTATATAGTATAGTTAAAATTAAACAAGTCACATTATTTTTGTGATAGTATAGATATAAATTGAAAAATCAAATATTTCTTTCTATTTTCGAGTCTATTATAATGAGATATCTTTCTAAAGTGAGTATATCTGAGAAAATTTGGTCTATAGATTCTCTTGATTTGTTTGCTATCCTTCCCTCTGGTTTAAGAATTAACAACGAGAAGCTTGAAAAGACTAACACTATTTAATTAATTTTAGGTAATAAAAAATACTTTTTGTTTGTTTTTGATTAAAATTAGATTAAATTTTATTCTCATACATCCAGTAAAAAAATAAAAATCTTGCTTTCCTTCATCTTTTTCTTATTATAATGGAATCGCTCACTTGCGTAAAGAGAATCTGACAAAACTTGGCTCACAGATTCTCTTGACTCGTTCGCTATTCCATTTCCCTCTGGTTTAAGAATGAAGTAAGGACTAGGAGAATGAGTAATTGTTATTTGAGGAGATTTATATAAGCAAGGATTTTATCTTTGTTTTTATGCTGTGAAATAGTATACTTTAAAACAGATTCTATTTGTTTTAATTTAGGTAACAGCGTGTTCAAATATCTCCTTTGTGTCTCCAAAATTAAAGCTTATAATTATATTAAATAAAAGTCACATTAAGATCAGATTTTTTTGGTCCATGGGAATGCGACTTTTTTGAATACTAGAAATTATCTTATTTTATATTGATCACAGATGATGAAGTTTACGGTGATTACGCTCTGATGTCAGATGAATTATGCTGATACTGCTAGGGTAAAATCAGTTTTGAAAAATTGTTGATTTACGCCAGTAGAGACAGTAGAAGAGGCGGATATTGTGATCTTTGATACTTGCTCTGTTCGCCAAAAGTCTGAGGATAAAGTGACTGGAAAGCTTAAAGAAATCCCATTGGATAAAAAAGTTTGGATCACGGGATGTATGATTCAGCACAATATGAGAAATCAGAAAATCATGACTGGGAAAAAGCTTCCAGAAAATCTTAAAACAGGAAATTTTTGAGGAGTTGTTCTGACAAAAGAGCCAAAGATTGTAGGATTGACCTCTGAGGAGGTAAAAAATCTTAAAAAATCTGATAAAGGTGAACTTGTTGGGATCAATCATAGTTTTAATCCGCTTTTTCATAATTTGTCTCAAAAGTGGAAAAATATTGAACTCTTTTTTCGTATTGATGATACGGGATTTTTGCCATTGATGCTTCAGAAGCTTGGATACGAAGTTCGTTATGATAGAGAATTAACAAATGAATATTCAACGATTGTACCAGAGGGGATTAACTCAAGTATGAATGCTCATAATAAGACCGCTTATATCCCTATTTCAACTGGATGTAACCAGTTTTGTGCTTATTGTATTGTTCCTTTTGCTAGAGGATTGGAGAGATGGTTCCCTGTTGAGCAGATCGTTAAAGAGGCAAAGATTCACCTTGCTAACGGAGTTAAGGAGATCGTTCTTTTGGGGCAGATCGTGAATAAGCATCCAGATTTCTTGACTATTGTAAAGGAGGTTTTGAAGTTAGAAGGTTTGGAGTGGCTCAGATACACTTCTCCGTATCCGACGTATTATTCTGATGAGCTTTTGGCACTTCATGAGACTGAACCAAAGCTTTGTCCACATATTCATATTCCGTTTCAGTCAGGATCAAATGCTGTGCTCAAAAAAATGTTTCGTGGATATTCAGCAGAGCAGTGCTATACTTTTATTGATAAGATTCGTTCGCTCAAGAGACCAATCTCTATCACAACTGATATTATTCTTTGATTCCCATGAGAGACAGAGGAGGATTTTCAAGAAACCTTAAAACTGACTGAATATGCACGTTTTGATATGATTTATATGTGAATTTATAGTAATCGTCCTGGGACTTTTGCTGATAGAAAGTATCCAGATGAGATTCCATATAAGGTAAAACATCAGAGACGAAGCCAGCTTAATGATCTGTTGTATCGTATTTCTGATGAGAATAACCAACTTGAAGTCTGAGCTGAGAGAACCATGATCGTCAATGAGATTGCCGAAAACTGAGATATCTTTGGATATACGGATAATATGAAGCAGATTATTTTAAAATCAAGTCCTAAAACTGCAAATCTTGAAATCTGAATGCTACTCCCAGTTCGTATTACTAAGTGAATGGTCTTTAAACTTGAAGGAGAGCCTCTTTTGTAAAATGTGTTTTCGGTGAAATATCCTCTATAGCATGCTCTTAAAAAAAGTGAGAAATCTGATTTTTCGCTTTTTTTGTTTGCTTTCAGTAAATAAATCGCTATAGTTTGTTTACTGAATGCAAAGTCAGATTTTATTTTTTGCTTTGAAAAAACAATGTTTAACTGGTTTCTCAGTTTGATTGGTTGAGATTATAATCAAAAACAAATTGATAAAATTTTGCCGATAATTAAAGAAATTCAATTTTTGTATGCACAATATGATAGTTTAACAGATCAAGAAATCCAAGATAAGACCAATGAATTTAAGCAGAGAATCCAAGATGGTGCGAGCTTGGATAGTTTGTTGCCTGAGGCGTTTGCTGTTGTGAAACAGGCTTGTAAAAGGCTCGTTGGAACCACATGTAAGGTAAAAGGGCAGGAGCTAACTTGGAATATGGTCCCATATGATGTTCAGTTTATTGGAGGAATTATTTTGCATCAAGGGAAGATTGCCGAGATGAAGACTGGAGAAGGAAAGACTTTGGTTGCAGTAGCTCCAGTGTATCTTAATGCGCTTTCAGGAAAGGGAGTTCATGTTGTAACTGTAAATGATTATCTTGCTTCTCGTGATGCTGAATGGATGGCTCATGTATATAACTGGCTTGGGCTCAGTGTTTGATCTGTTGTGAAGTCGACTCCACTTTCAGTGAGAAGAGAGCAGTATTCTAGAGATATTACTTATGTTGAAAATTCTGAACTTGGATTTGATTATCTGAGAGATAACCTTGTAAAATCATTAGATGAAAGAAGTCTGACTTGGAGACCTTTGAATTATGCGATTGTGGATGAGATTGATAGTATTTTGATTGATGAGGCGAGAACTCCGTTAATCATTTCTCAGCCAAGAGAAGAACCAACAGAAAAGTACACTTATTATGCACAGATGGTGAACTTTTTGACACCATGCTCTGAGAAAAAGAAGGTTTCAAAAGGGTTTATTCAGGAGATTTTGACTGATAATGGAGGAAAGTCTCAGGAGGAAGATGGAGATTACTATATCGATGAAAAGACCAAGACTGCTCAGCTTTCTGGAAGAGGTATTGCTAGACTTGAAGAACTTTTGAAGGTTGAAAATATCTATAAGGATATGGGATATGAGGAAATTCATCATATTGAAAATGCTCTTAAGGCAAAGGCTGTATATATCAGAGATAAGGATTATATCATTTCCAATGGTGAGGTTTTGATCGTAGATGAGCATACTGGTCGTACTATGCCTGGTAGAAGATTCTCTGAGGGACTTCATCAAGCCATTGAGGCAAAGGAAGGAGTTCAAATTCAAAGAGAATCTCAAACTATGGCGACTATTACTTATCAGAATTTCTTTAAGCAATATGCAAAGCTTTCTGGTATGACTGGAACTGCCTCTACTGAGGGAGAAGAGTTTAGTAAGATCTATGATCTTGAGGTTGTGATTGTGCCAACGAATAGGAAGGTGCTTAGAGTGGATATGAATGATAAGGTCTACTATAATCAGCCAACTAAGTGGAGATTTGTGAAGGATTATATTAAGTTTTATCACGATATGGGGCAGCCGATCTTGATCGGTACAGCAGATATTGCGACTTCTGAATATGTTTCTAGGATTCTTGAGCAGGAAGCGATTGTACATTATGTTTTGAATGCTAAGTTTCATGAGCAGGAGGCAAATATCGTAGCTAATGCTGGAAAATATAAGTCTGTAGTGGTTGCTACAAATATGGCTGGTCGTGGTACAGATATCAAGCTTGAGGATTGATTAAATGAGAGACTGGCTGAAAATTATGTTCGCTATTTTCTCAAGCAGGTAAAAAACTGAAATCAGATTTCTGGAAATCTTTTTTCTGAGCTTGAATATTGACTTTTCCTTGATGCTTTGAAAAAAGAGCTTGGGCTTAGTGATGCTCAGATAGATGGACTTGTTCAGGGGATTGAGTTGCCTGAGATGAAAATTTCAGCAAAATTAACTTTGAAGAGAAAAGAAAATTCTCAGCCATATGCAAGAGTGAGCTTTATCCCACTGCAAACTTCTGAAAAATCTGAAAGTATTGAAAAAGATCTGTTTTTTGGGCTCTTTATCCTAGGAACAGAGAAGCACGAGTCAAGAAGAATTGATAATCAGCTTAGAGGAAGAGCAGGAAGACAGTGAGATCCTGGTGTTTCGATTTTCTTTGTGGCGTTGGATGATAGTTTGATGAGAAAGACAGGAGGAGAGAGGATTCAGTCTCTGGTTTCTATGATTTTTTCAAAGGCTGATAGAGAGAGTCTAGAACTTACTCAAAAACAATTTACCACTGTAAGCACGAGAGCGCAAAAGGAAATTGAAGGATGGTACTTCGGTATTAGAAAGCATCTTTTTGACTATGATAGTGTTGTAGACAAGCAGAGAAAGAGAATTTATAAGACAAGAGATGAGATTCTTGAAAGTGAGCATGATGAAAATAAGAGGATTCAATATGTGGAAAATCTTAAGGAAGCTTTTGTTAATGAAGCTAAGAATATTATTATTGCTCAGATTACAAATGCTGAGATCACAGGACAATCTGTAGCTGATCTCTTGGTGGTATTAAATAAGGAGTTTGGACTCAACTTTACACAGGCTGAGTACTATGAATATGCTAAGTTAGACTATGAAGGATTGAAGGCAGTTTTGCTTGAGAGATTTGATGCGTATTTTACAAGAGTATTTGGTCAGCTTGAGACAAAGGTATTGTTTGATGTCTTTAGAGAGGTACATCTTCATTTCCTAGATAAACTCTGGGTAAATCACATTGATGAAATGCAGAATCTTAGAGAAAAAGTCTGACTTATGGCGTATGCTCAGTTAGATCCGCTTGTAGTCTACAAAAAGGAGTCTTTTGAAAAGTTTCAAGAGTTGATCTCTTCAATTATCAATAATACCGCGCTTTACCTTATGAAGATTGACTTTGATTTGCTTGCTCAACAGCAACAGGTGCAGGCAACACTTGATATTACAAGTGATGAGGATCGTGCAGGTAAGGTAATGGAAATCTTAGCTTCAGCAACTGATGATTTGCCAGCTCAGGCTCCATCTCAACCAGTTTTTGTGCAGGAGAAAGATGAGAGAAGTCAGCTTTTTGAATCTGATGATGATGTGGAAGTATTTGAGGCAGATGAGACTCCTCAAGTAATGCATCCTGAAGGAAAGGTCAGACCTAATGATCCATGTCCATGTGGAAGTGGGAAAAAATATAAAAAATGTCACGGAAAATAATCTAAAAAAGGGGAAGTCTGAGATTTGTTTGATGATTTCAGACTTTTTCTTTGTTTTTAATTCTTTTTTTGAAGATGGCGATAATTGGTATTCTGTTTGTGCTGATCTATATTTTGCTGATGAATTTTGTAGTTTCCAATGTTGTTCGATTTTTTGGGCAGGAGCTTGATAGAATGATGTTTTTACTGATTGCGGCAGCGATTCTGGTTTTGTGTCTTGGATATCTGATTTTTCATCAAAATGCGAAGTCGATCATTGGTGATTACTGGGAAACTACAACAATGACTGTGCTAGGAATTTTAACGGTTGCCTTGTCGGTGATTGCGGTATTTTGGTCGGTTGAAGGTGGGCTCTTGGCTTGGACTCCGTATTCTATTAGAGGAGTGTATTGAGGTTGGAGTTTTGTGATTGCAGTTGTTGGGCTCTCGATTTATGCTTGGTGGGCAGCGCATAGTACAGTGATTAGGACTATTCAGATTCCAGTTGATAATCTCCAGTCTCCAAGTAGGATTATCTATATGTCAGATATTCATATCGCAAAAAAATCTGATTTACCTTTCTTATATAGTATTATTGAGAAAGTTAATAAAATTGATGCAGATTTTGTAGTAATCAATTGAGATTTTATTGATGGAAGAGGATTTGATGTTGGGGATTTTGATGTGCTCAATACTATCAATAAGGAAGTTGTTTTTACGTATGGAAATCATGAAGCTTATGCTGGGAATGCATATGTGAAGTCGCTTCTCTCGCCTACGAAATTGCATATGTTATCGGATCAGAAATTGATTCTTTGATGATGGGAAATTCTCGGACTTTCTGATATGAATGGAAGTGATTCTCAGAAAAATAGGAACCTTTTGGCGCATAAACTTAAAAATATACAATGGGAGACTGAATATCCTAAACTTTTAGTTTTGCATGAGCCGGTTGGACCTGAAGTGGCAATGAAGTATGGCGTTAATCTTCAAGTTGCTGGACATACGCATAATGGGCAGCTCTTTCCATTTACTTTATTTGTAAAAATGGCGTTCCCATATATCAAAGGGCTTTATAGTTTTGATACTTCTTCGCTCTTTGTGAGTTCAGGGATTGGGACTTGGGGGCCTGCGATGAGACTTGGTTCGCGTTCAGAGTTGATTGTCTTAGATTTGATTCCAAAGAAATAATAAAAAAGGCTGAAGTATCTCAGCTTTTTCTTTTTTTTGTGAAAAATCTTGAAAATAAGGCTTATTTGAGTATGCTTGAGATGAGCTTTTTTATTTTTTATGTTTTTTTTGATGAGAGTACCAATCGGAATTTCAAATAGGCATGTACATTTATCTCAAGCAGATGCGAATACATTATTTGGTTCAAATTATGAGTTAACTCCTATGAAAGAGCTTTCTCAACCAGGGCAATATGCGTGTGCTGAGACCTTAGCGATCAAAGGACCTAAGTGAGAGCTTTCAAAAGTTAGAATACTTGGGCCTTATAGAAAGTTTTCTCAGGTAGAAATTATGATGGGAGATAATTTTAAGCTAGGAACACAAGCTCCAATTAGGGAATCTGGTGATCTTGAAGGTTCTGCTGGTATTACATTGATTGGGCCAGCTGGAGAAGTTGAACTTAAGCAAGGACTGATTGTAGCGAAAAGACATATTCATATGAGCGTTGCTGATGCTCAGGATTTTTGAGTTCATAACGGGCAAATTGTGAAAGTGAAGACAAATGGAATCAGAGCACTTGTATTTGATGAGGTCGTAATTAGAGTAGATGATCGTTTCGCTTTGGATATGCATATTGATGTAGAGGAGGGGAATGCTGCTGGGCTTCAGCAGGGAGATTGGTGAGAGTTGATTGTAGAGGAGTAATCATTTTTGAGTTTCTTACTTCTTCCATCGATCGTTAGAATTATAAAGTACATCCTTACAATCTAACTATTTGCCATAATTAAACAAAATATAAGGCTGAAAAGTCAGATTTTTTACTTGCTAATCAGAAAAAGGAAATGGAAAATGCAGCACAAGAGGTTTTTGACTTGATTTCTCAGGAAGAGAGGAGACAGCAAGAAGGAATTGAGCTTATTGCGAGTGAAAACTATCAGTCAAAAGATGTTTTGCAAGTTCAGTCTTCTGTTTTTGCGAATAAATATGCTGAGGGGTTTCCGTGAAAAAGGTACTACTGAGGGCAGGAAAATACTGATCAACTTGAGCAGTTGGCGATTGATAGAGCAAAAGCGATTTTCAGAGCAGATCATGCAAATGTTCAGGCGCTCTCTGGAGCTGCTGCGAATCTTTGTTTCTATAGTGCGGTAATGGAGCCATGAGATCATATCTTAGGGATGGATATGAAATATGGGGGACATTTGACACACGGAGCTCCTGTTACTTTTATTTCAAAGGTATTTAATTTCCATGGGTATCAGACTTTAGCTGATGGGAGCATCGATTTTGATCAGATTCGTTCTCTCGCTCATGAGTTCCATCCCAAGGTAATTCTAGCATGATTTAGTGCTTATCCAAGGGAGCTTGATTATGAGAGATTTGTTGAGATTGCAAACGAAGTATGAGCTATCGCTTATGCTGATGTTTCTCACATTGCTGGGTTTATTGCAGCTGGACTTTTGAAAAATCCATTGGATTATGGATTTCATGCGATGATGACTACTACTCATAAATCACTTCGTGGTCCGAGATGAGCTCTTATCTTGAGCAAGGGAACGGTTTGAAATCCGTTAAAAAAGCCTGAATTCAGTATTGAGAATATTCCGACATTGATTGATCGTGCGGTATTCCCAGGAATGCAGTGAGGACCTCATATGAATACTATCGCTGCGATCGCAGTCGCACTCTGAGAGGCTCAGACTTCTGATTTTTCTCATTATGCACAGCAGACGCTCAAAAATGCTAAGGCTATGGCTGATGAATTCCTTGCATTAGGATATGATCTTGTGACAGGAGGAACAGATAATCATATGATGCTTCTAGATTTCTCAAAGGAGGAATTTGATGGAGGAGAAGTAGAAAAAGTGCTTGATAAGGTTGGAATTTCTGTTTCAAAGTCGCTTGTTCCAAATGATATGCGTCCAGCTTTTGCTCCGTCTGGTCTGAGGATTGGAACACCAGCGATGACAACGAGAGGTATGAGTGAGTCTGATGCGAGAACAGTTGCTCGCTTGATTGATCGTGCGATCAAGCACAGGAATAACGGCTCTGAGCTTGCGGTTTTGAGAGAGGAGGTGAGAGCTTTTGCTCAGAGGTTTCCTTTGCCAGGGTAGTCGAGTGTGTATTGATTATTTTAAGTTAGTGTTTATCTTTTGTATAGAAAAAATCCCCTCGATTGGGGATTTTTCAGATTTTTAGAGCTTTTTTAGTTCTTTTCTTCAAAGTCAAAGTGTTCTTCTTTTTCATTGAAGCTAAGTTGGTAGGTTTTGTATGCTTCTACCTCAATTTCTAGCTCAGTTGGTTCATAAGTGGTGTTTACGCTCTGATAAACGAGACTTGCTCTTGTTTTCTGGTACCCAACAGTTATCGTATGAGCTCCTGGTGTAAGGTAAAATCCAGTTTTAGTTCCCTCAGAGAACATCATCACCATATTTCTCGCTTCTCCATCTACTGAGTATACTCCCAATGAACCACTTCCAAGTGCTCAGATTTTATTTTTGATATATACCTTGGCAGCATTGGGATTTTGTTCAAGCCAAGCTTGCACTTTTTTCTTGTTTTTGCTTGCTAGCCAGAGAGAATATCCTCCAAACGCGATCATCAACCCCACAGCATAAAACACTACAGCAGGAATTTGCATTCCAAAAAGTTCTACCCCATTCATTATGTTAAATATAAGAATTAAAAACCAGAATTATTTCTTTTTTGTCTCAAGTTTTACCGCCTTTTGCTTTGAGCCAGTGATTCCTAGATCATCGCGAAGCTGGTCAAACTGATTTGCTCCTAGAAGCGTGCAACAAATCTTGAGCTCTCTTCCGTCTTCAGTTCCAATCAAGAGATATCTTTCAGTATTATCGTTTTCAGTGTGTATATATGAACCAAAGCTTGTTTTCTCAAGATCAAAGACTTGTTCTTCTTTGCCTTGTTTGATTCTGAGCTCTTTGTCAGTGAGTGTTACCGTGATTTTATCTCAGCAGATCATTCGTGCATAGAGTACAAATAATACAGCAGCGATGATGGCAGGCTTGGTATACCCATCCATAAAGCGAGTGAGAATCAGCCCGATGAATGCAGCAGCTCCAGCCCCGATCGCAATATCGGTGATAAACTTGACCTTGGAGGTTTTGTAAATCTTTTCCATTGTTTGCTATTAAAAAACTAAAGGAAGTTATCTTGTATATATATTACTTTTATAAAGTCAAATCAAAATATACTACTTTCCCCTACTCAAATACAAAAAGCTAGAAGTTTCTCTTCTAGCTTTTTTTGCTCACATTAGATCTGCTCTGGAGGTTTACGAGAATGCCACCATAGGAGAGAAGACATTATTATGCCTAGAATTATTCTTACGAGGATTGATAGTACCCAACTGCCAGCAAAGATAGCCATAATCACGCTCATAAGCAGATATACGAACATGAGGATATCTTGTTTTTTTTCACTTAGAGTTCTAGGCAAGAGGCTCATAAAAACAAAGAGCATTGTAGCAAAGCACACTACCAGTATCATCAATAGAGTTATGGAGCTTGAATCTTCTATAGGATCTAGAAGACTGAAGAATAAAGGTATTGCGGTTGTTGGTAGTAGAAAGCAAAAGATAAAATTTGCGATGATCACAATTAAAAATTCCTTTTTCATAAGATGATAATTTTTGTTTATTTTGTAATATGGATTGTACATTTTTTATAGAGAATGTCAAGATAAAAAAGGTCGGGAAATGTTGTAATTAGATTGATAAATATCAGAAAAATCAGACTTCTTGGCTACTAATCTTTTCTGCTTGAAAAGTTTTAGACTATTCATATACTAAGGCTTGTTTTATCTCTAGGGAGTCGTATGCTCAATTCAGCTTTCTTATTTTGTTGAGAAAATACCTATACGCTCAATAAGGAACTCGAAAAACGAAAAATCTGATTTCAGGAGAAATATTGAGCAGATACGCTTTTTGAGTTTACCGCACAAAACTGGGATCTATGAGAGATTAAGCAATTACTTTATGCTGGAAGTCTTTTTGTGAGCAAAAAGATGGTAATTCTCTATTGAGTTCCTAGGGATACTTATGAAAATAATTCGCTTATGGCTGATAAAATTGATAAATTTCTTGAGGATTTTCAACAAAATATGAGCCTATTAACCAGTGATACGATTCTGATTTTAGTCTCTTATAAGCCAGATAAGAGGACAAAAGCTTTTAAGTGGTTTAGTGAACAGCTTCAACTCAAGGAATTTGCTCCCTATAAGGAATCTCAGTTAAAGGGATTTATTAGAGAGCAGTTGGTTGGATTTCAGATTGGGGAACCTGAGGTGGATATGCTTTTGCTCAAGGTGTGAAACGATATGTATCGCCTAGAGAATGAAATTGAAAAATTAAAAATCTGACTACAGACGAGGTGAGAGACTCAGGTTTCTATTGATGCTATTCATCAGTATTGTTTTTGATTGGTTGAATGAGATGCATTTGAGATTTTTGATCATTTGTGGAGTGATCCTAGGCTTGCTGTCAAGAGTCTAGAAAAAATGCAAGAAGATGGTAAGTCTTGGAATGAGGTTTCAGGGCTTTTGACTTGGGGACTCAAGATCTATTTGACGATTTTAGATTTGTATGGGCAGGGGATTGTTTCGGCGAAAGAGATTATTGCTCAGACAAAGTTGCATCCTTTTGTTGTTAATAAAAATCTAAAATATATTACGCAGCTTCAGAAAAATCAGGGGTTTTTAGTCAGCTTTTTTCAACTGTTGATTGATCTTGAATATGCGATCAAGACAGGTAAAATGGCTGAGCAATATTTTTGGTTGCGTACCAAACAAGAGATATTAAAAATATGAGCTTAATTTTAACTTTTCACTGCTAAAAGATGAGAGATTTGAAAAGGATAATTCTTCCTTTGATGGCTGGAAGTCTATTGATGGGCTGGAGTTTTGCAAGTGAGAGTTTTTCTGAGAGGTTGTATTGTCAGCTTGGCGAGACGAGTGTGAGAGTGTATTTGTTGCATGAGGAGTGAACTTTTAAGTGTACTGAGTACCGCAGGTTGTTGGATGGTTATTTGAGGAGAGAATATTCTAGTATTATGCAGGTGATTGCTAATATGAATAGGGGAGATGATGTAGAGTATCGAAGAGCGCTTTATGAGGAGAAAAAGCAACTTTTTTTCAAACTTTTCTCTCAAATTAAGCTGATCGAAAATGCAGTTTCAGATTTTCAGTCTAATTTTTTGGTGAGAAGCCAAGAGTTTATTAGAGATGAATTGACTAAAAAGCGTCAAGAATTTGTAAGTATGAAGGAGGATTATGAGCAGCAACTACTCCAGAGTCCGTATAGTACTTTTTTGCCCAAGAAGATCGCTCAACTCAAGGATATTGAAGGATTGATAGAGAGTTTATTGACGACAAAAGAGATGGATATTTTTGTGCGTGATTTAGGACAATATCTGACTTTATCTAAGCAAATAGTTTCTTAAAAGATGAAAATTGGAATCGTTAGTAGTGGTGTGGAGAGTCTTGTTCTCTTCAAGATTTTAAACAAGTACGATTGTGAATATATTGTGTACTTTGATAGTTTGATGGCTTCTTATGGAGATAAGGATTTTTGAACAAGTTTAGCCGCAGTTAAGAAAGGTGTAGAGACTTTAAAAAAGCAGGGAGCTGAGATGATTATCGTGCCTCCAGTATATGAACTTGCGTTATTAAAGGAGGGAGAAAGTCAGATTTTACCTCTTTTTAGAGCGTATCTTTTTGAATTTGTGTTTAAGTATTCTTTGGTTGGGAAGCTTGGGATTTTCGGAGATGGGGAGGAGCTTTCTGTGGCTCAAAAGTTGATTTCAGATTTTGCTACCCAATATGTCTTACAGTCAGCTCAATCTGCAACAAAGAGATTCCACTTCCCATTTGTATTTTGGAGTGAAAAGCTTGGTGTTGCAAAGGGGCTTTTATCGCAACTTTCTTGGAAGTCGTATCTGACAAATACCCTCCTAAAACATCAACTTCTCCCTTTAAAAGATGCAATGATTGATACTCTGATTCCGTTAAATTATTGTATTTTTGCATCGGAAAAAACAGTTGCTAAGTTTTTTAATTTTAAGAAGATAAGATTTCATGCTTTAGAGAGTTTAGATCAGATTTTTTCTTCTTTTTTAAAAGATAAAAACCTGAATACGTATTCTGTTCGCATTTTAGCTACGGATTCAGTCGCTTCGCTCTTTGAACAGAAGAGGTTGGTTTGGCTTATGCAGAGGGGAAAGGAGATTGTATTAGAGACTAAGAGGATTTAAATTTTGTATAAGAGAAAAATCTGAGTACTAAACTCAGATTTTTTTTGCTTCTCTCTCGATTAATTACGCAGATTAGTAACTAAAATCTTGATCGTTAGTAACATAGTCAGCAATACTTACAGCATCTATTCCTGTATTATAGTCGAGGTCTTCTATATAATTAGAATCAGTTCATTGTTCGAATCGTTCATTATCTACAGCTTCTTGTGTCTTTTTAGTTCCTCTTATAAAATTAACCGTTGTACCATTTGTACTATTGAGATCTGTAATAATGGGTTCTCAGTTTAGTATTGTTACTGAAAAGTGTTTTCTGGATACTGCTTTCAGATCTTCGAGTTCAAAACTATTGTAAGGATCATCGCTCTCTCTTCCAACTATTCTTGTTTCTCCTTCTCTAATTATGTGTGCTGCTTTGACATGTTTCTTTCCTCCATTAAGATATGTATAATCGAGTTGTGATAATAGGTAAATGTCTCCAGTTTTTCTAAGTTGAAATTTTGCTCATGGGATAGTAATTTCATAACTGTTATCTCCTGTTAATTCCTGGCAGTTTAATGTTTCTCAGTGAATATTTATCGTATCTCCATTTTTAATAATCTCTGGAGTGGGACGAATTTGTCCGCAGAATCATCATTCAAGCAAGAATCTTACAAAGTTCTTTCATTTTGGTGGTATGACTTCATAGAGTTTTTTGACTTTAGCTTTTAACTCAGAATAGTTTAATTTTCCTAGTTTACCATCAAGCATATGTGCTTCAATGATTGTTCTAACTACATTATCTGGGATATTTACTTTTTTCCCTATTTTGTTTAGAAGTATATTTTCTATATGTTGTTTAACTTTTTTTGTTACTTCTGCATTGATATTCCCCCCATTTTCTCAGAGGATTTTATCCATTATTTTACTGTTTGTTTCATATTCTCCTTTTGAAAATTTGAGCTGTTCTTTCCTTTCATGCTTCTGTAACTCTTCTAGAATGTGTTCATGAGTTAATTCTCATAACGATATTTTTTTTCAGTTTAATAGTTTTTCTAGTTTTTTTAACTTTTCAGTCGTCCAATAGCTATTTTCTCCTGTTAGCTCAAAGATAAATTTTTGCATTTGAGGGTCAGTAAAGTCTTTACTATTTATGTCTAAGATGTTTAACATAGATTTGAATTTATTAATTCAGTTGACTCCATTCCTGTTCAGTATATCTGTTAGAAGATTCAATCTTGCTAATCTTTCTTCATATATTGCTATATTCTCAGGAGTTGTAGTTTTCATTAGTTTTACTATATCTGTTATTTGATTTTTTACTTGGTCAGCAAATTCTTTCGCATCTGTCATCGGTTTATCCTTTAGCTGCTTGTTATAGGCATTTCAATCTACTTGATTATTTTTAAGTACTTCCTCTATATTTTTTTCGATATTCTCAAGAGAGGTCTTGTCTCAAAAAAGTGCTTTAAATCTAGTTAATGTGTTAGAATCTATTTCTGGATAATGTTCAAGAAGTCTTCCACATTTTTCAAGTTTATCAAAATTAGGCTCTTCCTTAGTAAATTCAAATATTTCTTTTATCATTTTATGATTTATATTAGGATATCTGTCCAAAAAGTCAATATACTTTTCATACTTATCCATTAGGGGTTTCCCCTCTATTTTTTCAATGAGTTTTCTAGTAAAAGCAATATCTAAATCGGGGTGCTTTTTGAAAATAGTTGAATATTGGTGTAGGTCATAGAAATCTAACTTATTACCATTTAGTACATTTCTGAGTTCTTTCAATTTTTCAAGCGTTAGTACCTTGTTATTTTTTATAAAATCTTTTACATTAAGATCTCCAGCAAGGCGTTTCGCAATTTTGTTCATATCAATGATATCCTTGAGAATCTTGAACTGATTTACTCAATCTATTCATTGTTCAATCAGAATATCTTGTTCTAATCCTAGTTCAAAATATTTGATTTTAAGTTTATTAAGTCAATCAGAGGCAGCCTTTTTTGTTTTCTCACTTTGAATTTCTGGTAGTTTATTAGATCGTTTGTCGGATTTCTCTTTGAGAGCTATCATTTTCTTCTCGATATCTGCATATTTCTCAAGAAGCTTGCTTGAACTATCTTCGGATAATTTCATATTCCCTTTCTTTAGTTCTTGTATATCATTTTTTAGATCTCTATTAGCTTCATAGAGTTGCATTAATTCTATTTTTTCTTTTCATGAAAGAGGATTTTGTCGTTTAGATTGCTGTAATTCAGCTATTCTACGATTGTTTAATGCAATTTGTTTCTCTGTGTGCTTTATTGCATCAAGAATTTCTGGACTAAGATTTTTTATGTCGATAGTTTTTCATCCCATATCGGATGTTGGTTTGTTTTTAGTTTTTACTCCGTTTGTAGTGTTATCAACAAGTTTATTTCAGTCTTTTGCTAGATTATTTAAATCAACTATTTTATTATTTTTAGCATTATGAAGTACAGTTTCTCAAGTAATAGATTTACAAATTTTTATTGTTCCATTATTGAGATTTTGATGAATTTTTCCCCAAAGGGTAGGGTTTGCTACTTTTAATGCTAAAATCATCCCAATCATAGTTGCCCATTCTTGTTCATTTGGCATATGAAAACCTCTCTCAGTAGTTACTTCTCCAGTTTCCGGATTTATTATATCATGTCCAAAAGTAAAGTTGATCACTTGTTCAGCGGCGAACATCGCGCTTAATTCTTTAGCAATTTCTGCTGTAAACTTTACTCATGGAATTTTTCCTAGTTTAGAAAAATCAATTGAGATTTTTGTTCCTGGTTTTCAAGGAAGTGTAGTACGAGATCAAATAATGCTGAAGCTCTTTGCTATCCCTAGCGCTCATAAAAACGCGGCCGTTTTTATATTTTCTTTTGCAAGTGGATTGAGGTTAACTCCATTAAGGAATTCTCTTCCATTAATCATATTAGAAAGTGCTGTACTTGTAGCATTAAATATTGTACCTTCTAATAGAAGTCCAGAAGCCTGTGTTCATATCGTGATAGCTTTTTCAACTTTACTTGCTGTTCTAAATCCTTTCCATCATCTTTGACTGATAGAAACAAAAGTTTTGATTCTCTTGGCCCATATAGCTGAGCTAGCGAGTCTTGCTCATAATGCTCCGACTCTAGCTATTAGTCCCGCTGTGATGGCTGCTCCAGCTCCTGCAGTAGCAAGACTGACCGCTACAGTGATTAGGATTTGGGTTGTGATTTCTCCAGCAATTTTTGCAGTTTCATCGCTTCGTGCTCGACCATATCAAGTAATATTATTAATGATATCTTTATTGTTTCATTTTGCTCCTCCTCCAAATTCTATGAAAGGTTCTGCTAGGTTGTGTTTGATGATTTGTACTGTTTGGGTGTCTCTAATAGTTTTTTTTGTTACTTCTAGCGCTTCTGTAGCTCTTTGATTTAGTGTTTCTTCATCTTCAAGCAAATATTTTATGCTATTTAATTCTGTAATTTCATCATTGTTTAGAGGTCTTATTTCAGCAATTTTAATTAGCTGATCTTTCCTGGTTGAGAGGTTTCTCTTTTGTGATTCCATATCAGGTTTCATATTATCTAGGTGCCTTTTTTGTTCTTTTAATGCATTTGCGATTTTATTTGTTTTTTCAATTACTGTGTTGAAAAAATTTAGATTTTTTGATCTATCACATGATTCAGGGATTATTCATATCTCCTTGAGTTTTTTGAATATTCTTTCTCCACTTTCTGGATTGTCAATAATCTCATTTTTTAGTGTTTCATTATTTTCGTCCAGAAAAAAAGTATCAATTTTTTTGAAGGCTTCATCAATATTTTTATTTTCTATTCAGAACTCTCAGTCATCGACAATTTCATCTTTTAGAAATGATGAGGCTGAAAAATCTGTGAGTGATGTCCTTTTATCAATGTTTCTTATTGTTGAAATTTGACTTTTCTCATCATAGAAAAATTTATTCCAAGAATCGTTAGAATTCATTAAGTCAGAAGGAACACGTACTAGATTTCTAAAATGCTCCTTAAATGGTTCGATAATTCCATTTTCAAACATAGCTTTTGTTACTTTCTGCTTTGGATCACTGGTTTCTATATTTCTTCCTATGATGTGTCTTGCTTTTCATATGAGAGATAGCATCTCAGCGATGTGTTTATCATCATTAGATGCTCGTGAGTTGTTTTCTTGATCTCTTTTATTTTCTAGAAATCTTTGTAGACGTGAAAGTCCCTTTTCTATTGCTATTTGATCTTGTTCAGAAATTGCCTCTCAATCAATAAAGTCTATCTTTTCATGCTTAGCAAATTGTTCAGAATTAGATCGTTTATCTTTGATGAGAGCAGTTAAGAAATCTTTATATTCATCTGAATAGTCATCCAAGAGATCATAGAGATGTGAACTAATACTAAACTCCTTGTAATTATTGTTTTTCCATCGAATTGTAACATCTTTTTCGGAACTACCATTAATAAGATGAGCTTCCATTAGTCCTCATCCTCGTTTTGTTGTGATTGGTTCTCAACGAAGTGTATATCCATATTTTCTAGCTTCTAAAACAATTTGAGCAATTCTTTGTTCATTTTTAATAAGAAACTCTTCCATTCCATCAGATAAAAGTTTATCTCTCAGTTTTTTGGGTATCATATTTTGTAACTCTTCCTTTCTTGCTCAATCAATTTGATCTGATCATCCCAATCTTTGCTTGAATTTTTTCTCTGCAATTTCTTGAGACTTTTTATCGGCAGATTTTTTTGAGAGTGAGGCTGTTTTTGCAGAAGAGATTTCAACTCACTCCCAGATTAGTACTCTTTGGGTATCATATTCTTTTCATTCTTTGTCTCTAATTAGGTATGTTCCTATTTCTTTATTAAATTGAACTCGGCATTCATTCCCTCCTATTAGTGTAGTCATCTTGTCTTTAATGTTCTCATTTGTACAATTGGTATAGTCAATTTTATAAGCTGTTCCATCAGTATTTAGTAATTTCTGAAATGCTTCATGAATTTTCATTGAATTGATGTCTCTTGTGAGTCTCATTTCTCCAAACCTTCAAACATCATAAAGTTTCTTTTCTATTATAACATTACCCTTTTTATCTATAATTCCTTGTTTCTCAAACTCCGCCCTTTTATTTTTAATGCTTTCTAAATGCTCGAAAAATACATTTTCAGCATCGTCAATTCTTACTGCGACTTCATTGATCATACGCTGAATATGGCTGTCTTGGCACCAAATTGCATCTTCTTGCTTCTCCTTACTGCGTTGGATGGAGTCCTTTAGAAGTGAGAGTTTCTTATATGCCCATGTGTCATTATCTCTTCAATCTGATTTGAGGGCTTCATCAATTACTTTTATGCGTTGATAAAGATATTTTTCTGCATTTTTAAAAACGTCCGAATATTTGTTTATTTTCTTATTCTCGTTTATATTAATGATTTCTTTACTGATGTCTGCTTTACTGAGGTTCTTAAGTTTGTTTGTCTCAGCAAAATCTTGATGTTTGTGGGTTTCTACCATTTTCTTATTTGTCAAAAGATAAATTTATTTCAGATTCTAGATCTTTTAGTGATGGTGTTTTTAATTCTGAGTCAAATTCTTTGATAGCTTTGCGAATTTTTTCTATATTTTCTAGTTGTTCCTCAACTGAAAGAACTTCATAACTATCACAAATAAGTTGCTTTTCTGCTTTTTCTCCTTCTTCTTTCCATTCTACCCATTTCTGTTCTCTGGGTACTTCATCCTTTGTACAGATAATATCATAGAGTCTTAGTATCCCATCGTTGCTGAGTTTTGAAATATCAATTTTCTCTTCGGCAGGAGTATACTTGTCAAGTAAAATTTGGAGAGCCTCTCTGAACTCTCATATTGTAACATTCTCTGGTAATGATTTCATTTTAAAGAATATTAAATAAAAAAAGATTATCTCAATTATATCTCCAGAATGTTAAAAATTCAACTTTACAGATAAAAGTATTATAAAATCATATTTTGTTTTTTTATTTTTGTAATTTAATTAATTGACATATTTCATAAAATATATTAAAATAAAAAAATCTGATTTTTTTACCTTTATTCTCTTAAAAAGAAAAAAGAGATAATTGACTTGTAAATAGATCGCTTTTTTTTATACTCAAACCGTTCAAATTTTTATATTTTATGCTATTTATATTATGGCAACTGACAAAAAACCTTTGGATAAGGTAAGAAACATTGGTATTATGGCGCATATTGATGCTGGTAAGACCACTACAACTGAGAGAATTTTGTATTATACAGGAAAGAAGCACAAGATTGGGGAAACTCATGATGGAGCTGCTGATATGGACTGGATGGAACAGGAAAAGGAGAGAGGTATTACTATTACTTCTGCTGCGACTACTTGTTTTTGGCATGATAATCAGATTAATGTGATTGATACTCCTTGACACGTGGATTTTACTGTTGAGGTAGAGAGATCTCTTAGAGTTTTGGATGGTGCTGTTGCATTGCTTGATGGTTCTCAAGGAGCTGAACCCCAGACTGAAACTGTTTGGAGACAAGCTGATAAATATGGAGTACCAAGACTTATCTTTGTAAATAAGATGGATAAGATGGGAGCAGATTTCTTTATGTCGATCGAATCTGTAGCTCAGAGACTTTCAAATAAGGCAATCCCTATTCAGCTTCCTATTGGAAAGGCTGATACCTTTGAAGGAGTGATTGATTTGATTACTATGAAGGCTTATCACTTTGAGGGAGAAAAGGGAGTTGATGTAGTTGAAGGAGAAATTCCAGCTAACATGCAGGCTCAAGCAGAAGAATATAGAGAAGCTATGATTGATGCAATCTCTATGTTTGATGATGAATTGGCTGAAAAATTCCTTGGAGGAGAAGAAATTTCAAATGAATTGATCAAAAAAGCAATTAGAAAGGGAGTAGTATCAAATGAACTTTATCCAATGCTTTGTGGAACAGCTCTTGGAAATAAGGGAGTTCAACTTGTACTTAATGCTGTAATTGATTTCTTGCCATCTCCACTTGATAGAGGTGAGATCGTAGGTCACAACCCTGATAAGGAAGATGAAACAGTAGTTAGAAAAGCTGATCTTAATGAACCAGTTTCAGCTATTGCTTTCAAGATCATGACTGATCCTTTCGTTGGTACTTTGACTTTCGTGAGAGTATATTCTGGAGTTATCAAGTCTGGAGATACTTTGCTTAACTCAGTAACTGAGAAGAAAGAAAGAGTTGGAAGACTTTTGCTTATGCATGCAAATAAGAGAGAAGAAATTTCAGAGATTTCTGCTGGAAATATCTGTGCTTTCCTTGGTCTTAAGGAAACTCAGACAGGACATACTCTTTGTGATCCTGCAAAGCCAATCGTTCTTGAAAAAATGGAATTCCCTGATCCAGTGATCCAAATTGCTATTGAACCAAAATCAAAGGCTGATCAAGAAAAGCTTGGACTTGCCCTTTCAAAGCTTATGCAAGAAGATCCATCTTTCAAGGCATATTCTGATGAGGAAAGTGGACAGACTATTATTGGAGGTATGGGAGAACTTCATCTTGATGTGATCGTAGATAGACTTAGAAGAGAGCATAAAGTAGAGGTAAATACTGGTAAGCCACAAGTAGCATACAGAGAAACAATTTTTGATACTGCTTCAGCAAGAGGAATCTTCAAAAAGCAGACTGGAGGTAGAGGTCAATTTGGAGATGTTGAACTTAGACTTGAGAAACTTCCTGAAGATAAAAACTATGAATTCGTATCTGAAATTAAGGGAGGTGTGATTCCTAACGAATTTATCCCTGCAATTGATAAGGGGGCAAAAGAAACTATGGCGCAAGGTATCCTTGCTGGATTCCCAATCATTAATATTAAGGTAGTTCCATTCTTTGGTTCTTATCATGATGTGGATTCTTCAGAAGTAGCGTTTAAGGTGGCAACTTACAAGGCATTTAAGGAGGCATTTATGAAGGCTTCGCCTGCGATCCTTGAACCAATCATGTCTGTAGAAATTGTAACTCCAGAAGAATATGTTGGAACTGTGATGGGAGATCTTTCATCTAGAAGAGGAATTATTCTTGGACAAACTCCAAGAGGAAATGCAACTGCTATTGCTGCAAAGGTTCCACTTTCTGAGATGTTTGGATATGCGACTGACTTGAGATCTAATACTCAAGGTAGAGCTGCCTTCTCTATGGAATTCTCAAACTATGAAAAGGTTCCTGCAATGATCGAAAAGAAGATTATTGAAGAAAGAGCTGGAAAAGTTAAGAAAATGGATGAAGAATAGGATCCGAAATGGTCAGATTTTATTCTTTGAATATAAGAAAAGGTCTCATCGTTATGATGAGGCTTTTTTTATTTTGATTTTTTTCACTAAGTCTTCTAAATATTCTTTCTCTTTACTGTTAAATAATAATGCTCTGAAGTAGAAAAAATAAAAAATAACAAAAAAGTCTGAAGCTTTCTTCAGATTTTTTTTGTTTTTTTAGTCAAAGAACTATTGAGCTACTACTTGCTGAGATTGCATGTGAGCTGAGAATGCTTCAGCTTCTGCAATAGTTTGGTCAGCCTGTGCGCTTCCAAGAAGGAATGTAAGTGTTGCAGCGTAAACTACTACACCAAAAAAGGCGATGTCTCTAATCAACTTTTCCTTCTTTGATCTTTCTGATTCTGGTTTGTGAATCAAGTTCTTTACTGTTTTTTTCATTGTGTTTATTTTGAAAAGATATAAATGCACTAATATTATATCACTTTTAAAAAAAATGTCAAAAAAATCAGATTTTTTTTTATGCTATAGGCAGAAGCTTGATTCTAACGGCTTTTTCTCTTGATTTTCTCAATAAGAAATATACACTTCCACTAAAGTACTGTTTATTTTTCATAAATACTTGAATGAACGCTATGGAGATCACTACTGAGAATATTTTAGCTCAGCAAAATCAAAAGTTGCATGCTCAGACGCTTTTAATGATTGAAAAGCTTAGAAAACAGAGAGAGGAATATGGATATATTCCGTATTCTGAATATGCATTGGTGAGGCTGTTTAATGCTTTTTTTGAGATTCTCTCACCTTTAGATGAGAGCATTGAATCTTTGAGTGATTTAGAGTTTGATTTTGTGGATAAGTCTAAATTTGATGCGGATATCTGTGTGAGAATACCAAGTTTGCTTAGAAAATATAAGGGATGAGAATATGTTTCTGTAATCATTCCAAAAATCAAAAATCTGATTTCTGAATCTTTTTTATCTCAGAAGGGGATTATCTCTAAGATCGAAACTGTTGGGATCTATGTTAATATTTCGTTCTCTGATAGTTTTCTTTTTGATTCTTTAGGAGATATTTTTCTAAAAAAATCACAGTTCTGAGAGAGTGATGTGCATAGGGGAGAAGATGTTGTTGTAGATTATTCCTCTCCAAATGTGGCAAAGCATCTTCATGCTGGGCATATTAGATCGACAATTATCGGTCAAGTCCTTGCTAATCTTTATAGTGCTACTGGATATACAACACATAGGGTAAATCATATCAATGATCGAGGAGGGTTCTGATTTTTGATAGAGGGATATGAGAGATGGGCAGATCTTTTGACGGCGTATGAGAATAAGAATGATTTGCTTTTCGCGATTTATACGATGTATAGGCAGGGGGAAAAATTAGCTAAGTCTGAATCAGAATTTTTGTCTCTTTCAACTGAACAGCTCCAAGAGCTCAAAAAATTCTACGGAGATTTTGGAAGCTATCAGGAATTTGTAGCACATTTTAATGATTTTATCACAGCATCAAAGGAGAGATTTTTGCTCCTCGAAAAAGGAAATCCAAAGGAAACTTTGCTTTGGCAGGATATGGTAAAGTGGAGTTTGGCTGATTTTTGAGAGTTCTATGATTTGCTAGATATTCACCATGATTATGTGCTCTGAGAGAGTTTTTATGCTGAGATGGGGCTGAACTTAGTGATGAGCCTCTATGAACAGTGAGTTGTAAAGCTCTATTCTGAACAGGTAGCTCAGCAAGATATGGCACAACTTGACAAAGCATTTGCGGATTGAGCGATCACAGACAAGATCTATGAAGCTGCGATCTCTGAGATCAAGAGAGATATTGGTGCATATGTAATTGATTTTTGAAATTTTGAGAGGCTTGTTGTACTCAAGTGAGATAAAAGTTCAATCTATGCAACTAGAGATCTTGGGGCACTTAAGTATAGAGTTGAGAACTATGCTCCAAAGAAAGTAATCTATGAGGTTGGTCAAGAACAGGAAGATCACTTTATGAATCTTTTTAAAGCTGCAAGAAAACTCTGAATACATGATGTGGATTTCAGATTTGTATATCATGGTTTTTATGTAGATAGTGTCTCAAAAAAGAAACTCTCAAGTAGAGATGGTGCATCAAATGTGAAAAAACTGATTACGGAGGCAATCGCTTATTTTGAGAAAAAATATGAAGATAGTCAGTTTTCTCCTGATGAAATTAAATCTATTGCTCGTAAGCTTGCGATAGGATCTATTATCCTTAATGATATTAAGCAAGACAAGAAAAATCCAGTTGCGATCAGTAGTGATATTCAGGAAGCATGTAGAACTTTTGAGGAATCAGGAGGAGCTTATATTCTTTATTCAATCGCTAGGGCAAAGAGTATCCTTGCTAAAGTCCCAGCCTGAGAAATGCCAACTTTTGAAGGGGGATATGCTGAATCTTTGACAAATCTTGAGAAAGATTTGATTTTGTGAATGGATAGATATCCAATGATCATTCTTCAGGCAGAAGAAACTGATAATCCAGCTTTGCTCGTTGAATGGGCATTGATGATGTGTAGACTCTACAATAGCTATTATAGTGTGCAGAGAGTGATTACTGAGGAGTGAATTCAGAAAAAAGCTTACTTTATTACCAAGGCATTTGCTCAAGTCTTGGAAAATGCTATGAATCTCTGCCATATTAAGACTCCAGAGAGAGTATAATCCGTATTTTAATGCGAGATTAGGGAATTTTATTTTTTAGATTATCATGTTAAAAGGAAGAAAAATCTGGATTCTGATTTTTGGTTTGTTTTTGCTTGATCAATTGACAAAGATGCTCTTTTATGATCATAAGATTGGGCAAGAACTTTGGATTTTAGAGCCAGTTTTTAATACAGGAATCTCTCGAGGCTTAAAGCTTAATGTTTGGATTATTTTGATGGTGAGTGCTTTGGGACTTGGACTGTTTGTGTATCTCTGGAGAAAAAAATATATTTCGTCACTTGTTTTTGTCCTTATGCTTGCTTGAACGGTTTGAAATCTAAGTGATAGATTGATATTGTGAGGTGTTAGAGATTTTGTTTCTCTTCGAAGTTTCCCGGTTTTTAATGTGGCTGATTGTTTTTTGACTGTTGCTGTGATAATTTTGCTACGAAATGAGTTTTTCCCTTGCAATTGAAACAAAAAACCTTATCTTCAAGGTAAGTAGATTACTTTTTTATTCATTACTACTACTATTATGCAATACACAGGATTTGTAAAATTTATCGGTCCTAGAGAGACTATCGGAGAGGGTGTTGAAAAACAGACTGTTGTTCTAGAAGAAAACACTGATAGAGAATTCAAGGGTTCTATCGCTGTAGATTTCTTCAGAGACAAGATTAATCTTCTTTCAGATGTAAATACTGGAGATTTGATTACTGTTCATTTGAATGCTAGAGCAAATGAATCTAGAAATCAACCAGGAAGATACTTCAATAGTATCACTTGCCGAAGAGTTGAAAAGTCAAATGGAGCTGCTAACTCTTCATCTGATGATCTTCCTTTCTAAGTTTTTGGGAAGAAAAGGAGAAATCTGACCTTTGTGTCAGGTTTTTTTGTTTTTGATCTAGAAATAGCAAATGATTTTTTACTTTGGCTTGCATTTTACTGATAAATAAGCATATATTAGCTAGTATAAAAATCTAAAAATAAAAAATGCATGAAACATGAAAGAGCTCGTAGTATCTATTCTAGAAATTTTCACAGTTGCAGGATTTGCCTCTTGTGGACAACAACATGTTACTGATACTGGACCGGTATCAGAATCTCAAACAGCAAAAGTATTGAGTGTTGCTCATGCTCCTCAGGGAGTGTGCTTCTATTCTGATCGAATTTTTTTAGATTCATTCAGATCTAGTAAGTTGATGGGAATATCTCAAGACCATCAAACACTTCAGAAATTGAAAGATTTTTCATCTTGTGATGAAGAGCGTCCTTTCCTTTTTTCTGATGAGGAGCTTCATGAAATTGTAGCTCAGACTCAACGAGAGATTACGATTGATTAGATCGTCCTTGTTCGGAGATTTAGAACAGAGAAGTGTGAATTTTAATGAAGGAGAATATGATAAATCTGTGCTCTAAAAACTTTTCTTACTAACCCAGGAATGGAACTCTACCTTTGTTTGTCTAAGGTAGAGTTTTTCTAAAATTAGAAAAAAGGAGAAATCTGGTTTTTCTCTCTATTGTAAATGGTTTGCAATGCTCGGGAAAATTTGTATCTTTTTGAAGAGATTATATTCCTTTCTGATTTCTTTGTTTTTATTTATTATTTCTTGTAAACCATGTACAAAAAGATTATGTTTTTAGTTGCTCTTCTTCAAGTCTTTTTCCTCGGTGCTTGCAGCTTTGATGTTTCTAGAGATACAGAAAAGTTAGAGTCTGTTTCAGAAGTTCCTCAAACTAAATAGCAAGAGCGAGAGGCTTTTCAAAAAACTGGTACGCTCGTTTGGAAGGAAAATGTTGAGGATAATCCTTTCTACTTGCAGGCAAACAACTCCAGCTATCAAAGCAAAGCTGATCAGTTCGCTCTTTTTAGTGGGCAGGTAATGTATTTCCACTTTTACCCAAAGAAAATTACTGAAAATGCTCAGTTTTCTTTTAATATCTACACAGGAACACTTCAAATAGAGGTTGAAAACTTAGATAATCCTGATCTCAATACTGGCTTAACTCTCTTAGCAAGTTCTGAACTACAAAAGTTTGACTTCGCGAGTATCAATGCACTTGGGGAGGGAAATGATATTCAGACAGTTAAGATTTCCTCAGAGACTCCAGTCAGTATTTTTGATTATGAGGTTCAGATTAGGGAGTAATTTTCCATATTGATGGTGATCAGTATTTCTACATAGCTAAGGCCTTAGATAATGAGTCACTTTCACTTTCTGATGCTGATGGAGTGTCTAGTTTCTTTATTGATATTGAAGAGTAAATCAAAAAAAGAGAAGAAATCAGACTTCTCTTTTTCTTATTCTTTAACAAAAACTTATCTCTCTTTCTATTGTGGAGAAAACATATAATCTATTACCTTGAGTACCTCTCGCCTAAAAATGTAAAGACTCACTAAACATCCCGTAATACATACTAACCAAATGAGTGCGTAGAAAAAAATTTTGAGACAAAATTGCCTTCTCACTTTAACGACAATCTGCCATACTATAAATACTATTGTGAAAATCCCTATTCAAAAGAGCATTGAGTAGTAGAATTCATATCACAATGTCATAAAGGCTGTTACTACATAATCAAGTGAAAGATTTTGATCTTTTTCACCTAGAAATTCATATGTCTCTCGATAAGCAAAGATTCTTATCACACTGTTTAAAATCAGTAATATACTGTAGCCTAAACTTCCCCAAAAGAAAATGGTAAACATTCTAGAAGAAAACACTGATTTTTGTGTTTGAGGCATATTTTTACCATAAATAAACTAAAATCTTATCTCTTTTTCTATTTCGTAAAAAATATATCATCTATTACCCTTACCTTGAGTATCTCTTGCCTAAAAATATGAAGACTCACTAAGCATCCGGTAATACATACCAACCAAATGAGTCCGTAAAAAAAAGTTTTGAGACAAAATTGCTTCCTTATTTTGGCGACAATCTGCCATACTATAAATACTATTGTGAAAATTCCTATTCAAAAGAGTATTGAATAATAGAATTCATACCACAATGTCATAAAGGCTGTTCCTACATAATCAAGTGAAAGATTTTGATTTTTTTGACCTAGAACTTCAAATACCTCTATATAGGTAAAGATTCTTATCACACTGTTTAAAATCAGTAATATACTGTAGCCTAAACTTCCCCAAAAGAAAATGGTAAACATTCTAGAAGAGAAAACTGATTTTTGTGTTTGAGGCATATTTTTATCATAAATAAACTAAAATCTTATCTCTTTAACCGCTTCCTTATCTTAGTCAGGAGTTTGAATGAATAATAGAGCAGTGGGTTGAGTACGAGGTCAAAGTTCCCGTAAAATTCTCGCTTCATCCCTCAGAGGCTTTCTTTGAATTTACTGACTCAGGCGAGTGGATGCTCAGGAAATCCCGTTGGTGCACCGCCCATCAAATCGCAATATTCAAATCCGTGGTCTCTTGCCCATTCAAACATTCCATATTTGAGGTAGTGATGTCCTCCGAGATTCGTATATTTTCTATCGGTAAAACCATAGAGATATACGATCGTATCATCATGAAAGAGGCAAATATTCCCAGCAATACTTTCTCCATTGAGCTCAGAGATAAACATATTTCCGCATTTATTTTCAATAATAACCTTTAACAGGGTATCAAATTGTTTTTTGCTCACGGTATGAAACCCTTTTCCATCTGCAGTAGTTTGCCATTTTTTGAAAAAAGTTTCGTAATCCTCAGGTGTTCAAAGTCTGATTTTTGTCCCTTTTTTTATTGCTTTTCTGATTCTGGTAGCACAACCACTATTCATTTCGTTTAGTAGTTCATCATCAGTCTTATCAAGTTTAATCATAATAGTGGACTGGGGCATATTTTCTTTGAAAGAGAGCTTGAGAGGTGTTTCTTCTTGGACAGTGGCTCTTGTATGAAGTCTCATTTGCTTTACCTTTCAGACGATATTTTCTTCTCTAGCTCGCGCGTTATCAAAACTTGTGATTTCATTGATAATCCCAAACTGGAAAAAAATATTTGTTCGGGATTTTGAAAAGTATCTTTTAACTTTTTTGAGTTCTTGTCTGACTTCTTCCCAGTTGTCTGGAAATTCAATTCCCATAATTTGAAACTCTCTAAAAGTCAGAAATCAGATTTTTTTTTGTTTTATCAGGTAGAAGTATTCCTTTCCAAAGAGTGTGATAAATCCATGTGGTTTTTTATAAATTTCTATTTGGAGTCTTTGCCATACCTTTGATTGATAGAGTCCATACATTGTTGTACAGATAGGAACTAAAAATCTGCTTAGGCTTTAGCATACATATCTTGACTTCTAAATCAAATAGAAAAAGAGTTTTTAAACAGTTTTTTTGTATTTCAAATTGAATATTCTTTGCGAAACTGTAAGATAGAAAGTGCTTTTATATTTAATGCTTGATGATGTCGGAAACCGCACTTGTTATTATTAATATGCAGTCTGTTCGAGCGAGCAAGGAGACTGACTACTATCTGGGAAATATGCATGTAATGCTTGAAAAGATGAACTACTTGATTGCCTACGCTAGAGAGATGGGCTACAAGATCATCTTTGTGAAGCATTTAGAGGCATCAGGAGCTTTCTCTGAAAGGAGTCCGTTGTCAGAATTTTTCCCTGATTTAGATATTCAGGAGCAAGATACTATTATTGAAAAGAAAAAAATTAGCGCCTATTATCAGACTCAGATGGAATCAGAGTTAACATGAATAAAAAATCTGGTTATTTGTTGAGCGTTAACTAACCTTTGTGTGAGAATGTTTGTAGAAGAGAGTTATGATAGAGGATTTAGGATTGCAATATTGGAGGATCTCACAGCTTGTTTTAGCAGTGAGTTGCAGGAAATGACACTAGAAGATCTTTATACTACTAGGTCTGGACTTAATATTTTGACTTTAGAGAAATTTGTGGAGTAGCATTTATTTTTTGATAACTAACGAATTATGGAAGGAGCAAGACTTGTGAGTGAATTGATTGAGCAGTATCATCCAAAAACTATTTTGGATCTTGGAGCTGGTAAGGGGTATTTTAGTATTTTAGCAGCGAGCTATGGAGCTCAGGTTGATGCAGTAGAAGATACGTCAGTTAGAAATCTTTATCCTGATTATCTAAAAGTGCATCCAAGTGTGACTTTTTATGAAAGTAAAATCAGTGAGTTCAAGATTACAAAAAACTATGACTTCATCATAGCGAAGCATATTGTGATGTACATGGATAAGGAGTATGTTTTAGGAGCTTTTATCTCCTCAATTTATGATCATTTAAATAGAGGAGGACTTGTTTTTCTAACTTATCATCATAGTGATTCAGAATTGATGAATGAGAAAGATTGAGTTGTAAAGTATACGCTTGAGGATTTTAAATATTTGGGAAAAAACTTTACTGTAAAGGATTTTTGAGATTATGCTAATCCTGCTTCTGGTATTAACAAAGAATACAAAATCTGATATGTGATACTCCAGAAAAACTAATTTTATCTAACAAAAAAGATATGCTTATTGATACTCTCTCAGAACATGATGCCGCTAAAAAGCAATATCTTCGCGAGCTCCGAGAAAAAATAATCTTGGCGATAGCTGGGCAATTTGATCATAAGAAAATGCTGACTTTTCTCTGAAATATTGGGATTACGGATATTGATGAAGTAAAAAAGGAAGTTGTAATCTGAGTTCCTAATGATTTTATTCTCATTCAGATTAAAAAGCTATTTAATAAGGCACTTAAGGAAGCTATTCAGAGTGTGTATAATCCTCAATTTTCCCTTAGATATGCGGTGTATACTCCATTTTCTAGTGGAAAACATGAACTGCTTTTGGATCTCAAAAAATTTCTAAATATTGCAGATGAGCAAAAAGTTCATCAGGAGCAAAGTTTTGCTTTAGAAAAGACAGTAAAAGCTGAACTAAGTCAGTATTTTTGAATTTTGTTTGATCCGACCTATACATTTGATACTTTTGTGGCTGGAGCAAATAATCAATTTGCTTTTTCCGCTGCGAAGGCGGTCGCAGAAAATCCAGGTATTGTCTATAATCCTCTTTTTTTGTATGGAAATGTGGGGCTTGGGAAGACGCATCTTATGCAGGCAGTTGGAAATGAAATTATGCAGAAAAATCCTGATAAAGTAGTGATTTATTTACCGAGTTCAAATCTGATTCAGGAAATCGTAAATGCGCTCAGAAATAATACTATTCCTAAATTGCTAAAAAAGTTTGAGAATGTAGATGTTTTGCTTGTTGATGATATACAATTCTTGGCGTGAAAGGATAGAACTCAAGAAGTATTCCACAATCTCTTTAACGATTTTAATATGAAGAAAAAGCAGATTATTATTTCTTCTGATCGTCCCCCAAAGGAATTGACTCTTTTGGAAGAGAGGATTACTTCAAGGTTTCAAAAGGGATTGGTAGCGGATATTCAAGCTCCGGACTTTGAAACAAGGATTGCAATCTTGGAGGAGAAGTTGCAGAGAAAGTGACTTCAGATTGATTTTGAATATCTTTCACTGATGGCGCAATATATCAAGAGTAATGTTAGAGAGCTTGAGGGAGCTTTGAATATTTTGATTACTAGACAACAGCTATCTGGTCTTGAGATTTCTGAGGATGATGTGTATAATTGTCTTAAAACCCTTGGTTATTACTCAGATGAGAGGCATAAGACCATGGAAAATGTCCTTCAACAGAATAAGAAAAGCACAAAAAATTTTGAGACGTTAGTTGAAATGGTCGCACAGTATTATTCACTTTCTATCGAGGATTTGAAATCAGATAGTAGAAAAAAGGAAATTAGTACAGCACGCCAGCTTTTGATGCTTTTGGCTAAGAAATATTTTTGATGGACACTCGAAAAAATAGGTGAATATTTCTGAGGTAAGAACCATGCTACAGCGATTTATGCGATCAATAATATGGAAAAAAAGCTGAAATCAGATACAGAACTCCAACATGATTATAGAGTGTTTACAGATTGGATTGAATAATCTATCTAGAGAATGTTAATAGAGAAAAAACCTGCTAATACAGCAGGTTTTCTTTTTTTGTCAAAGCTATGCTTTAGATGCTTCTCTATCAAAGAATCTCATTGGTTTTAAAGTTTTATAACTTTCAACTTTCGCCTTAATCTTTGCAATTTCGATTTCTCTTTGTTTTCTTTCTTCCTCAGTTTCCTGTTTTTTTGTAATATTATTGTCTCTAAAATTTTGCTTTGGTAGAGGATACTTTGGGGAATCTTGTTGAGAAAGTAAAGTTGATCGAATAGACTTCCCTACTTTGGAAACTGCTTGAGGATGAAGCAATATTTCTCTTTTCAGATTTTCCGCATAATTTTTGAGTGTTCCATTACTGATTAAGAGTCTAACTCTTCGTTCAGTGATTTTTAGTTCTTGAGTTGCTTCTTTGACTGTCATAAAGGTTTGTGGCAGTTCTCTGAGTGCAAGAGCTTCTTCTAATTTTTCTCTACTAACTACAGCATAAAAGTTACAAAAATTTAGTTCTAAATCTAGGTTCTTTGTTTCTTCAAGGTTGAGAAGAATTTTCATAACATTGGTCCTAATACTTTTCTCAATACGGAAGAGTCGTGCAACATCTGAAATACTCAGGTGTTTTGAATTTTTTACAGTGTTTGACATATTTCCCATTTTTTTAATGATTTTATTTACAGTGAATATCTATAATTATTTTATAGGAAAAGTCAAGATAAAAAAGCAGAGAAGGCATAAAATCTGAAAATATTCATAGATTTAAATGATAAAGTTAAAAAAATTCTTGAAACTAACCTTTATTTCCTTATTATGATGAAAATTGGCTTTATATTTGATGAGATAATGGCAAAAAGAATTCTTACTGGACTTAAACCAACGGGGCAGCAACTTCACCTGGGAAATTATTTTTGAGCGGTAAGACCGTTCATTGAACTGCAAAAAACAGAACAAGATTCAGAATTTTTTCTTTTTTTGGCGAATATGCATGGTTTTACTCAAACTCATAATCCTGATGAACTGAGGGCAAATACTATGACTATTGCAAAGCTCTACATGGCTTGTGGAGTAGACCTGCAGCGTACATTGATCTATAATCCAGCTTTGATCCCTGCACATGCGCAGCTTAATTGGGTGCTTACTTGTTTGACGATTATGGGGACAATGGAGAGAATGCACAGTTATAAGGACGCTCTAGCGAAGGGAAAGGCTGGAGAAATCTGAGTTTGAACCTTTTGTTATCCAATACTTATGGCGGCGGATATTCTCCTCTATGATGCGGATATTATTCCAGTTGGGAAGGATCAAAAACAACATGTTGAATATGCGAGAGATATTGCACAAAAGTTTAATGCGGCATATGGAGAAACTTTTAAACTACCAGAACCGTTTATTCAGCCACAAGTTGCGACAATTATTGGTATTGACTGAAGAAAAATGTCAAAGTCGTATAATAACTATATTGGGCTCTTGGATAATGCAGATGTTTTGCTCAAGAAAGTGAAACAGATCCCAACCGATACTAAGACTGTTGAGGAGCCGAAAAATCCTGATGAATGTAATGTTTATCAAATTGTGAAACATTTGATCGATGCTGAAGAAGATCAGATTTTGAGAGAGAAGTATTTGGCAGGTGGGCTTTCGTATAAGTATGCAAAAGAATATTTATATGAAAAACTTTCGGCATTTCTTTTGCCATTACAGGAGAGATTTGCTGAGATTTCAGATGATGAGGTAAGGCAACTTCTTCAAGAGCATAGTGAAAAGGTGAATGCTATTGCTACTAGAAAAATTGAGGAGATTTATCAAAAAATCTGATTCTATCTCTAGATAAAAACTGGGGAAAAATCAGTTTTTTCTTTTTTTATCTTTCTACTATATAAAATATATCTTGAAAAATAAGTCAATATCTTTATACTATATTCTCTGATTTATGTTTTATTTTGTTTGCTGGTAGTAATGAGGGAGAAGTATATAAAAGGCTATGCTTTTGATATTGATGATAATTTGCTCTATACAGATTTGAAGGTTTTTGTTGAGAGAGAGGTTATCAAGCAGACTGAAAAAGGAACTGAAAGTGTTTGGGTAGAGGAGGAAATTTCTGATAAAGATTTGAAACCTATGATCCAAAAACCTGGATATAGACTACCAAATGGTGATCGAGAACAAGCATATCGTGGTCTCAGAGCTCCAGGTGCTATGAAACAGGATTTGCTTAATGCTTTGAATGCTGAGAAGATAGGACCAAGCTGGAAAAATTTTAAAAAAGCGAATATTAATGCTAGACCGCTTTGACTGATCACCGCACGTGGAAATCAGGTTTATGATCTTATTGAATCACATCAGGCTTTGCTTTATGAGGGACTGACTGCTGAAGAACATGATCAATTTAAGGAAAGTATGAATAGGTATGTAGGAACGAAGACAAAAAATCTGGATAAGTTGATTGCAAAATACTTGGAGATGTCCTACTATGCCCCATGTTCCAATTCTGAATTCGCTGAAAAGAGCAATATCCCTCATACTTTGTCTGTTCCAGCTAGAAAGGTCTTAGCTTTTGATAATTTTGTAGCTTCACTACCTGAGCATCCTATATATAGGAAGTATATTGTTTCTCAGATGGGATTTAGTGATGATTCTTTGGAGAATATCTATGCGATGCAGGAGGCAATGCAGACAAACTTTGTGCAGAAGTATCCTGATATTATGTTTAGTATCTATGATACGAATAATCCTTTTGTAGTTAAGAGGACGAGTTATGTAAATCCGAATTCTAAACTTCACTCTGATATTTAGAAGAAAGAAAAATCTGAATGTAAATTCAGGTTTTTTTGATTTATATTTTATTTGTTTATTTGGGTATATTCTCTTTTATGATTAAGAATTTTATTTTGCATTCTATTGGAAGATACATATAATTCAGCCGTTATTTTATAAAATAGAAGATAAAAAGATGAAAAACATTTGCAAGATGCTCATATTTTCTCTTATGAGCTTTATTTTCTTTGGATGAGGGAAGAGTTTAGTTAGTTTTGCTTCGGTAAGTGTTCCTAGTCAGACTTTTAATCTTTGAATGAATGTAGATGGAGTCTGGGATCAGGGAACTCAAATCTTGACTATTCAGCCTCATTGAGCAGGGACAGGACAAATTGTAACTGCTAAATGGAATACCATGGTGAATACGCTTAGTCTGAAAACAGAGGAGATTACCAAGGTCGAGTTTAAACAAGATGTTTGGTTTCCTGATAATGCAAATAGCTTATTTCATAGCTTTAAAAGTCAGATTATTTTTCCATCAAATCAATATACGAGCAATGTTTGGTCAATGGCAAGTATGTTTTTTGGAGCTATAAAATTTAACTCTGATATTTCAAACTGGGATGTAAGTAATGTAACCAATATGGGATGAATGTTTAACAGAGCAGAAAGCTTTAATATTGATATTTCTCATTGGAATACGAGTAAGGTAAATCAAATGGGGACAATGTTTTACTGAGCAAAAAACTTTAATCAACCAATAGGAACTTGGGACACAAGTAAGGTAACAGATATGAATCAGATGTTTTCACAAGCAAAGACCTTTAATCAGAATCTTTCTAGTTGGGATGTATCAAAAGTTGAGAATATGCGAGGAATGTTTAACTGAGCAGAACAATTTGATGGAGATATTTCTACTTGGAATACAAGTGAAGTAGCCAATATGGCTGGTATGTTTGGGAATGCAAAAAACTTCAATCAACCAATAGGCAACTGGAATACGAGTAATGTTACTACTATGGCCTCAATGTTTTATTATGCTCATAAATTCAATCAACCAATAGGAAACTGGAATACGAGTAATGTAACTAATATGCAGTCGACCTTTCATTGAGCAACAGTTTTTAACCAACCAATAGGGAACTGGGATACGAGTAAAGTAACAGATATGTCTTTTATGTTTCATGTTGCAAGGGATTTTAATCAACCAATAGGGAATTGGGATACAGGTAAGGTTACTACCATGAATTCAATGTTTCGTCAAGCAATAAATTTTAATCAAGCAATAGGAAATTGGAATACAAGTAATGTGACTAATATGCTTATGATGTTTCATTGAGCATCAAAATTTGATCAGCCAATAGGAAATTGGAATACTAGCAAGGTAACTACCATGCAGGCTATGTTTCAATGAGCGTCAAACTTTAATCAACCAATAGGAAACTGGAATACGAGTAATGTAACTCGTATGGATTATATGTTTGCCTCAGCGCCAAAATTTGATCAACCAATAGGAAATTGGGATACCAGTAATGTGACTACCATGAAAGCAATGTTTAACAATGCTGCAAACTTTAATCAACCGATAGGAAGCTGGATTACTTCTAAAGTAACTGATATGTGAGGAATGTTTTGAGGAGCCAAGAACTTTGATCAACCAATTGGGAATTGGGATACAAGTAAGGTTACTAATATGGGTTGAGTGTTTTCAGATGCTATAAAATTTAATGCTGATATTTCTAGTTGGAATACAAGCAAGGTTACTAGTATGTGGCTTATGTTTAATAGAGCTTCAAGTTTTACTCACGATATTTCAAATTGGGATTTCTCTCAAATTAATCATGGTCAATTTTGAGGTATCGTTATTAAAGATGATGCATTAAAAGTAAAAGGTATCTATCGATATCCGAGTGAAAATTATAAAAAGCTTTTGGAGGCTATAGATGCTAAACATCAAGCAGGGATTTTGGACTTTACAAAGCTTAGACATATTGGAGTTCAGTCTACGTATTGTACCTTTGCTGATTTGAGAGATAGATTGATCTCTGAAGGTTTGAATATTTGGTGACAAGATAGATTTGACTGTAAGCCGAAGTTCACTTTTACTACTCCTACATTACAGAGTAGCGGAGAAATTACAGATACTAGGATTATTTTCAAGAGTGAGTTTCCTCTGACGCAAACTGATCTAGATAATGGAGCACTTTCGGTAGATCCTGTAGGGACAACCGTTCAATACTCGGACTTTGCCTGTAGCTTAGAACCCTTAGATGCTACCAAGGTAAACTGTAGTGTTAAGATTACCTCTACACAAGAACAAAGCGATAAAAATCTGAAACTTAAATTCTATAAGAATCTGTGAAATAATAGAATCATCCAATCCTCAGCAACTATAACTGGCTATCTTATTGATACGCAAGTACCAAAACCAGCCCAACTTGATATCGACACAAGCTCGGGTATCCATACTCCTACTGTAACTCTAAGAAGCTTTGAAGACGTCTGAGCAGCAGGAACTGGAGCTTGTGAACTTACTTATATCGATGCTTGAGGAATTCCCCAAAGGATTGCTCCACTTTTGCTTGGAGCATCACACGTTTTGAACTTCAACCCAACAGAACCTGTTCATACGGTGAAAGTAAAATGTTCAGATAAAGTAGGAAATATTTCAGAGAATGAGATTAAGTTTCCGCCAATTATTGAGTTTAATCCGAGTAATGTTACTCTTAGTAATCAAGTAATGAATGGAACTTTTACAGTGTATTCTCCAAGTAGTTTTAAGATCAAACATATCCATGTAGTCAACCCAGCTGATACTGGAGTAACAAAGATTATTTGTAATGGGCAGGATTTAGGATTAGGAGGAGCGGTTGATTTTGATAACGGTCCAACTAATAAAGTGCAATGTAGCTTTCAAGGAATCAATACTAGTGGAATCCTAAAAATTATCGCAAAGGATGCAAATGGTGCTGAAGGTCAAAATAGTGCGTTCTTTGTTCATGATACGAATCTTCCTTCTGTTTCGATTACACCACTTGGTATGTTGACGGGAGGTGATCTTGCCTTTACGGTAATCGCTACTGATGACCAAGGAATTGATATGACAGAGGTTCAGGTTACTTCTCCAGGTGCAGCAATGAATATCCAAAATCTTGCTTGTGTTCAGGTGAATCCTACGAAGGTGCAATGCGATTTTACGGTAAGTGATCCTGTGATTAACTGAAGTATTAAAGTTGATATCAAGGATCTTGCAGGAAACCAAAACTCAAAGACTGAATCAAATTATACGATTGATAAAACTCATCCTACAATATCCAATCTTACTTTTACTTCTTCAAATTATGGAAGGAAATGGAATGTTTCATTACAAACGCAAGATCAATGAGGAGCAGGACTCTGGAAATCTACAGAAACTACAGATCCTGATTATGATGCTTATGCGATTAGTTATGGAGTAGGTTCGGATGCGAATTGTAGTGGATATATGAGTTTAGATGGAGTGGCTCCTTGAGCTACAGAACCCTTTACCCTCAACTTTGAAATTGATGATGCAAATCAGAATGGGAAGTATCTTTGTGTAGTAGTAAAAGATAAAGTCTGAAATACTCAGACAGGAGTCCTTGCATCAGCTATCAACTTAAACCTTCCCCCTACGCTTGCTGATAAAATACTTACTCTTGATGAAAATACTCCGATCACTACTCAAATCCTTACCTTTGATGGGCAAGACCAAAATACTGGAGATACGTTAAATTACCAGATTATCGCTGGGAATACCGGCAACGCATTCTCAATCGCTGGAGATAAACTTCAGGTAAATGGAGTACTTGATTATGAAACCTTGAGTTCTTATCTCTTAACAATTCAAGTCAAAGATCAGCTCTGATTAACAGGAGAAGCGAAGGTTACGATTACTTTGAATGATGTGGATGAGATTCCACCAGTAATTACTCCTATTGCTAGCATAAGTTATCAACATTCTACGCCTATCGTTCCTATTCCGCTTGTAGCAACTGATAATAGTGGAGCAGTAACCCTTCAGGTAAACGGATTACCAACAGGACTGACATTTGATATTGCAGGTCCTCAAATTATTTGAACGACTCCAGCTACTCCAGGAAATTATCCTATCCAGGTTATCGCTACTGATCAAGCAGGAAACCAAACTACAGTCCAGTTTACGCTAACCGTGATGGCTCCTGCTACTCCTAGTAGTAGTTCAAGTTCTAGATGAGGTGGATGAGCGAGATTGATTATGGACCATTGTCCTAATGGAGATTTCTCATCAAGTTACTATGATGGTAGCTGTGGGAACGACTGAAAACCTGTAGAAACAAAAGAGGTAGAAAAACAGCTCTTTAATCCGACGATTAAGACAAGTTGTTTTAATCCACTTGATGAGAAAACTATAGATCAAGGGAACGCAATGACAGAGCTCCTGAGGCAAGCGCATCAGATGCTCTATAGTTATCAGCTCACAAGATGGCAAGGAACTAAAGACTTTGCTCCAGAGAGAAGCTTAACAAGACAAGAAGCAGCGAGATTTATGGCTGAGTTTGCTACAAATGTACTTTGTAGAAAACCAACTAGAAGCTATGCAGATCAGTTTACAGACTTAGGAGATGCCGATCCAACGCTTCTTCCCTATATCTATAAATCGTATGACTATCTGATCTTTAATGGAGATGCAAATCCAAATGGAGACAAAGCGAAAACAACTTTTAGACCGTATGATTTGATAACCGTAGATGAACTCTCTGCTATTATAACCAGACTCGTGAAGAATCAAACTATGGAAGAACCTATTGAAGATCGAGCAAGGAATTATAGAAATTATATTGGTTCTATAGCATCAAAATCGGCTTTAAAAAATGATATTAGATGAACAGTTGCAGAGGTGATTTATGATTTGTATAGAAATAATGACTATGAACTCAAAGAAGTAGGATATGTGATCAAAAATTAAAATTCTTAGTTCTTAAAGTTAAAAAAACCTGAACTTAAACTCAGGTTTTTTTGTTTTTTGATAGGGGGGAGATTAATTTCTCGTGTTTTCTTCAGTAATTTCAGGCTTAAAGAAGTTATCCATAGTATGGAGCTTCCCTGGGTTGAAGCTGGGGACAAAGAAACTCACGGTTTGCCCAACATAACTACAGAGTGATACAATATCTCAGAGTATTTTATACGTGTGAATTTTTGTAGTTCGTTCTTTTTTGACTAGGGTATCTTTAAGCATGAGGATGAAGATTTTATTGGGTGCAGAGCCAGGATTGAAGGTGCAACAGTAGTCTACTTGCCTATGTTTTGCAACGATATAGCAGAGAGTTCATCAGAGTGAATGTCCGCAGATCCGTTTTTGGTACTCTTGATGTGATTTTCTTACTTGGTCAAACAGTTCAATGCTTCCGGTTACTCTAGGATCGATCGCATTTACTCAGAGTATGATTTGAGCATCAGAGATAAGGTCAGAAGTATTCTTAAAGTCTGTTCCTCTATAGGCGATGATGCAAATTTTCTCTTTATGATTCAGATAAATACAGTGGAATATTGAATTATACATTGGTTCGAGATAGAAATCTCAGATTTGATATGGTCTTTTTTCTGGTGGGAGATAGGAATATCAGGTAATTTTTGCTAAGAGTTCATCTTGAGGAGGAAGTTCAATATTCTTTTTGAGTTGGCTGTTTTGCATTAGGGTGGCTACGGTGGCTTGTCAGCTTGGAGTCAGATTTTTTATCTCGTTTTCAATTGCTCAGAGTTCTGCTTGATGAGAGGTATTTCAGAAAAAGTTCTGAGTTTGATTTCAGATTTTTTCTTTGGTTTGTGAAAAGTAATTGCTGAATGAATCTCGCCACTTTTTAACTTGCATTTTCTTCTTTAAAAAGAGCTAAAAAGTCTGGATTTGAGAAGATCTCGATCATTTTCTCCATTGTTTTTCTTTTTTTCTCTTCATCAAAAGGCTTGATCTGACCAAGTAATTCTCATACTACTGTGCGGTCTGTTGTGTCGATCAAATCTTGCTTGAAGTAGAGGTTGTTCCTATCAATTGCGATATCAGTTACGCCTGAGTCTTTGAGCTCTTCGATTTTTTGTTTAACTTCTTTAGTGAAAATTTTTAGATCATAGGGATTGATATAGGTGACACTGTGGTCTTGCACAGCGGTATTTTTGTTTCTAGTAAGTGTTAGGAGGTGCCTGATAAATTTATATGCAAAGTATAAAAGGAAAATCAAAAATGCGATCAGATTCACGAATTGAAGAACTTTCCCAACGGTTCACGGGATTAAAAAAGACAAAAATCAGAATAATAACAGCGAAACCATTGGTATCGACTTTACAAACGAAATGATATCTTGTGCAGACATTGATTTTTTTTGATTGAGTTTGATGTAGACTAAGGCACGTGTGATACTCGTTTCTCTAGGGATAGTAATCTTATGAACAAAAAAGGTATCATTGATCATATGATCATTATCATAGGTATCGATCTCTGCTCCTTGAACGAGTGTTGCTCGGCTCATCTTTTGAAACGAATATTTGACATACATATCAATACAGAGAATATTTACAAATCAGATTTTCTGCAAAAACTCAATGCTTTCTGGAAAGAAATCATTGTTGCTGGAATATTGCAATCAGAGTTTTGGAGAGGTATCTGAGATTTGCATTATCGTTTTTGAGATAAAATATTCTTTTCTATTATACAGATAGAGGAGTAAAAAAGCAAAAAAATCAGATTTTTTTTCTTGGTTTGAGAATTAAAAATATCGCTTAAGACTCGTGAAATTACCTCTTTAGATGGTTTCTTTTTTTGTGAAAATGTAAGTTTCCTTGATTCTTTTGCTGAGTTCTCTATACTGATCTGAAGTCAGATTTTTAGATTTTTTTGCTTTTTGATGGCATATGATAGTAAGCATACATTGCTTTTAGACTCAAAAGAGGGATATAATCTTACTGAAACTGAGTACAAAAAATATTGGCCGCATTTGAATTCTTTTTATAGCTTGGATTTCAATAGATTTGTTCCGAGAGAGAGAAAGTGATATCGTGTTTTAGACTTGGGAGCATGAGATGGAAGAATGTATGAGCAACTTATGAAAATCTCTCCAGATGAATACGTAGCTTGCGATTGTGCTGAGAAACTTTTAGCAAAGCACCCTTCTAAGGGAGTAAAAGTGATTTGTGATTTGCAACAGGACTGGACTATGTTTGAAGATGAATCGTTTGATCTCTTATGTGCATTTTTTTTGCTTGAGCATATTGAGGATTTGGAGCATTTTTTTGCTGAAGCTTACCGTGTTTTAAAACCAAATGGTCAGATTTTGATTGGGCATTTTTTACAAAGAAGGCTTTTCCTTTGGAATATTAATGCAAAAAGATTTAAAATTGTTCAATATCCACATACTATTGAGGAAATAGAAAAAGAAGCGAAAGAAATCTGATTTTTTACAGGGATAATGCCACTTCGTGATGTCTGTGATTCTAAGGTAGTAACTGGCCATCTCTTAGTAGCAGAGAAGAGGTAAGGACTGATAGTTGTTATACAATATAAGGCAGTTTTTGAGTAAAACTTGCCTTTTTTTATTCAGATTTTTTTTGTATTCTTTTATTTCTCTACTTGATAACTTATATATTGCTAAAATATTAAAAAAGTTTATAAAAAGTTGACATTTTTTGTTTTTGTGATTAAAATTAGTTTTGTAGTTTTAAATACTAGCACAAAAACAATGCAAACAAAATGGACCAAGTATGAGAACTTTCGTAGTACTCTTCATAAGAAATTTGGGCTTAGAATGCTCAAAAAACACAATAAGGGGAGAAGAATCGATAAAACCTTTAATTTTTCCAATAAAGTGAATCAAAAGATGATCTATCTTGGAGAAATTATGATCGTTGCGGTTTTCAGTTTTTGTACTTGGATTTTTGGAAATGGCGATTTGACTCCAAATAATATGAAACTCGTTTATCCGCTCCAAGAAGTAGCTAAACTTGAATGTAGATCAGAGGAGTGGTCTAAGCTTGATGATTCTTGTAAGATCAATTTACCATTGATTCAAAATGCTGATTATCAAAAATATGCTGGAAATAAGCTCTATACTGATATTTATACGGTGCTTTTTGGTGGAAATTATTTGAGTGGATGGGCTGTTGATCAGGGAAGTCATTATGGAGTAGATATTGCCTCTGCTAAGGGGACTCCACTGTATTCTATTGCAAATGGAAAGGTCTATTATGCTGGTCCTCAAGCTGGATATGGAAATGTTGTGAAGATTCAATTTATCTATAATGGGGTACTCTATTTTGCCACTTATGGGCATATGGATACTATCTCGGTACAAAAAGGGCAGCCAGTTTCAGTAGGTCAAAAAATCTGAACGATATGAAATAGTGGAACAACTATGGGCTGACTTGGTGGAAATCATGTGCATTTTGAGATCAATAAGGGAACTACAGGAAACCCAGTGTATGCGTTTCAGAATTGTGCTGATTTGAAAAAGTGAGGTATTGAAGTTATTAATCAAGGACTTTGTAGAGCGGAAATGTTTGAACATAATCTAGATCCTATTCCATTTCTCGAAAATGCAAAGGCTCAATTGCCACATAGTGCATCAGCAGATGCTCAAGAACATAATGCAGCTCCTCAACTTTCATTGACAGAGATGCAGGATCGTAAGCATCTTTTAAAGATTGCACAGCTGTATGTAAATAGTCCATATATTTTGGGGGCTACTGGTACTCTTCCTGGTGAACCGACAGATTGTAGTCAATATACAAAAACAATCTTTGGACAGGTAGGAATTACTTTGGAAAAGATGGCTGCTGATCAGGCTTCTCAGTTTTCTTGAGGTGGATATTGGTATGAAGATATATCAAAGGCGAAGGTTGGTGATTTAATATTCTTTAAGAATACTTATGCGACACCAGACAATAGAGAAATTACGCATGTTTCGATTTATGCTGGTGAAAATATGTTGATTCATGCGAGTGCTGATAAGGTGAAAATTACTCCATTTGATCAATACTGGAAAGAACATTTTAAGGGAGTAGGTTCATTCTCACAGTTTGCTCTTGCATACAATAAACAAAAAGCTGAATCTAGTTACCAGAAACTTTCAAATATTGGTAAAGAGACTCCAGCTCAACCTGAGCATCCATCTGCTCTGGTTCCAACCCCATCTCCAGAACAGAAAGCTCCAGAACAGAAGTCAACTCAGCCTGCTGCACCTACACCGCAACCTGCACAACCTTCAGTTCCGAGTCCAGAGCAGAAAGCTCCTGAGCAAAAACCAACTGAAAATCAGAATTCTGGATTGTTAAATAGTTCGGTGAAGCTTGATGAGAGTAGACTTGATGCTGTAGGTAAGAAGTTCTTTAGTGAGTGGGATATTAGTTTTACTGGTAATCTTCAAAGTCAGTTTAAGAAGTGAGAAACTACTACATTTAAACTCCAAATTAAAAATAAAGCCAATGGAAGTGCGTATAATGGTGTCTTAAAGCAGCCGATTGTATTGGTAGCTAGTAGTACCAATCTTTCTATTGACCCAGTAGCGATTAGTTTTGTTAAGGACTGAGAAGTTGAGATTAAACTGACAGCTCAGCAGTCAGGACCTGTATATACCGCCATCAATATGGGAGTTAACAAGATGGGAGGTCTAAATATGCAAATCTATTAATCTATATAAAAAACCTGAATTGAAGTTCAGGTTTTTCTTATTTTTCTTTATCCAAGGAGTTTGATATTTTCTTGAAGTTTTGCAACTTTCTGCTGGTATTCAGCTAGGTTGTCTCTTTCTCTTTGGATAATATGTTCAGGAGCTTTCCCCATAAAAACTGGGTCATTAAGCTTTCTCTCGCAGCTTGAGATTCCTTGTTCTAGCTTGCTAATTTGGTCTTGAAGTTTCTTTTTTTCAGCTTCAACATCAAGGAAATCAAGTAGCGGAACGATAATCTCAGAATTACCAACGACTCTAAATCCTGATAAATCAGGCTTTTGAATTTCTTTTCCAAATTCAAGTAATTTGAGTTTTGCGAGTTTCATGAGAAATGCTTTGTTTGCTGTGAGAATTTCAAGTTCAAGTGAGTTTTCAGTTCTCACCAATCCATCAATTTCAACTCCAGGTGCAATATTTGCTTCTGCTCTAATGTTTCTGAGAGAAGTAATTACCTCTTGGATATAGCTCATTGCCTGTTCATCAGATTGAGAAACCTGGCTTGGATCTGCGATTGGATAGCGAGAAAGCATGATCGTCTCTTCTCCAGTTCAAAGCTGTTGCCAAAGTTCTTCAGTAATAAACGGCATGAATGGATGTAAGAGTTGTAAACTTTGTTTGAGAACATCCCATAATACCCATTGTGCGGTGTTTTTGCCCTGTTGATCAGTATTTCCGTAGAGTCTTACTTTTGCCATCTCTAGATACCAATCACAGAAATCACCTCTAATGAATTCATAAATCAGTTTTGCCGCTTCATCGAGGGTATAGGTATCAAGTTTTTCAATTGCTTGTTGAATAGTAGTGTGCAATCTTGAATAAATCCAGCGATCTACAAGTTCAAAATTCAAATCTGATTTTTCTGTCTTTTGTGGCTCAAATCCTTCTAGGTTCATGAGCACAAAATTTGTTGCATTCCATACCTTATTTGCAAAGTTTCTACCCATTTCAAGGAGCTTCTCAGAGAAGTGCACATCTTGTCCAGCAGAGGTATTGTAGATCATGGTAAATCTGATCGCATCTGCTCAATATTCAGCCACAAGATCAAGTGGATCTGGTGAGTTTCCTAGTGACTTAGACATCTTACGCCCAAGTTCATCTCTCACGATTCAGTGAAACATTACATCATGGAATGGTACTTCTCCTAGTTGGTACATTCCCATCATTACCATTCTCGCTACTCGGAAAAAGATAATATCTGCACCAGTTACGAGTGTAGAAGTTGGGTAAAAATGTTGAAGAAGTTCAGTTTTTTCAGGCCATCCCATTGTTGAAAAAGGCCATAATGCTGATGAGAACCAGGTATCCAAAACATCAGTTTCTTGAGTGAGTTCAACTTCTTTTTGATATAACTCAAAAGCCTGATTTTTAGCTTCTTGTTCATTTTTTGCTACAAAGGTTTTCCCATCTGGCCCGTACCAAGCGGGAATTCTGTGTCCCCACCAAATTTGCCTAGAGATACATCGATCTCTGATATTTTCTAGCCAGTTATAGTAAACTTTTTCCCATCTTTTTGGTTGAATTTTAATCTTTCCAGATCTTACTGCTTCAAGTGCTGGCTCTGCAAGTGGTTTCATTTTTACGAACCATTGCTTTGAAACTCTTGGTTCAATAACGGTATTACATCTATAGCAGTGTCCTACTGCGTGATTGTGTTTTTTTACTTGCACGAGATAGCCTTGAGCTTCAAGGTCAGCAACGATCTGCTTTCTTGCCTCAAAGCGGTCAAGCCCTGCGTATTTTCCACCATTTTCATTGATTTTTGCATCAGGGGTGAGGATGTTTAGAATCTCAAGTCAGGTTCTTTTTCCTACTTCAAAATCATTTGGATCGTGAGCTGGAGTCATTTTTACCACTCCAGTTCCAAACTCCATATCTACATAGTGATCAGCTACGATAGGTACTTCTCTATTTACGAGAGGAACGATTACCTTTTTTCAGATGAGATGCTGGTATCTTGGATCATCAGGATTGACTGCAACTCCAGTATCTCAAAGCATTGTTTCAGGTCTGGTAGTTGCGAGGATAAGGCTTTCTTCACTACCTAGAATTGGATATCTGATTTCCCAAAAATTTCACTCTTTATCTGCATAATCAACTTCATCATCTGCGAGTGCTGTTCCACACCTAGGACATCGATTTACAATGTACTCTCACTGATAGATCAATCCATCACGGTAGAGGTCTACAAAGTTTTGCTTTACAGCTTCTGAAAGTCCTTCATCCATTGTGAATCTCTCTTTTTTCCAGTCAAGTGATGCTCAGAACTTTCTCTGCTGAGTCGTGATCACTCCTCAGTATTTTTCCTTCCACTGCCATGTTCTCTCTAAAAAGGCATCTCTTCCGATATCTTCTTTAGTAAGTCCTTCTTCAGCCAGACTTCTTTCTACTTTATTTTGTGTGGCAATTCCTGCGTGATCAGTTCCCGGCATCCATAAGGTATTGTATCCAGACATTCTTTTTCGTCTTACGAGCACGTCTTGGATTGAAAGATCCAATACATGTCCCATATGCAAGATTCCAGTTACATTTGGAGGAGGAATTACGATACTATAGTTTGGTTTTCCTTCTTCCATTTTGGCTTCGAAATAGCCTTTTTCTTCTCGGACTTTTCATCGTTTTGATTCGATTTCCTGTGCATTATATTTATCTAGCATTTCAAATCTGCAAAAAATTAAAAAAAATCTGACTTTTTCATCGTTTTACTATAGCTATTAGGATAGAAAATGCAAGAAGTAGTCAGCATTGAAAAATGAGATAGAGGTAATATTTAAAAAAGAAAATAATAGTATTGATTATTATGATGAAAAAGAGGAGGAAAATCAGATTTTTTATTGCTTTTTTACTTGCTTTCCATACAGTAGGAGGCACATTTTTTTATATTTATTTATATACGAGTCGTATGAAAGTTTTGGTTGTGAATTCAGGGAGTTCGTCTCTTAAGTATCAAGTTTTTAATATGCAAGATCAGAGTATCCTTGGTAAGGGGCTTGTTGAGAGGATTGGAATTTCTGGCGGAATTATTACTCATAGGACTGCGAGTTGAGAAAAAAAAGTTTTTAATGAAGAAATTGTAGATCATGAGGTGGCTCTCCATAGAGTTTTAGATATTTTGACTAATCCTGAATATGGAGCAATACAATCTCTCGATGAAATTAGTGCAGTTGGACATAGGGTTGTTCATGGAGGAGAGTATTTCCCAAAGTCAGTTCTTGTAACTGAAGAAGTTAAAGAGAAACTTAAGGAATTGATTTCTCTGGCTCCATTGCACAATCCAGCAAATATCATGGGAATTGAGGCTTGTGAAAAGATGCTTCCTGGTGTGCCTATGGTTGTAGTATGTGATACAGCATTTCATCAGACTATGAAGCCTGATCATTTCCTTTATCCTTTGCCTTATGAATGGTATGAGCAGTATAAAATTAGAAGGTATGGGTTTCATGGGACTTCTCACAAATATGTATATCAAAGAGCAATAGAACTTTTAGGAAAGCCTGATGCAAAGGTTATTACTTGCCATGTTGGTAATGGGGCGAGTATTACGGCAATTCAAAATGGAGAAGTTATTGAAACTTCAATGGGATTCACTCCGCTTGATGGTTTGATGATGGGAACCAGATGTGGTGCTATCGATCCAGCGATTATTCCTTTTATTATGAAAAAGGAGGGACTGAGTGCTGAAGAAATTGATACTATCATGAATAAAAAATCTGGTGTACTTGGAGTTTCTCAGATAGGAAGTGATTTAAGAGATATCGAGGCTGGGTATTTTGAGGGAAGAGAGAGAGAAACCCTTGTTCTCGAGATGTATACCAATGCTATTTTGAAGACTATTGGAGGATATGCGGCATTGCTTTGAGGCGTAGATGCTATTGTTTTCACAGCAGGTGTGCTTGAAAATTCAGCATTGCAAAGAAAACTTATCGCAGAAAGGCTTAACTGGATGTGAGTTGATTTTGATGAATCAGTAAATAATTTTAGAGGAGAGGAGAGAGAGATTACTACTCCAGCGAGTAAAGTTAAAGTTATTGTGATCCCAACTGATGAAGAGTTGATGATTGCAAAGGATACGTATGAATTAGCAAAGGCTTAGTTTCTTTATTTTTGATCAGACTTTTTATGCTTTCTTTATATTTGCATATCCCATTTTGTCAGTCAAAGTGCAAGTATTGTGCTTTTTCTACTTTTCCGATGGAAGAAAAATCTGATTCAGTAGAAACTTATCTGTCAGCACTTGAACAGGAAACTGCATTTTATGCAAAACACCTCTCTCATCAGCCAATTAAGACGCTTTATTTTTGAGGAGGGACTCCAAATTTGCTCGGTGTTGATAGGCTTATTCAGATGATCGAAATGATGGAGAAATATTTTGATTGTGAAAATTTAGCGGAATTGAGTTTTGAATTTAATCCGTATCCAGAAGAGGAAATTTATGAGATTATTCGTAAAATCCAGTCACGCTATGCAAAAAAATATCCAAGGATTAGGTTTTCATTTGGTATTCAGAGTTTTGATAATGAGGTGTTGCAACTTTCTGGTAGACATAGTCTTTTCCTATGATTGGTTGAATTTTTGAGAGGATTGCAAGAGTTAAAAACGGATTCAACAGTATTCAATTTTGATTTTATTGCCTTTGGAAAGCGAAATCAGAGTAAAAAATGAAATCGTTATCTTCGAAATCAGTCAGCTTTAGATTTTTTTTCCCGCTTTGTAAATTCGGGATTTGCTGATAGTTTCTCCCTTTATACATTAGAGCTGTTTGAAAATCAAGTTTGGAAAAGGAAAAATACGGATACTCTGATCTCTGGGGAATATTTTGGGACAGATGAGGATATTTATGAGGAGTTTTCACTCTTGAAGTCTATTCTTTTGGATGCGTGATATTCTAGGTATGAACTTTCGAATTTTGCTCATCTTGGGAAATCTAGTATTCATAATAGAGTATATCGGACAATGGAAAATTATCTCGGTTTAGGTCTGAATTCTTCATCTTTTCTAAATCCAGAACTTTTGACTCCAGCGCTGCTGAGTTATTTCAAACAGGAAGAAAAACCTGAATATTGACTCAGATTTAAGAATACTCCAAATTTTAATCTTTATTGTGAAGGGAAGTTTTTGGATCCACTTGGTTTTGAGCCACTCGGGGAAAAGGATTATTTGATTGAGGAGTTTTTCTTAAGCTTAAGGACTGATAGTTGAGTGAAGAACTTGAAAAAATATGAAAAAATTTTGGTGCCAAACTTTAAGCAGAAAATTGAGGCATATCGTGAGCAGGGACTTTTGATCGGTGATGAGGATGGGTTTGTATTGACTGATGAGGGAATGGACGTTTTTAATGCGATTGTGACTGATATTATGGCTGAGATTTAAACGAAATCAGATCTCAGCTTTTTTGTTTTCTCTTTTTTTGACTAATAAATCTCCTTGCAAAGTGTTCGCTAAAACCTATACTGAGGCTGATTTTATCTTTGGAATGGTTGTTTGATGCAGTTTTATGATGAAGTGAAAATTTCTATAGAGTCTGGGAAGTGAGGAGATGGTATTGCGAGTGGAAGAAGGGAGAGCTGAGTTCCTTTCTGAGGACCTAATGGTTGAGATTGAGGGAACTGAGGTGATATCTATTTTGTTGCTTCAAAAGATGAAAATACGCTTATTGATTATAAGTATAAGAAGATTTTTAAGGCGAAGGCAGGAGAGCCAGGAAGAACAAAGGATCAATACTGAGCGCATTGAGCGAATTTGGAGCTTGTAGTTCCAGTTTGAACGATGATCAAGGATGCAGAGACTGGGAGACTTCTGGCACAAATGGAACATGATGGTCAAAAACTGAGGATATTAGCCTGAGGTGAATGAGGAAAGGGAAATATTCATTTTAAGGATTCGGTAAATCAGTATCCAAATTTTTATATTCTCTGAGAGCCAGGACATAAAAGGGAGATTGTCCTTGAACTACAGCTTTTGGCAGATGTCGGGCTGATTTGAACCCCAAGTGTTGGAAAATCTTCACTTATCAACTGTATGGCTGATGTGAAGGCGAAAGTTGCCGAGTATCCGTTTACTACATTGGTGCCAAATTTAGCTTCAGTTTCTGTTGGGAATTTCCGCTTTAATGTAATTGATATTCCTGGATTGATAGAGGGAGCAAGTGATGGAAAGGGACTTTGAAATGCGTTTTTAAGGCATGTTTTGAAATCAAGAGTTTTCGCATTTGTTGCAGATTTGGGGAGATTTGAGGCTGGAATGCGTGAAACTATTCAATTGATAGATGAGATTATGCTTTACCTTAAGCAGAAGTTCGCAGATGAAGATGAGGAGTTGAGTTTTATCTTTAGAGAGGAAAATGGACTTATTTGTTTTGAGGTTGAGAAAAATGATGAAGTAATTATTAGTAAGCGTCTGCTTTTTGTTCTCAATAAATGGGATTTGATCAATGATGAAGAGGTTTTGAAAGAGTATAAGACAGTTTTTTATGATAATATCAATACTTTCCTAAAAGAAAGAAGACTGGCTCAGCTTTCTTTATCTCTTTTGGAAAAAAATACCTTTACAACTTCTGCTGGTACGCTGTATGGAATTGATAATCTTTTAAGGAAATTTGCCGAGCTTTTGCAAAAAACTGAGAGTATCGATGTTGAGCTTGATACCTATCAGTCTGAAGATGATGCTCAGGATGAGGAAAATTATGATTTGATAACTGAGATTACAGAGGAGGAAAAGCCTCACTTGATAGAGGAGTGATATATTGAGGAGTTGGAGAGCCGTTTTGCAAAGGTATGGTATATTCAGAATCGTGAGATTTGTAAGATGGTCTTTACCTTGCCATGGGGAAATGACGAGGCTGAGAATTATTTTTGGCAGCTGATGCAAAATAAAGGTTTCATCGAGCTTTTGGAAGATGAAGGCATGATGAAGTGAGATATCTTAAGGATTAGGAGTTTTTATGAAGGAGTAGATGATAAGTATATTTTGTACTAAAGCTGTAAGTATTTTTTATATTGAAATTAAATATTTAATATGACTGGATATGTGTATCAAAAGCCATTTCTCCCAGAAGGAGTTGATGGATATTGCTCTTTGGCTTGCTGTATGTGAGTTATGAATTTCTTTTGGAATACTCAGTTTTGTCGACAAAATAATCGAGAGATGATGAAACTTATGAAGGCAGGGAACTATTCTGGATATGAAATGCTAGATATACCAGAAATTGCGTATAGATTGTCCCTCTTGGGATTCCGTATAACATATTATTCTAGTATGTCTTTTGAACAATATTCGGAATACTTAAGCAATCCTGTAACAAAAATTTTTGATGTTATGAGTCCTAAATATCATAAATTTATTAAGGATGGCTTTTTTGAGATTCCTATTTATGATATAAAAATTGATTTGAGTGATGTTACTTATGAAAAAAAAATTATGAAATCAGATCAAATTAAAAAAGTATATGATACTGATTTATTGTCTATTCTGAAGCAAGATAAATCAGATGATAGTCTATTTATGTTTTGAGTTTCGTATCATATTTTGCATGATGAACCAGAAGAGGAGGGAAATAATGGAGGGCATGTTATTTTAGTTTCCTCGATAAATGAAAATAACGAGGTAATAATACATGATCCGTGAAGACCAACACTTCGTTATTATCCTGTTAGTTTTGATAAGTTTAGTGAAGCTGTACTAGATTCTTGAGAATTTAATTTTATGCATATTCAATATGAAAATGTGAGTTCTATTATTTAACCTCAGTTCTAAATTTTATAAAAAGGATTATAAATTAAATATTATTGTTAACGACCTTTCTGTTTCAATGAATTTTTCAGAACAAGAATTGAAAGAACATGATATCATTGTGAACTTCTGTAAAGTTGGATGAGGCAATTGAAAAGTCTTTTCAGGAATCGAGGAATTCTATTGACTTTGGGGATTTAGATATTAAATCTCTTGAAAAATTAAATAATTCTTCGGTTATGCCCCATATAATCCTTAGTTTTATCATAAGCCTGAGATTTTTTAATCCAAAGTAATTTATCAGCATTATTCGGATCTAAATAATAAAGTATAGAATATATTTAAAAGATTATCAAAGTATTTTAGATTGGTTTAAGGCTAATAATATTGATTTATGATATTTTGAGTATAAAAATTTGGTTAATTCTGTTTTTCATAGGAAAACTGTTAGAGTCTTCTCTTCTTGACTTTTGCCTATTTATTTCTGAAGTGTTATCCCAAATAATATATTACAACATCAAAGATTGGCTGGTAAAACTATAAACTACGACTTGCATCCTCTTGGATAGATTTTATTCTCATTTTAAATTTTTGATGTTTAGCGTGCTCTCGATTTCAGATTCAGACAAGCATTTTACCTCAGCACTTGCTGAATATCAAAAGAGACTCTGAAAGCACCTCAAGATCGAGGACTTGAAGCCGATTAAAGACGATAATCATCAGCTTGTGATTCAAAAAGAGACAAAAAATCTGATTGAAATGCTCTGAAAAAAATATGCGAATT
>CAUTDF010000002.1:0-77437 GCA_963537415.1 uncultured bacterium | reverse complement strand
AGAATCGAACTCGCGACGCGGAGCTTTGGAGACTCCCGCTCTACCACTGAGCTACAGCCCTATAAAATGAATATCCCTTGATCCAGGGAGTGAGGGGATCGAACCCCCGACAGCGGTTCCGAAGACCGATGTGTTACCACTACACCAACCCCCCATACATCAGTCCAATAAGCCCGGTTCTGTATTAGGTACTATTTATCTATTACTCCTTAGAGGAGTACTATTGCACTTCCATAACAAGTATGACAAGCTTGCACGAGCTACGGTTTACCGCTCATCAGACCATCAGTCTGATTGAGTGTAGGTAAGCCTAGAACTAAGCTACCCTACTGTTTCACCTTTCTCCTCCTAAGAGGATAGTTTAATCTCTGTGGCACTTTCGTTTGCCCGCAAGAGCGATGTTCCAGTATCCGTTAGATACTAGCTGTTTTTTCGTGCCGGGACTTTCCTCACCTTTAGGGTGCAGTACCTAGACTGACGGTCTATATATACTAAAATACTTCTATAAATCAACTCAAAAAAACAAAAAAATCTGATTTATATCTACTCTTCCACCTATTTTCTCCTAAAGATCGCATAAACGACCAAAAACGGAAAAACCAAGACCTTTTTCCAGCTCGGCTTCTGCCAAAAAAATGCTGGATATTCCTTAAAAAGCGTACTCATCGCTTTCCCAAACCTGTTTTCCGGATTCTGAGTATCAAAAGGATACTTAAAAAAATCAAGCAAAAAACGTAGCATCACATAAAATAAAGTTAAAAAGCCCCGAAAACTTTTCGAGGCCCTATGATCAGTTTTTTAGTCCTGTTTTTTTGCCTTTACAGCAGTCTTTTTAGCAGGCTTTTTTTCCTCAGACTCGCTAGCCTCACTCAATGGACCAACAAGCTTAGTATAAAGTTGCTTCTCTACAAAAAGTGGCTCCTGTTCATTATTCCAATCAATTGTCAATCCAAGCAATTCAGTAACTTTATTGAGAATAAAGAACTTTTCAAGACTCTCCTTAGCTGCTGATTGAATTCCTTCTATAAATTCCTTTGCCTTTTCTTCTCCGATCTGAGAGAAATATTCAGCAACCTTCTCAGCAGATCCAAACCTCTTTTCCAAATTCTGCATTCTTACCTTTAATTCTTGATCAACCATAGTCTTAGGGATAATTACCTCAACCCCACTCTTCTTTACCTCAGAAAGATAGTTCTCAACAGTCTGAATCAAACTATTTTCCTGCTTTTGTTTAAGAATCTCCTTTTTAATATATTCTCTAAGCTCAGCATTAGTCTTTACCTCTGCATCCTTCCCAAAAAGCTTTACGATCATTTCATCATTAAGTTCAGGAAGTACAATCTGCTTCACATCTTGAATAGTTACCTTCAAAACTTTTGCTCCTTCATGCTTTGCTTTAAGAACAGCAGGAAGTTTCTTCTCATCATACTTAAGCTCAATCACTTCTCCTTTCTTTTTTCCCTCAAAGGTCTTTGCCCAAAACTTATCCTCAGCAAACTCTACTTCTCCAAGATATGTTGTCCCCTTTTCAATACTCTTATCCTCAGCATCAAAAAATTCAAGCCCAAGCTTTGAAATAGTATCCAAAGCTACAACTTCAGCATCCTTATAATCAGCATAATTCTTCTGAATATTGAGCAAAGAATCCTCTACTTCCTGCTCTGTAGCTTCTACGCTAATTCCATCCATTTTAACTGCAGACCAGTTCTTTCCCTTTACATCAACCTCAGGATATGCATCAAGAGAAAAAGTTACCGTTGTAGTTCCCTTCTCATCTTTAGTATCAAAAGCGTAAGGCTCTCCGATAAACTTAATATCAGCATTTTCAGCTAATAAAGCCTGAAGTCCCTTATTGATCAAATGTTCATTGATTGCCATACTGATATATTCAGGAGAAACCTTCTGCTCTACAATATGCAAAGGCACTTTCCCAGCTCTAAAACCTGGAACATTCATATCCTTTGCAAAATGTTGCAAAACATGACTTCTCACTCCATTTTTTTCCTCATCAGAAAACGAAATCGTAATAGTATAATTGCTCTGTTGAGCTTTTGCTAATTTCTTATCCATTGTCCAAAATAATGAAATAATAAAAAATTTGAAACCGAAATTAAGTCTAGCTATTCGCTCCTTGTTTTCAAGAGAAAAAATCTACTGTTCCTCCCCTCCCCCACTCCCAAAGATCTAAAAGCCCAGTGAAAGAAATGCCCTTGCTTTTATCAAGCATATTCTTAGGATTATAGACAGAAAAAAGACAATAAATTCTGATTTCTTTTTCTTTATTTTCGATAGATAAACAATGAAAGTTTCTCATGCTCTTGGTATTGATCGAGGTAGTAAATATATTGGCCTCGCCTATACTCCGCTCAATGCAGATGTCGTTTTTCCGATTGGATATGTAATGAATGATGCAATGACCTATTACTATATAGCAGATCTCATCCAGAGATATCACATTAGAAAAATCATTCTCTGATGGCCCCAGAAACAAAAAGATATCCAAGAACATATCACAAAATTTATGGAATCTCTTAATTATATCATTGAAAATCAAAGGATTGAAATCGAAACTATAGATGAAGATTTCAGTAGTGTGCAATCAGGAGAAATCGTTTCTGACTTCAAAAAAAATGCAACGACAGACACCATCAGTGCAATGATTATCCTTGAAAGACGAAAACAATCAAAAAAATCTGAAAACTAAAACAGCGACCTCATACAGGTGCTGTTTTTCTAATTTTTTAATTCCGCTTGGGTAGAAGTCGAGTAATCCAAGTATTAAAAAGAGGAGCTTCAGATGAAAGCTCAAGTTGACCAGAATTACCTATTTTACCCATTCCTAGTTTAGACTGAATATTCTTGATTTCACAAACTAGTGGAAAGAAATCTGCGCCTCGCCCAAGTGCTAATAAAACTTGAGAATTTGCAAGCTTAAGCTTATTTTCCTCTTTTAATTTGTAGAGAATATCTGGTGCGATATTCGCATAATCATAACGATACAAACCATTCTTCAAACGGTTGTCCTTCTTCTCTTTAAGCGCCTGAGCATAGACTAAAACATCTTCAGCCAAAATACTAACCTCATCTAAAGAATAATGAATAATCTTTCCATTACCTAGACAACGAGCGACAAAAATCAGATTTTTTTCTTTTGTTCCCATATCCTTTTTTATTTAATTGTGAATATATAGATAAACATTTTTAAGAAAAAGTCAAGAAATTTAAAAACAGTATCTGAGACAGATACTGTTTCCTATTCAAAGTGAATACAATCTTCCTCAACTTTCTAAAGATAAAAGCTTGGGAACCCAAAGCTCAAACTTAGAAACTCCAGGAGGAAGGATTTGAGAATCTGAGAAAAGAAACTCAGGTTGCTCAGAATCTCGGAACAGATAAGATGCAGATTCTAAATAAACCTTAAGACCTTTTTTAAACTCCAAGAAGTCATCAGAAAGCATCAACTCTTTTAAAATCATAGGCTTCATGCGCGCAAGCTTTTGCTCATTTGCCAATTGAGCAAGCCCATCTCCCAAAAAGGAAGATTCACAATCATTAGAGAATAAATCAAGTTCAAGATTCTGATCTTTATACTTCTTAAGAAGTTTATTCACTCTAGTAATTGCTTTTGAAAGCTCTTTGAGATCATTGTAAGACAGCACGATAAATGGCAGCATAATTTTCCGAAGTTCGACTGAGAAAAGAGAACTCCCAATCTGATTTTGACCTTTTTGTCTCATAAAAAATGATGTTTTTAGTAATGATTACTTTTATTTATATAATCTATAAAATAACGATTTTTCTATAAAAGTCAATATTTTTTAAACAAAAAACAGCACCTGTATATAGGTACTGTTTTCGCATCTAAAAGATGCAATGTTCATCAGCTTTCAATTGCGAACAACTTAGGGATCCAAGTTTCCAACCTAGATCTAACTTTTTTACCGTTGAGGGCATAAAAAGTTACCAGAGGTTGCCCCTTATCTCTACATTCAGCTCCATAGCGTTTAATCTCAGCATCAAGATTCCGCTTGAAGAGCGAGAAATCATCACTCAGCACAAGCTCCTTTACAGGAGCTGCAGCGAGCCCAGCAAGACGCCCAGATGATGCAAGTGTATCAACCACATCTCCAACGATCTCTTCTTGAGAAACGCCAGAGTCCGGTCCCAAACTTTTCATCTTTTTATCCAGAGCTTTATTAACTCTAGAAAATGCTTTAGAAATTTCTTTGAGATCAGCATAAGAAAGTTCTATTGACGCTGACAATGTTGCTTTAGGAACAACTGGGGAGATAACATCTCCTACGGAAGGATAAATCTTTTCCATAAAAAAACAATTTAATTAGTACAACTTTTTTATTTGTAAAATACAAAATAACGATTTTTTTATGAAAGTCAAGATATTTTTTTAAGAAAAAGTTAGAAGCCTTGCCTCTAACTCTCATCATCTTCATCAAAATTATACTCCTCAAAATCATCATTATCATCATAGTCATCTCTTCCATAATCCTCATCATCAAGATATTCATCTTTCTGCTTCTGAGCTGGCTTTCTTCATCTTTTCTTCTTTCCTCACTCACTATTAAGCTTTTCGATATCATCTTCAATTCCGAGCATTTTTTGAAGCCCCTGATGTTCTTTCAGTTTTTGAATAACCTTTTGCTCAATTTGTCTCACTCTTTCCCTCGTTACATCAAACTCTTCTCCAACTTGTTCAAGAGTAAATTTCGGACCATCAATTCCATATCTCATCTTCACGATCTTTGCCTCTCTATCATCGAGCATAGCCAGAATACTATCTAAGTTATTTCTAAGAGCAGCTCTCTCGGCTAACTGATCTGGTCTAAGAGTATTTCCATCCTCTAGAAGATCTGCAAGCGTATCTCTTCCCTCATCCCCAACTTCTCTATCCAGAGAAACATTTCAAAAGATCACTTCTTCCAGCTTTTTAATCTTTTTAATCGGGAATCAAAGCTTTTGTCCGATTTCTTTACTTGTCGGTTCACGACCAAGTTTTTGAAAAAGAAGCTGATAAGTTTTATTATAGGAATTGATCTCATCAATCAAATGAACTGGAATTCTCACATGTCTCGTCATATCAGCAATCGCTTTTGTGATCGACTGTTTAATCCACCAAGTCGCATAAGTTGAAAACTTAAACTCCTTATCTGGATCAAATTTTTCAATAGCCTTAATAAGCCCGATATTCCCCTCCTGAATCAAATCAGAAAACGTCAAACGAGAACCCAAATATCTCTTAGCAATAGAAATCACAAGTCTTAAATTTGACTCAATCAGCTTTTTCTTTGCTTCTTCATCTCACTTTTTAATTCTTCTTGCAACCTCCTTCTCCTCTTCATAGTTCAGAAGTGGAATTTTTGAGATATCATTAAAATAAAGTTTGATATAATCCTTATACTGATTATCAACTGCATAATCCGCCTTACCATAAAGCGTAATTTTTCAAAGCTTAGTCTCTTTTTTCAAAGACTCCTGCTCTTTTTCAAGCAACTCTTCAATCGTTACAATTTTGATTCCAAGTTTTTCTGAGAGATCATAGAACTTTTCAAGAAGCTTGATATTTCCTTCCATATCATCAATTTCAGAGATCACTTCTTCTTCCTCGATCATACCCCTATTCGCCCCAGTCTCTAAAAGAGCCTGCAAACCGGGAGTAAGCTCATTAATATCATCTTGCAACTTATCTCGCAACTGTTTTTTTGTCGAATCCATAGCCATCATACTCAACTAGCAAATAAAGTAGTCCTCAACTATCAAAAACCTAAAATCAAAAATCTCTCGCCATTTTTGACATTTTTCAAAAAATACATATAATATTGTTGTGTAGTAGAACCTTGTAAGTGAAATAAAGAGACAGCTCTGTATTTCGCGATAAAAGCAGCCTCCCTTGAAGAGTGCTGTTTTTATTTTTGAGGAGAAACTCTCACAATATAGGTCTCTTTACTATTAGCACGACAACTCTGAGGCTTAAAAAGCTTGATTGTTTTTGCTCAAAATCTCTTTTTTATCTTTGCAACGAACTCATCAAAACCAGGTCACATAAAGATTTTGATTACAAAGGTACCATCATCCCTCAGCAATTCATCATACATCCAATATGTTTGCTCTAACAGATCAATTGATCTCATGGCATCAATGTCCTTAAGCCCAATAGTATTTGGAGCTATATCAGACTGAATAAAATCAAACTGAGAAAGCTGATGTTGCCTAAGGATTGAATGTACTTTTTCCTGCTCTGTAATATCCTGCACATACGTACTCAATCCTGGAAAGTTTAGCTCAACCTTTTTAAGATCAAAACCGATTACTTGATATTGTTGCACTCCAAATTTCTTAAGTTGCCCAATAGTATACTGAAGCCAACTTCATGGTGCACATCCAATATCCAAGACACTACGAGTGCTTTTAGTAATTAGTCAGAATTTATCCTGTATCTCCTGAAGCTTGAAAGCACTCCTCGCCTTATATCACTCTTTTTTCGCCTTTTTAAAATAGAAATCATAGGGATTATACATCTCGTCTTATATCAAAAATCAAAGCACACTAAAAAAGCAAAAACAGTAGAGTTTTAGTCTACCGCTATAATTTTCACATCTTTTCTTCCACCTTCATGTCTCATTTTCACCGTATCTCCAACCTTTTTTCCTCTGATTGCCTGACCAAGCGGAGATTCAAATGATATCTTTAAACCATCCTCGATACCGATTTCTCAGGTACCAACAATAGAAACCTGATATTCTTTATCATCATCTTCAATTCTCACAGTCACTTTTGATCCAAAATCAACGACTTTGTCAGATTTTTTGATATCTTTTTCCTTTTCTACAATCTCAACATCAGCGATAAGATTAGTAATTTCAGCAATTCTTGAATTGATAAAATCCTTATCTTCCATAGCTGATTTGTACTCAAAGTTTTCCGAAAGATCTCCCATAGCCTTTGCCTCAGCAAGTCTTTCTAAGACCGCGGGCAATTTCTCCTGTTTTAGCTCCTGAAGTTCATTAATCAACTTATCATATCACTCTCTGGTAAGAAAATTTTTACTCATAATTATTTGAATGCAATATAAAGAAACAAAGTACTCCTAAACTACTGTGCACTATCTAGAGAAGATTCCCCAGAAACCAAGTACTTTTCTCTTTCGTTTATCAAATGCATGAGAAACAAGATCAGTTGCAACCTTGAATCCTTTATGATTTTCAACTACAAATCTCTCTCCATTGTAAAGGAAAGCAAAAGTAGCCTCATAAAGTCCGCTCTTATTTTTTGTAATAGTATAATCAATAATTACCTCTGCATCAATATTTTTAGCGTAAATCTTTTTAAGGATAGTCTGCCCTTTATTGGCGATCTGATGATCTACAGCCTTCTTAATATCAGCCTCCATCACCTCTGATACGTTTACAAACTTAAACTTAACATCACTCACTTGAAGCAATTCTTGTGTCATTTTGCTAATGTATAGAATATAAAATCAATCTTACTTGTATTAAAATCCTCTTAAAAAGCAAGAGTGATTTCGCATTTTTTCTTCAAAAAAACAAAAAAATCTGATTTTTCATCCTTTTTACACTCCATCAAAAAAATAAATCTAATGAGAATCACAATTTTTCCTTGAAAACAGACAAATATTTCATACACTTTGAGAAAACATTTATTTTCTTATCAGAAATAAAAGATGAAATCCCTACTCAAAGGACTACTTGCTATACTCATTATAGCTGCTGGAGTTTTCCTCCTCCGAAAAAATCCTTTCAAATCAGACACCATCACTGAAAAATCAATCATTACCGTAAGGTATACTACACCATATCTAAACACTCAAAATACTGAAGAAAAATTCTCTGGAGTAGTTGAACATCTTCAATACAGTTCAAATGTAGCTCAAGTTTTCAATACCCTTTTAGGAGCCAAAAAATGAGAAAGCAAAACCGCGCTACTAACTGACCCACTTTCTCTCCACGATGATAGCCTCGTTCAAAAGATGCCAACGATGCTCCTCTCACAGATGAGCACAGACACAACAATTGGAACTGTAGTGACTCTTGATGATACACCATATACCATCACGAGCATCATTAACGAAGAAGGGGTAGAAAAAGCTGTTCTTGATCCAAATCCTGCATATACAATTCAAGAACAAAACTGGACTTTCACAGTTGAGACTTTGCAATAGTTTCTCTCAAGATAATAAAAAAAGAGCCAAAAATCTGGCTCTTTTTTCACTATTTGATACATTAAATTCGCTACATTTGCACAGGAACTGATTCAGATTTTTCTATCTGATTTCCATTTCCTAATTGATCTAAGCTGGTTGTATTCTCAGTTTCTGTTTGAACTGAAACTTGGTCAGTTTGAGCACCAGATCCAGCAAAACCATCAATACTTTCAACAGGATTTTGGACAAACTGCTTGGTTTTCTCAACAAAGTTAGTTGCCCCCTGTTTGATTCCTGAGAAAACATTTTCAATAGGATTAAGCTGAACAGGAACTGATTGCGCCACTACCTGAGTCTGAGAAGCATTCTCAGGTATTTGAACAGCAACCGCATCTTGAGTTTGTACAGGAACAGATTCAGTCGCCTGAACTGGAACTTGAAAAGGAACCTGAACTCCTACACCCTGAACTGAATTCACAACTTGTCCTCACATCTGCTGAGCAGAAGTAACAACTTGCTGCCCTGATTGCATTACTTGATTTCCTATATTTTGGACTCCAGCCATTGGATTAGCTACAAAATTCTGAACTCATCAAACTGGATTACTTGCAAACTGCGAAACCCCATTCATCATCTGTCCTCACATATTTTGCATATTCGAAACTACTCCTCATCAAACATTCTGAACACCGTTCATTACCTGACCTCCAGCATTTTGAACGCCATGTACTACTTGACCTCACATCTGTTGAGCAGAAGCCATCACCTGTTGACCTGATTGCATAACTTGATTTCCTATGTTTTGGACTCCAGCTATTGGATTAGCTACAAAATTTTGCACTCCTCAAACTGGATTACTTGCAAAATTTTGAACATTCCCAGCAAGACTTTGTGCATTAGTCTGGATAGAGTCCTTAAGCTGACCTCACATATCAACCCCCTTATTGATCAGGTTTGTTGCCTGATTTGCAACCATTGTTGGAGCTGAGGTTATCGCACCTGCAACAGCATTCGTTTTCTCAGTAATCTTTCCAGCAATATTTGAGGTCGTGCTGGTAATACTGCTAGCTACAGAATTTGTCTTATTGAGCAGGTTTTGTGTACTCGCAACCAATTTTTGGAAAAATCAAGGCTCCTGCTGAGGAACTTGTTGCCCCTCAATAGGCATTTGCGCTACTCATTCTTGATTCATCCCCTGCTGAGCTGGAGCAGATTCTCCATTTTTAATCCCAGTAATAGGATCAGGCTGTCCAGTCGCCTTAGCAATAAATCCGACAAGCTTTCCAAGCGTTCTATCAAAAAAAGAAGGTTTCTTTTGCTCTGGTGGATTCACCTCAGAAAGCGGAACCGTAGTAATATTTTGAGCAACTACTGCTTCTGGCATCTTTTGTTTTTATAAAGAACTAAAAGTCTTCATATCTAAGTATAGTTCTTTTTTATAAAAAGTCAAAAAAATCAGACTTTTCTCCCTATTTATAAAGTAGCCTCTTGTCTCTCCATCAATTCAAAACACCTGGCCTCTTTGAGTTCAATAGTTTTAATAATACCTCACAAGTGTTCGGAAAGCAAAGCAATCTCATCATAAGGCAAATCCTTATTATCAAAGATGCGACTAATTTGTTGCTTTTCATCTTCAAGTTCTTCAAGCTCCTTGATCAATTGCTGAAGCTCAATATTTTCTGCATATGAGAGCTTTTTTATTGAAGTGGATGACTCAGAAGCTTTTGAGGAAAGATCAACTGAAACCTGATGAGAAAGATCAGTTTTTTGTTCTTTTTGCTGAGTTTGGAGATGATTTCGCTCTGTGTATGTTCCTCGAAAATCAGTTACCTTTCCCTCCCCCTCAAAAACAAACAAATGATCAACCAATCTATCCATAAATGCTCTATCATGAGAGACAATCAGTAAACATCCACGGAATTGCAACAAAAAATCCTCTAAAATTCTGATCGTCAAAAGATCTAAATCATTTGTTGGTTCATCTAAAATCAAAAAATTTGGATTTGCCATCAACGTTTTTAAAAGAAAGAGCCTCCTTTTCTCACCTCAGCTAAGGGAAGTAGCAAACTGATACTGTTGCTGAGCAGGAAACAAAAACCTTTCTAAAAGCATTGAAGCCGATATCTTCTCTCCACCAGCCAAAACCAGATATTCACCAACATCTCTAATCACATCAATCACTCTTTTTCACTCTGGAAACTCAATCTCACCCTGCTGATAATGTCAAAACACTACAGTCTGCCCAACTTGAAGCACTCCACTATCAGGCTGCTCCTCTCAGAGCAAAAGTTTTATAAAAGTCGACTTTCCAACTCCATTTTTCCCAATAATTCAAATACGCTCCTGAAACTTAAAATCATAAGAAAACTGATCTAAAATCATTTTTTGACCGAAAGCTTTTTTCAGATTTTTTATTTTAAGAATCTTAGTTCAAAGTCTCCTCTCCTGCACTGGGATATCAAGCGTACCAGATTCCGAATACAAAAGCTCTTTTTGCTCATCATACTGACTTTCTAACTGATAAAATTCTTTTTGTCTATAATTTTGTTTGGTCGCTCTTGCCCTTGGCGATTTACGCATCCAAACGAGTTCCCTTTTGAGGAGCTGACGAAGCTTTTCTGTGGCAATCGATTCATTTTCTCTCCTCTCAGCTTGCTTCTGCAAAAAATAACTATAATTTCACGGATAAAAGTACAATTTTCATCTATCTAGCTCATAAATCTCATCACATACACTTTCCAAAAAATACCTATCATGCGTTATCATAAACAAGGTAGAATGCTGATTTTTGAGATAATTTTCAAGCCACTCAATCATCTGTAAATCCAAGTGATTAGTTGGTTCATCAAGTACCAAAAAATCTGGTTCATCAATCAGTGTTTTTGCTAAGGCTACTCTTTTCAACTCTCACCCCGAGAGCGTTGAAAGCGGTTGCTGAAGAAGAGACGTCAACTGTAATCTAGAAATAATAGTGTTTACCTTAGACTCATAGTCCCACGCCTGGATCGCATCAATTTCATCAAAAAGCTGCCGAAAACGCTCAGGATCAGTATCTGGATTTTGCACAAGTCATTCATATTCCCTAATCAGACTTGCAGCTGGATGAGAAATCGCAAACAACTCCTCTGCTATCGTATGATTCAGATCTCCACGAAAATCCTGAGGCAAATATCAGATTTTAAGCCCCTTTCTCCATTCAATCTTTCCATCAGTTTTATCTAGTTCTCAAATAAGAAGCCTCAAAAGTGTGGTCTTCCCGCCACCATTCTTGGCAACAAGAGCAATCTTTTGCCCCTGCTCTACAGTAAAACTTAGATGATCAATAATTGGTCTCCCAGTATAAATTTTTGTCAACTGATCTACCTTTAACTCCCAAGCCATTTTCCATTGCAATATAAAACAATCCAAGTCTAGTAATTTTCCCTATAGATACAATAAAAAATTAAAAAATTTGACATCTCTTGAGCTTTAAGTATACTATAAGCAATTTAGCACCATTTCTCATAAAAAGATGAATACTCCAGGTAGTGGACCGGAATTGCCTCCAAGCGGATATCAAGAATTAAGGAATTTTTTCAAGGAGAAAAATAAACAATCTGAATTTTCTCTCTTTTTTAACAATTTCTGTCAAACTACTCCATTTTGACAGAGCTTAGAGCTTAAACAAATGAACTTCATCCGTTTTCTAGATGAAATACGGAATAGAGCTGGGCACAATTTCCAATCTGCAGTGAAATTGGTAGGACGACAAGCTTCAGCAAAAGAAATAAGCTCCTTTTTCTCAACGTATCTTGCTTTTCGTAAAGCGCAGAAATCACAGAAAGAGACGACTCAGAGCCAACTCATCGGAAATCTTAATACAAAAACTAACGATCAACCAGAATATATCAGACTTCTAAAAATAGGGAAAGCAGCTTTAGACCTAACAGCTGATGAGCAAAAGCTATTTGAAAAAATATGCAAAAAACATAAAGGGAAAAAGGTTGTTGTAGATCTTTTTTATGAGTGTTATCTCGAGTATAAAGACACCCAAGAACCAGAATCCTCAGACGCACAAGATCTCTATGGTCCTAGAATATCAGTACATGAAGAAGTAATCCATAAATACCTCTGAGAATTTCGAAGCAAGGACTCGAGGCTTAAACATGATATAATAAGTCTTTTCTACCGTATTGAGGAAAGTTTCAGAAAACATATCAACTAAACTTGACCTCTCAAGGCAAAAAGATAAAATTCTGAACTCAGTATTTTATCTTTTTTTATTATACCAATGAATACCTTTGATAATATTATTATTTGATTCTGAAAAGGAGGGAAAACCCTCGCAGTTGCGCTCGCAAAAAAATGAGAAACTGTAGCTCTTATTGAGCAAAATCCGGAAATGTACGGAGGAACATGTATCAATATTTGATGTATTCCATCAAAAAAACTCCTCACACTTTCTCAGGAAAAACATCCAACAACACTTCAAGAGAAATCTGAATACTACGAGCAAGCTATAGATGAGACAACTAAGCTAACAGCTTTTCTGAGAGAAAAAAATTATGCAATGCTTGCAGCCTTTGAAAATATTCAAATCATTGATGGAACTGCTAGCTTTATTTCTGATCATGAAATCAAAATAACTAGTCCAGAATGAGAAAGAACAATCTCAGGAGAGAAAATCTTTATCAATACCTGAGCAACAAGCAACCGCCCAGAAATCCCATGAATTGAAAACACAACAAAAGTCTATACCAGTACAGAACTCATGAAAACCAGAGAATACCCTGAACACTTAGCAATCCTAGGTGCCGGATTTATTGGACTAGAATTTGCTTCAATTTATGCAGACTTTTGATGCAAAGTTACTATCATCAATACCCATCCAAATATTCTTCCTAATGAAGATGAAGAAGTCGTAGCAAGAATTAGAGCCGATTTTGAACAAAGAGGTATCCAGTTTCTCGACTCAACAAAGCTCACCGAAATCAACGAGGAAAACAATAAACTCAATCTTACACTTGAGACTGAAGATCAGACAAAAAATCTGACAGCTGATGCACTTCTTCTTGCCGTTGGAAGAAGCCCTAATATCAAAGATCTCCACCTAGAAAACACAAAAATTGAAACCACAGCCAAAGGTGCGATAAAGGTCAATGAACACCTTCAGACTTCTGCTCCTAATATCTATGCAATAGGAGACGTAACAGGAAATCCTCAATTTACCTATATTTCTCTTGATGACTTTAGAATCATCACAGATCAGCTCTTTGGGAACGCTCAGAGATCGACAAAAGACAGAGCAACATTTGCTTATTGCTCTTTTCTCAACCCACCTTTCGCGAGAATTGGACTTACCGAAAAACAAGCAATTGAACAAGGATATACTATAAAAGTTTGAAAACTAGAATGAGCAGCAATTCCCAAAGCAAGAATCCTTGGAAAAGCACAATGACTCTTAAAAGCAGTTATCGACGAGAAAACTGGACTCATCCTTGGAGCATCACTGTATTGCTCAGAAGCGCATGAAATGATAAATATCATATCTCTAGCTATGAAGCGAAATCTCCCATACACTGCACTTAGTAATCATATTTTTACTCATCCAACAATGAGTGAAGCACTAAATGACCTCTTCAAACTCTAAAAAATATAATCTTTCAAATACAAAAAAATCAGTCTAAAAGGCTGATTTTTTCTCTTGTAAATAATCTGCAATCATCCGAGCAAATTGCGGCGCTGCTTGTGGTCCATTTGCTGTAATCAAATTTCAATCCTGAACTACGGGCTGATCTTTATAGATAGCCCCCTGATTCTTAAGATAAGTAATCTGCGTTCAAAACCCATCATCTCGACCAGTCACTTGCTTGCCAACAAAGAGCCCACTATCCGAGAGTAATGTTGGAGCAATACAAATTGCCGCTATTGATTTAGCTTTTTTAGCAAGCTCAAGATAATCAGAATTTTTATAATACTGATCATAAGCACCTCCTCCACCAACAAACACGACCATATCATACTCCTCAGTATTCACCTCAGAAAACGCCTTTGTTTCATCAATCGACTTCATAAAAACTCCTCTACACCTTCATCCAAGTCCTGAGGCAACATCTATATCATGCCCCTGATCAGAGAGAACGTCGTAAGGAATTCAGAATTCATCATCCTGAAATCATACATTAGCTACGACAAATAAGAGTTTTGCCATCTTTATAATAAGACTAAAAATAAAATTCTGACTAAATATCCTTAATATCAATATATTCATTTACCAAATCAATCTGTATCTGATCTCTCTGTAAATAACTTCAAATTTTCTTCTTAAGCTGTGGGAAAACCTCTTTTTCAAACCTGAAATAATCCTCCTCGGTCATCTCTCAAAGACAAAATAAACTAATATGAGGTTCACTCTGAGAATTCATCATTTTCACACGAAGCTCATAATTTTCTTGCTCTTGAACGAGCACCAAATATACCTGATTATCAACAAACAATCTCCGAACTTTCAACTGAGAAAACCAGATTTCTGACTTCTTTTCTAAAAGAGACTTCTCTTGAATCGAAGGATCACCTCTCCCCTGCAACCTCCCCTCATTAGCAATAAATAACTGAGAAATCTGATCTTGAGCAATCCCAGTTAGATACGCCAGAGTCAAATGAGGATTTTCTAAAGCCCTATGTTCAATTCATCTCTCCTGCAAAAAGTTCGAAATCTCCGCTCTAATACGCTGTAAACAAGACATTGATTGCAAAGTTGGCTTAAGGTATTTCCAAACTCTCTTGGGAGATTCAGCGTTTTCCATCTGATTTCAGGCAAATAAAAGCTATAAAATCTTAAGTTCCTTGAGCGCTTTCTCATAAGCTGAATATTCCTCTGGATATTGCTTATTGAGAAAGTCTCTCAATAACTCCTTCCATCATCCAAAGGTCAAAAGACTATCCTTGTCAGGAGTCTCCAACTTTTCCAAAAGATCATTGACCTTTTTCGTTGATTTTTTAAGCCTAAAATCAGCCAATTGCTCCCTAAGCTGATCATCAATCACACTATTTACTTGATCATAATTGAGCTGTTCAACCTTAAGATTCAAAGTTGTTTTTTTAAGATTAAGAGCTTGTTTTTCAAAAGCTCACAAAGGAAAAAAATTCTGATTTTCAAACTGCTTTTTCAAAAACTCTAAACATTCCTCATGAATCTTCTCAACATCTTGAGCAACAACAGGTCTTGATTGTTCAATCTGAAAATACGAATTAACCTGCTGCTCAAAAAATCAAAGCTGCCCATCTCTCCAAGTCCAAAGCCCCTTTACCTGATTCATCTCCAGAGGGGAAGTCGCCCAAACACTTCCTGCACAAAAACAATTTTTGAAAACAAATGGCGCATGCAGATGCCCAGAAATCAGCTTAATATCTGGATTATCCAAAAGTTGCTCAGAAAGTGCAATATCCTTAAATGAAAAACTCGAAAGATATCATGGGAACTGCTGTTTATTGGTGTAATAGTGGTGAATAATTGTCAGCTTTTTTTCTTGCTTGATATATCAGTTCAAAAGCTGATTGATCTTCCCTGAGAAAACTTCATTTTTATCCTTTGACTGCAAAAGAGCCTCAGTCAATAGTGAGCTTCCTAGCTGATATTCAGGATATTTACTTTCATCAATATCTAAGCAAAACGGCAAAAACAAAATCTTCTCTCCCTCAATCTCGGTCAACATCGGCTCTGTAATAAAGTTAAGTTTCCCAGCTGATGAACTAGACTCTAAGAGATCAAAAACTCTCTTCCCCTCTTCAAAAACAAACGAATTCCCAAGCCAATCATGATTTCCCGCCAAAATATAGAGCGATCTCCCTTGAGCATAGAGTTCCAAAAACCATTCAAAGAGAGACAATAATGCAGACCTATCATAACTAAAATGATACACAAAATCTCACAGAAAAATCAGATTTTTTTCTTCTGGATGAGCCTGCACAAACTCACGAAGTGTAAAAAGCAAATCTGTCTTAATTTTACTATTGATATGAATATCTCAGATTAGGAGCATAGTTTAGTGGAGCAGTTTTAAAAGAATAACAATTGTCTAATATATTCTACTTTTAAAGAATTAATAGTTTTTTTCAAATCAAAAATTTCTACTATCTTCCCAGTTCTAATCTCTAATATTAAAGAAATCTCTTGCAAAAGTACAGATGTTTCAAGAAATCTTTTTTTTGCTAAAACAAAAAACTCTTGATCAATCGGCGTACTAGATAAAAATGCTCTTGTTTCTCTATCTACAACCAGCAAAAAATGTCTAGGATACTCAAAGAACTCCCTAAAAACTGGAGACATATATTGTCTACCTATATAGTTAGAGGAATATTCTCCTCGAACTCCCATCAACCAGTCAAGGAAATAACACAAAACATAAGATGAAGGTGTTTCATTAAATATCTTAACAAAATAAGAATCTCATCTTACATGATATTTTCTAGAGGAAACTAAATACTCCAATTCATCAAACTTCACTGATTGTAGAATATTAGATGGCCTCTGTAAAATCAAAAAATCATCATCAGCGATTCGAAGATGATCCTCATTATAATATTTTTGATGTTCTAGCTGTATAGTTTTTTTTGAAAATTTAGTTCAAAATTGTGCTCGTCAAAATGTACTTCAGTACAAAGATCTTCCAATACGATTTACAAGAAGTGTCACATCTGAAATGTTTCCAGATAATTCCTCTTTTATCATTTCAACTTCTCTATTAGCAATAGACATATCCAAAGGAGAAAAAATCTGTTTCAACATATCTTGTAGCTTAATAGTTGGAGGCAGAAAATAACTTGAGTAGTTAAGCCAACTTGTTCACTGAACACCATAAGCAACCTTAAAATACTGTTGTAGGCTTCAATATCCCCCAATAACTAAATGTTCAATGAGATGTTGAAAATAACTATTTTGATTATAAGGAGCTGTTTTTATATAGATTTGCATCAGCTGATCCAATCAAGTTAAAAAATAAAGGTGAAAGAGTAAAAACTCAATCACCCTAAAGAATGAGGATAGTGTATTTACTTATCCTTCCTGTGCCGTCCCTTGGGACTACCTCCAGAAGTATAACTTCCATTCTTAACTTTTTCTTGTTTGTTAAGTTTTTTCGAACGAGAGGTGTGTTTGTCATAAGTAGACGGTCTAGCATTTTTTGTGTGTTCTGCCATAATCAAACTATTTTTATTTTTTCTCCCAATATCAGGATTGGAGTCAACTATAAACAAACATCTCAAAAAATCAAGTACTTTTATCCTATAAACTCTTTACCCATATACGGCTGAAGCACCTTTGGAATCCTAATTCTTCCATCTGCTGTTTGATGATTTTCTATCAATGCGATCAAAAATCTTGGAGTCGCAATCGCAGTATTATTCATAGTATAACAATACTGGAGCTTTCCTTCTTGATCACGATATCTTAGATTAAGCCTACGAGCCTGAAAATCTAGGAACGCAGACACTGAATGCGTCTCTCCATAGCTATTTCTAGATGGCATCCAACACTCTAGATCATGAGACATATACTTACCAATTGCTAAATCCCCAGTACAAAGCTGTAAAAGACGATATGGCACCTCACAGTCACTCAAAACGTCCATCGCATTCTGGAGAATCTGCTGATAATATTGTTCAGTCATCTTGAGGTCAGCTGGTAAGATCACAACCTGCTCTACCTTCATAAACTGATGTACCCTATAAAGACCTGCGGTATCTCTACCATAACTTCAAGCTTCACGACGATAACACGCAGAATATCCACAATACTTCTTTGGAAGTTCATTTTCTTCCAAAACCTCTCCCATATGATAGGCAGTAACTGAAATCTCAGAAGTTCCAATCAACCACTGATTATCTCTCTCCATCCAGTAAGCATCTTCCTCTCCTCCAGGGAAATATCCAGTCCCCATAAGACATTCAGGATTCACAATATTTGGCACCTGAAGTGGAGTAAATCCTCTTTCTACCAATTTTTTCAAAGTATATTGCAAAACAGCCTGCTCCAAAAGCATTCCATCTCATTTCAGAAAATAACTCCTCGCTCCTCCGATCTTCACTCCTCTCTCAAAATCAACCAAATCAAGTTTTTTCATCAAATCAATATGACTCTGTGGCTCAAATCAAAATTGAGGAATTTCTCAAAATACCTCAGCTACCACATTTTCACTATCATCCTTTCCAACAGGAATTTTTGGATCAAGACTCGTATTTGGCATCTTCAAAAGCATCTTCTCAAGTTGAGCCGCAATTTCAGTATGTTGAGCCTCAAGTTCCTGAATCTTAACCTTGAGGTTTTTAGCTCATTCATAGTCCTGTTGACTTGCCAATTGCTTTTGCTCAGCTTTTGCCTGATCAATAGAAAATTGCAACTGTTTTCTCTCATCATCAAGTGCAAGTACTCAGTCTACATCAATATTCATGTTTCTCTTCTGACAAATAAGCTTGTAAGCAGCTACATCATCGCGAATTTTTTTGATATCAATCATGGAACATATCTTTAAAAGATAAAAAAATCTGAAATACACTAGTGATTGTACAGTTTTATACTCAAACTTCAAATGAAAATTCAAAAAAGTTAGATTTCATAAAATGGAATCCTCTCAAAAACAAAACAAAAAAGGTAGAGTACAATACTCCTCCTTTTTTTCATGTGTTCATGTTCTACATTTTTTCATCACAACTTATTTAGAATCTTTAACTACTAAATAAGTTGGGACATTTCTTTCATCACCACTTAAAGAATACGATGAATCCTGAGTTACCATAAGAATATAGAAATAAAATACAACATAAATTTTATTATTTTTTACTCGCAAAATTTCTTGTTAAATTTCAAGTATTGCAGATGAAGATAATAAGATTCTTTCTCTCTTAAAATAGATAATGCTTTACAGTTTTCAAGTAGAGCCTCATCAAATTGTTTCCCAGAAAAATCTAAATTACAAATAGGACTTGAATAAGAAAGTTCTGCAGGGTAAATATATCAGCAGTTTTCTTCTTGGAAAACTAGACTTTGATCTAAAATAAAAGAAGAAATCATATATTCCATAGATCCACCTCCTGACTTCTTTCAAAAAAGAAAATTTAGTTTTTTGTCTTTTATTCTCAAAAGAAAGGGAACCCTATCTACGACATCTGTTTCAAATTCCTGTAATATTTGTCGATTTTCACCCCATTTTTTTATTTGTAGCAAATAAGTTTGTTCTCATCTTGTTATAACTCTTAAATACCAATCTCCTAATTGATATAATATTTCTCATGTCTGAGAGACTGAAAATGTTAAAGGAATTCAACTTTCAACTAACCCCTTCAAATGAAATAAAGCGTCCTTTTTTTGAAACAATCTTTGATTTTGGAAGAAGCAAAAAAAAGAAAATAGCAAAAATAGAAGCCCAATAATTTTTTTTCTCATGTATAAAAAATTTAATACAATTGTAAAAATTGTTAACATCATTATATCGTTTTATATCAAAACTTCAAATGAAAACTCAAAAAAGTCTGATTTTTTTTATTTTTAATCCTCCACAACACGAAGCACCACAATATCAACAAATTCCACAAAGAAAGTATTGACATTATTAAATAAATACATATACATTATTAACAAAATAAAAAATAATGTATTATGATCACTAAATCAAAAAAAGAGATCCTTTACTGGATTTGTGTTTGGAGACAGTTAAAAGTTCATTGCTTTAAAGTAAGATTATGGTGGGCATCACTAGTATCTGGTAGCTTGATTACTCTGATGTTCTTAATTGAAAACGCAGAAAATCCCTCAAGATCGCCTGATATCCTCCTAGTACCGATCTTGCTTTGTACTATTATAGTCATTATAAAAATAGCAGATACATTTGTTAAAGCAAACGAGCTCCATAGTAGATTTATCTCAATCATGGAAATAAGATTCTCCAAAAAAAGTCTATAGCGTTTTCGCTGTAGACTTTTCTGATTAAGAAGAAAGAAATCTGACTTTCCTCCTCTGTTTACTTATTTCCCATTTACTGAAACAATCTGCTGGTTGTATTTATTCTGCTCAATTAAATCGACCATTGCTAATGCATAATCTGCATAACTAATAGCACTTTCTCCTCTGCTATTCAATGCAAATTCACCATTTCAGAGGCTATAAGCTCCTCTATTCTCAATCTCAGGTCTAAAGTCAGCTGGTGGGCAAACATAAATCCAATTTACATTAGCCCTTTCTCTAAGCTCTAGAAAAGCTTCTGCCTCAACATCAGCTAAAACCTTAAATTCAGCTGGGAAATCTGGAGAGTCAACCAATCTAACTCCCTTTTCCTTATCTACAATCAAACTTCCTGCTCATCAAACTATGAATAACTTACCATTTTGTCACTCCACAAGATCTGCAAGGTGTCTAAGAGAAGTAATATGAAAAGGAAATTGTTCCTCATTCCACACACCGAAAGCATCTACAACAGCATCAAATCCCTGCAAATCCTCACGGGTCAAGGCAAAAAGATCCTTTTGTAAAACATGCTGTGCTTGAGACTGATTTTCACTGCGGACAATAGCCGTTACATCAAATCCTCTTTTTACCGCCTCATTTGCGATCAATTTACCAGCTTTCCCATTCGCTCCAATTACTGCAATTTTCATTATTTTAATATTCTTTAATAAAGTAAATCACTTTCTTTTATAAAGTTAAGTGTTGGCGTACTTATAGTGAAAAAAATAAAATTTTCAATAGGCGAAAGACAATCTACTTACCAAAAAGTAAGCACGAGAAAAACAACTTTACTTTTTACACTAAATTACTATAGTCAAGTAACTATCTTTTAGTTCAAAAAAGAAAAATCTGATGGAATCCTCTATTCAAGCACGATCAAGCGAATGTCCAATTTATCAGCTTTTTGAAACCTTTGGTAAAAAGCGGACCCTCCATATTCTCCAAACACTATCTGAGGGGATTTCCAGCTTCTCAGGAATCATGAGAAGGCTCCCACAAATAAACTCAAAAGTGCTCACTGAGAGATTGGACCTTCTATTAGAAAAAAACCTGATTATCAGGGAAGTTTCACAGTCAAAACCGCTAAAAATTAATTACTATCTCAGTCCAGAGTGAAAAGCCCTGCAAGAACAGCTCAATCAGCTCGCAAACCGAGTCTTATCCAAATAAAAAAGGGGAATCTGGTTTTTCCCCTATTTTTTCTTAATTTCTTCGATCAACTCAGGAAACTCAGCCTGATTAAAATGTCCCCTATCTTCAAACATTTTCAGCTGAGAACCAGCAATCTGAGACTGAATACGCACACTATGCTGATAGGGAACGGTTGGATCATCCTTTGAACTCCAAATCACGACTTTCTCTGCTTTTGATGAGATATTTTTCACTGCTGCAAAATCATAGGCAAAATCTCATAGATAATTATCCCCCTCTGGTAATCCCTCAGCATCCAGCACAGGAGCTACCAAATGCAACTGAGCTACTTTTTTTGGAAACTGATTTTCAGCAAAATACTTCACCAAAAACATCGCCCCAAGCGAATGCCCAATCAAAATCAGCTCTTCATCATCCAGAAACTGAAAATACTTCTCAAACCAAAGCTTCCAAGTACTATAACGTGCCATATCTTTATTTGGCATTTCAGGTTTTATAACGACAAACTCAGGCAACCTTTCCTGTAAAACCAGTCTTCGTCTCTTTTTTTCTTCAAAAGGATTCACTTCCCAAGTTTGCATGACTTTTAGAAGTTCATCATTATCTTTTATCAAATTTCACCCGTGAATAAATACAATTTGCCTCATCCTGCAAGAAAAAAAGATAAAAATTCTGAATTTCAGTCTACTATTTCCTCTCAATAAATCAAGGGCAAAAAATATCTTGACATTTCAAAGTAATTCTTTATCTTAAAGAACGGAATGAAGTTTTTTCTAATCACAACATTCTAAAAGAGTTACCTATTCACGAGAATCCTCAGTTTTCTACTGAGGATTTTTTTTCAAATCAGTCCCAAAAAGACAAAATCAAATTCAAGTATTTTTTTACTTGACTTTTAAAAGAAATTTTATATATTCATCAAACAATGATCCATACATAAATTAAGTAAATTAGTACATTAAAAACAGTTGAACTTCTCAAGTATTCTTGAGAAGTTTTTCTTTATTAAAAAAACAAAATTCTAAACCTAAAAACTTGCAAAACAAAGGCAATACCGATATAATTAAAGTAAACTTTTATTTGCTTGGATACTCATGATAAACACAGCTCAGAGTTCGGAAGAAATTATGCATCAAGTTATCGAAAAATTCTCAAAAGAGAAAGGCTTTCCTGAAGACTACTGCAATGTTGCAAGCAAAGAACTTTTTGACATTCTTAAAACTCAAGGGAAAGAGGTCAGACTTCAGTTTTCATATATTGAAAAAGGGGAAGGTCACCGCTTTGTAGTAGAAAAAGACTGAGACAAGGAAACCATCCTTGATCCCACCTATGCTCAATACGATAAAAACTATACCAAAGGCTTCACGGGAGAAAAGTTTCCAGAGCAAACTCTAGAAGAAAACAGATCGGAACCAGAAGAATTTATGGAACTTCAAAAAAAATGGTTTGAGGAATGAGTTTATGAAGACATCTTCAAAAACAAATAAACCTGACTTGATTTTTGTACCAATTTCATATATCTTATATACTACGTAATTGATCATATGTTTGATTTTTGTAGTTTTCAGACAAAATCCTCAAGAATACTTGAGGATTTTTTTGATTATCAGTTGAAATCTGAAAACATTTTTTTATACTCAGAAACTGATTTACTTACTTATCAAGCTGATGTTTCAACTCAAGGCGAGCTACCTTCCTGCTGGAGACCAACCCAAAGCGATTGATCAGATTTCTCGTGCCTTTGATGAGGGGAAACATCATCTGACTCTACTATGAGCGACAGGAACGGGAAAAACCTTTACCATGGCAAATATTATTCAAAAAGTTCAAAAGCCGACTCTGGTGATTTCTCACAACAAAACCCTAGCTGCTCAGCTCGCAACCGAATTCAAATCATTTTTTCCTGATAACGCAGTACATTATTTTGTTTCCTACTTTGATTATTACCAACCAGAAAGCTACCTTCCAAGCTCTGGAACCTACATTGAAAAAGAAGCTACCATCAACCAAGAAATCGAGATGTACAGACTCGCAACAATGGCATCTCTCCTCAGTAGACCAGATGTGATCGTGGTTGCATCTGCATCATCACTCTATGGACTTTGACAAAGCAGATTCTTTGAAGAAAACTGTCTCCAGCTCTATGTAAACCACAAATACAGCTTTGATGCGATCAAAAAACAGCTCCTTCATATGCAATACAAACCTATCCAAGGGAAAATAGAAGCAGGAATGTTTGAAATCAAAGGAGATATCCTTGATATTTTCTCCTCTACAGAAAAATGCCTCTATCGCTGTTTTTTTGATGAAGAGACACTTGAGAGAATAGAAAAGAGAGATTCATTAAGCTATGAACTCCTAGAGCCAGTCCAAAAAACTATGCTCTGGCCAGCTACCCAATACCTCCAAGATGTATCAGACCTAGAAAAAATCCTTCAACAAATGGATGCCGAAAAAGAGCTCAGAGTTAAAGAATTTGAGAAAATGGGGATGGCTCTAGAGGCAGAAAGGATCAAGAAAAAAGTAGAATATGACATTAGAATGATCAGAGAAACCTGATTTGTCAACGGAATCGAAAACTACTCTCTCTACTTTGACCAGAGACTGCCTGGAGAACCACCGAATACAATTTTTGATTATTTCCCAGATGATTTCTTGATGATTGTAGACGAGTCTCATATGACAATCCCTCAGCTCAGAGCAATGGCTGAAGGAGATAGAGCGAGAAAAAATAATCTTATCCGCTACGGATTCCGCCTCCCTTCAGCAATTGACCATAGACCACTAAGATTTGAGGAACTTGAGGTTTCTCTTTGACGAAAATCTCTAGATACGGTAAAACTTGATCAAGCTACTCAAGACCTAGAGCTTGTTTCAACCGCTCATCAGCAGGTGCTTGATACCTCATCAATCATCAAAAGCGAGGCAAGAAAAGCAAATCACTACTCTAGCCTCAAACAAAAAATAAAAAGCTGATCAAAGGCCATCTTCCTTTCAGCAACTCCAGCTGAATATGAATTAGAGCTTTCTGAACAAGTTGTGGAGCAGATTATTAGGCCAACAGGATTGCTTGATCCAATCACCTATGTCTATCCAAAATCTTGAGATTACGGGATGCTGATAGACTCTCTAAATCCTCTTCTCAAAAAGAAGCCGCACTTAAATACCTATCTAGAGACACCTCCAACTGAAGAACAAAACTCAAGTGAGCTCCAGCATCTCTTTGAAGATATGGCTTCTGTTGAATAAAAATAAAAAACTAAATCAAAAATCTGACTTCATTCTTTTTTCGAAATCAGATCGCTTGGTTTTAGCTTTTGAATACCTAAGATGTGAATTATCACCTCAGAAAATAGCTACATAAATATCACAGCTACTCAAAAGGAAAAAATAACACAGCTCAACTATCTCACGAACAAATCATCCCTCATGAAAAGCGAATATCAAGTCCAACATGGGATTTGGATCTTGATTGATGAAATAGAAAAATCTCAAACTCCTTATACCATAGATGAATACTGATTTATGCTAACTATACATCTTCCAAACGGACAAAATAGGATCATTTATCATGCAGACTATGGTTTTGATAGTTCGACACTGAGAAGAATCTTTGAAGACAAAATCTACACCTCAAAAATTCTTAGAAAAAACTGATTTTTAGTCGCGGAAGATATGCTCGTTGCTAGAGAAAATACAAGATATAGCAACCAAGAAAATACTACTTCTGCCTGCATCCAATTTGCAGAAAAATACGGATATCCACTAATCTTCAAGCCAAATGATGGAAGCCTCTGATCTTGAGTTTCAAAGATATTTGATAATAATCAGTTGTTAGCTACGCTTTCTCATTTCAATCAGAGCAATAAAAATATGCATCTCTTACAAACCTACATTCCAGGTAGAGATTATAGAGTACTCTATTTGGATGGAGAAATCCTAGTTGCCTACGATAGAATCCCACCAGCCATTACAGGAGACGGAGAAAATACAATTAAAAACCTGATTGAGACAAACTTTCCAACGATCAAGCAGAAAAAAGTTGAACACTACCTCGAAATCCAAGGGATTAATACAGAATCTATCTTAGAAAAAAATAAAACACTCCCTCTCCTACCAACCGCAAACATTGCAACCTGAGGGGCAATCAGAGAGATCAAATATACAGACCGTGATACCATCTTTCTAAGAAAGATCGCAGCAGCTTTCTGAGCAAGATACTTCTGAATTGATATCATCTCAGAGGGAGAACTAGCTGATGGATATATCCTAGAGATCAATAAGTCTCCAATCACAAAATGAATTTGCGAATACTCACCAGCTTTCAAAAAACTTTTCTCAACAAAAATACGAACCACCATACAAAAAGATGAAAAACTCATCTAATCCAAAATATCCAGCTTTATTTCTAGTCAATTTTGTATGAAAACTCTCACAAAAATCGTTAATATTTTAATCAAAGTCTTCCTGATTGGACTCTTTCTCCAATTTTTTCTCCATACGCTCTTCACTTACAAGTTCTGACGAAGCGAAGGTATACGAAACCGAGTCCGACTACGAAAAGAAGCACTCATTTTCATCTTTATGCTAATTGCTGGACGACTCCTGGTACAAAAATACCTTTTATCATCAGAAAAATCTGAAAACCTATCTCAAAAACAACTCTTACAGACCTCTTTTTTCAGATTTATTTGCTGATTTCTAATCCTCTGCATAGTTACAGCATTCCTCGCAGTCATTGTTCAAAAAGTCAGTATCTCAACCTATATTCTCTCAGCAAAGTATGACCTGATCTGATTCCTCATATTTATTCTCTGAGGACTACTCGCCCGAGCCCTCCCTATCAATACAAAATTTCACAAGCGATACGAAAACCTTTTTAAATGAGCAATCTATGGAGGAGTAATTTGGTGGGCAATCATTGGACTGCTTCCGAGCTTTCTTAAACTCTTTGGTTATTCTCGCGATAGTTTTGAGGGAACGCTGACTGGAAATCCTCCTGCCGTCTACTACACACAGATCAACCAATGACTCGCCAGAAATCAATTCCTCTTTGAGAGACCTATCAGTTTTGGATTCTGGTTGATCGCATTCTGGCCACTTTTTGCTCTCACCTACCTTAGAAAACAGTCTAGAAAAACCCAGATCTGACGAACTATCGCAACAGGAGCAATCGTTCTTTCAACCTATTCAAGAGCCGCTATCGGAGTATGGATCCTTCAAACAGCAGTCCTTATCCTCATTTTTCATCGAAAAGACGCAAAAAAAATTATTATAAAAATCTGAATTCCAGCTTTTATCCTCTTACTTTGAGCATTTTTCTACTTTAGAGGAGCATTCGCCAGAGAGCACAGCAATACCTGACATATTAAACTCCTCGAAGCTGGTATTGAACTAGGATTACAAAAGCCTTTCTTTGGACGAGGAGCAGGATACTCTGGACCAGCCTCGCATCAGCTCTGCCTAAACGCAACTACAGACACAAGATGTGCTACTATCACTGAAATCAACCAAAAATATAGCATGGATACTCCAGGCTTCAATCCAGAAAACCAATATGTCCAGATTTTTATGGAATATGGAATACTCGGCTTTATTCCATGGATATTTTGTTTTGGACGACTCCTTTGGCAAGGACTCAAAGAAATCAGAACCTACCTAATAGAAGTCAAAAAATGAAAAAAAGCTGATCAAAAAAAGCTAACTCAAATACTCATAGCAATCGGGCTTGGACTCTGACTCTTGGGACTGGCTATTGAAGGACTGGTACTTCATTCCTTTGTTGATAGAATGATCGTCTATCCATTTATGCTCATCTTCTGAATTCGATATGGACAAAGGTTAGCAGATCCTCAAGCCTTCAAGTGGGAATCTCTCGAGAATCCTACCCCACCTACTTTAGAAAAAAATTCCTGAACAAAACCAACGCAGTGAAACAAATCTAAAGCAAAGAAAAAGAATAATAAGAAAAAATCAAAGAGAAAATAATCCTCAAATCAAAAAAAACCTGATATATTCAGGTTTTTGTTTTTTTTATCATAAAGCCTAATTTTCAACTTTAAACTTCTCTTTAAATTCCTCAGTCTTCAAGCTAAACGTCTCATTATCAAAATACTCGCGATCATCTCTATTTCCAATAGCAGTGACTGCAACTTTAGGAATCAAATGAAAATGAAGATGATTAACACTTTTCCCCAATTCTCAACCAGTTAATCCATCCCTCAAAAGTAACGTCAATCAAGGATATGTCTCATGAAGTTTTGCGGTCCATTTTGTAATCAATGCCATCGCAGCATCTAGCTGAGCAGAACTAAGTTCATTAAGGAAAATCACATGATCCTTTGGCACGACCAACAAATGATCCGCCGTATAAGGAGCCCTCGCCAAAACCACATAGCAATGTTCATTTTCATCTACAAAAGGTTCAGATGGGAATCCACAAAAAAAACATGGACTTGCAGACTGCTCCTTCAAAAAATCATCATAATTCATTCTTCTCAACGTTCAAAATAAATAAAATACTGACTATCTCAACATACTAATGTAAAGGAACTTCTTGCTCTTCTCAGCTCTGCATATTTTTGAGCTTATAGATTCATTTTTCCCTTTCTCACTCCCCATAAATAACGACAAAAGGAATCCCCTTTTTATCCGCATAGGCAAACTGCTTTCAAAGCTTTTCTGCATAAGGATAAACTTCAAAACTTTTCCCCTCTGCTAAAAATCTAGCTCCTACAGCAAGTGAATCAGCCATTCCTACCTCAAACTGTAGGATCAAGTAATCCGCAACAGTCTGTTTTCTTGTCTCTTGAACAGAGAAAACCCTACTAAGAATCCTACTAATTCAGATACTACCTCAGACCCCACAATATTCATTTCTCTTTGGATCAATATAACCAGTTAGATTCTGATATCTTCCACCTCAACAAATGGATCCAAGCTGCGGTTCATTTTCAAAAAGCGCCTCAAAAATAGTACCAGTATAATAGTCTAGCCCTCTAATGATCTGCATATCAAATACCCAGTGAAAGACCAATCAAAGACTCTTTTGAAAATCCTGAATCAAGGTCAAAACTGATCTTAATTCAAAAATTCATACCAAAAAATCCTCATTCTGAGAAAAAAGCAAAAGCTGATCCAAATCCTCAATTTTATCAGAAGACAGCTGAATAAATTTCAGAATTTTTTGCTGTTTTTCCGCGTCAAATCAAAAATCCTCCTGCAAACTTGCCAAAAACTTCTCCTGACCAATCTTTGCATATTTATCAATTAGATTTCATAGATCTTGAGCTTTATCTCAAGCAATTTCCTGCAAAAAAGCTCTAATAATCTTTTTATTATTGATATGAAAACATACCGAATCCTGAATATTAACTGCAGCTAAAACCTCAGTCAAAGTCTTACCTAATACAGCAATAATTTCTGCATCATAATAAAAATAATCCTTTTCTCCCTTCCAGATAGCATCAATATCACACTGAAAGAACTCTCTAAATCTCCCCTTCTGTGCCCTTTCTCATCTCCAAACAGGTTGAATCTGATACCTCTTGAACGGAAAAGTAAGCTGATGTTCCCAATCTAGCGTATATCTTGCAAATGGCACTGTCAGATCAAAATGCAAACCGTACTCTTTCAAATCTTCAGCTCCTTGAGCCATTCCATACAGTCAAAAAATCTGTTTCCCTGTTTCTTCTCAGTTTTTTGCGAGTAGAACATCATTTTTTTCCACTGCTGGAGTATGAATATGAGTATATCAAAATTGCTGATACTGCGCCTGAATAATACCCACAATCTGATCAAAAACCAGCTGCTCTGCTGGACTATACTCAGGAAAACCACTTGGACGAAGCTCTGCCATCATACCAAAAAATCTAAAAAAACTGACTCTACTTGTACTGAAATCATCCTAAAAAGCAACGGATAAATCCAAAATCCTGTCGCAAAACCAAACCCAAAAATCATCAAATATTTTTTTGACAAAAGAATATTATCAGATTTTTACTTGATTTTCAAAAAGAAAAGAATACAAAAAAATAACCTTTATCAAACAAATACATCATGCTACCAGAACTCATCACCTACAGTAGTCAACCAGAACTCAAACTCTCAGACTTCAAAAAAGGCAACTATGATATACAAAACTTAGACCAGAAACTGATTGACTACTGCCAAGAGCACAATATTTTAGGACTCACGCAAAAAGACAGCTGATACCCTGCTCAACTCAGAAATTATAGAGATAGTCCCTACCTTTTTTATTACCAAGGAAACCTGGATCTCCTCAAAGAAAAAAAACTCTGAATCGTATGACCAAGACTCCCCTCTTCCTATGCACTAGAAGTGATGGAACTTTTCTTCAAATCTGCAGAAAAATACCAAATTGCCACAATTTCTGGATTTGCTAGGGGAATAGACCAATTAGCACATGAACTCTCCCTTAAATACAAACTCCCAACAATCGCAGTACTTGGCTGAGGATTTCAACATTATCATAAATCTAAGGACCGCCTATTTCTAGAAAAAATCCTAGAAAACTGAGGACTGATTATTTCACAATTCAAAATCTGATTTGAACCAACAAAACGAAGTTTCCCACAGAGAAATAAACTTTTAGCTCAACTTGCAGATATCCTCTTTCTCCCAGAGGCAAAAGAAAAATCTTGAAGCCTTATTACAACAGATTTCGCCAACCAATATCACAAAAAAGTCTACTCTGTACCTGCGCAGCTTTTCAGCTCCTCTAGTGCTGGTATTTTCCAAAAAGTGACTGAAAATAAAATCGAGCTGATATCAGATTTTGACTATCATCTCTCGCAGCACTTTCAAAAAAAATCTGATTTTTCTCCCTCTTGTATTCCAGCAGCTACTATCTCAGAACTCACTCCATCCCAACTCAAAATTTACAATCATCTCAATACTACTCCTGCCTCCTTTGAGGAGTTATTAGTAAGCACAGAACTCGAGTATTCTTCACTCTTGCAAGAAATAACCCTCCTCCTACTCAACAGCACTATTAAAGAAACTAGTCCTGGATACTATTCTCTACAAAAATAAAAAAATCTGATTCTCTCAGATTTTTACTTGACATTTTAGAAAAGATGTGTATACTCCCGGTACGATATTTCTCATAATTATTAAATTTTAGAATTGATTATCTAACTCTCTCGGAGTATTCTCCTAGAGAGTTTTTTGATTTAAGATCGATACTCAGATTGCGTTGTAGATATTTCATTTCTATGTTTATCTTGACTTTTTCTAAAGAAACCATATACTGCAAGTACAGTTTTTTCGTATATGTTTTTTAAATTATTCAACTCTCTGGAAGTTTTTCTTTCCAGAGAGTTTTGTTAATTCAAAATTAATTCCTTAATTTGTGCATAGATAGCTTCTATACTCTGCATCCCATCAATCTTTACAAGCAATCAAAGCTCGTTCACATAATCCAAAGCTGGGATAGTTTCTTTCTTATACTCAGAGATTCTCGTCTCAACGGCAGTACTATCTGCGTCATCAGCACGAACATAGAGTTCTCATCAGCATTTCTGACACTGTTGAATTTCTGGACTTAAGAGCGTTGAGTGAATTTTCCCGCAGTTTTTACACATTTTACGATGAGAGAGCCTTTTATATACTTCCTCTTCAGGGATTTCAAGCTGAACAACAATCGGCTTTCTGCCTTTTTCTAGCAGAGCGTCAAGGATTCCCTTTGTCTGACCTACCCTCCTCAGACTTCCATCTCATAAAACAGACTTATTATCCAAGGTCTCCAAAAAAACCTTAAAAAGTCAGACTACAACCTCATCTTTTACCAAACGTCCTGCATTCACAAGCTCTTTTAGATACTGACCAATAGCATTTTCATTGCTCATCAGTGCTCTTAGAATATTCCCTGTCTCAAAGTACTGAATCTGATTTCAAAATTCTTCAAGCAAAAGCTGAGCTTGTGTCCCCTTTCCACTTCACTGAATTCCCGCCAAAATAAGATCTCTCATAGTACAATATCAATATAAAAATTCTAGCGACTCATACTAAAGATCAGTCAAAAAAATGCAAGCCAGATTTTTAATTAAGCTATCTTAGTAGCTCCTCATGCTGGAAGAGGATTCTTTCATTCAATTGATTTATCTGAAGCTTCAGGTGTTAGCTCCTTACTTTGAGTATTAAACATCTTTCATTGAGCAGATGGATCATAATTTATATATCAATTTTTTTGAAGAACACTAGCAATAGTTGGAGTATCCAAAATTTTATTTTCCAAGTTAATTGAGAGATTTCATTTAAGAGTTTCTACTTCTTTTTTGAGACTCACAAATTGCTCTCTCAAATCCATAATTTCCTGAGAAATAGTTCCTCCCAAAGTTTTCGGACCATCTATAACATTTGAAACAAAGGTATTAGCATCCTTATACTCTTTCCAATGGAAGAGCCTACCAAGAGTGCGAAGCGCATTTTCTTCATTCTTACCAACTGGTTGCTCATAATGGTTAACAGTCTCGTTTGGATACTTATATATATCTGTTTTCATATCTGGATTTTCTCCACTCATCTTCTTTTTATATCAGCAAATAAAATATTAATGATCATAATGCATCTTAAAAGTTTTATTTTCTTGGATCAATTGGTAGGTAAATTCAATATTATTGATCGCAAGCTTATAATGATTATCTCACTCTGGGAGTTCATAAATATTCGCCTCTCCATCAGACTGCACATTGAGAACAAGCAGAATCGTTCTCCTCTGCCCATCATACCAGAAATTCACTGGGATAATACAGTCTCCATTCGGAGTTAAAGTCGGGATCACGTCTACACCAAGTCCCTCAAAACCAAAATCCTTATCATCTTTTTTTCCACTTTCAAAAGACAAAAAATCTGGATTTTGAATATCTTTTTTTGTCCTTTCCAAAAGAGCCTTTATCTCTGATGGACTGAGTTTTTTCTCATTTTTTGTCAACTTAGATTCAAAATCCAAAAGCCCCTCTAATCCGCTTCCAGACTTAGAATTTTGGATCAGATCCAAGATCCCTTGATCTAAGTTCATATTTGAAGGCTGAGTTCCTCCAAGGATTGTCTGCTTTTCTTCACTCATTTGCATTTTCTTGTTAGGAACTAAAAACTACAATGTTTCAAACATTGCTTCTAAATCAACCTGATCTGATTCATTTTGAGCTCTTTCCTGAAGTTTCAAAGCCTCAGAATTCAAAAGTCTCTCCTTAAATTGAAGTTTCTCGTATTGAGAATAGGTCGAATGGACATTTTCCCTAAAAATCTGATACAATTTCTCAAAAACATCAGGCTCTAGCTGATTATTTTCAATAAGAGGCTTAAGTCCCCATCCCATCTTCCAATCAGGAAGAAAAGCAATCACTTGAAGCATAAATTCCTTTTTTGTCATAGAATACCAAGAAGTAAAATAAAGGTTTTTACTAAGTATACTCAGTTTTTTTAATTTGTCAAAAAACAAAAAAGAATTTATTTGCCTACTTAGCAAATAAAAATTTTCACATTATCGAGAATATCCACCAAGCAATAAAAATCCAATATTACGATTTCCCTTGTAAATATGCATAAATTCACTATAGTTTTTCTGAAAATTTATCTCTCATTTTCAAAAAAATGAAAGCCCTCCTAAAAAAACTCATCGCTTATGACAAACTCTACCCACTTTTACAAAATTCAGCCTTTTACCACTTTTTTAAAAAGACTCAGGCATCAGTCGCTCGTAGCCTCTACGGAAACCCAGCTGAGGGATTTTTTCTTATCGGTGTAACCTGAACAAACGGAAAAACAACCACAGTAAATCTCATTCACCAAATTCTCAATGATAACCTTGCACCCGCTGTCGCAGTAAGCACAGCAAATATAAAAATCTGAAATAAAAATCTCAATAACCTCAAAAAAATGACCTCTCTAGATGCTTTTGACCTTCAAGCGCTTCTCTCTACTGCAAAAAATAATGGCTGCAAAATAGCAATCCTAGAAGCCAGTTCTCAAGGTCTCGATCAACACAGATTTGAAGGGGTAGATTTTGATGTAGCAGTATTAACGAATATTACCCACGATCATCTCGACTATCATGGGACTATGGAAAACTACGCTGAGAGCAAAAAAAAACTTTTCAAATGAGTGCTCAACAATAAAAAACAGAATAAATTCTGAATTTTCCCAAGCGATGACAGTTATGGAAGAAAATGGTTTGAAGAAATGCCTTTTGATAAAAAGATCAATTATGCCCTCCAAGCATCTGCTATCCTCAAAGCTACTCAAATCATCGAGTACATAGATCATACCGAATTCACTTTTTCATACCTAGGAAAACTTTATCGTAGCTCTACAAAATTACTCTGAACCTACAATATCAGCAATATCCTTGCTGCAATATCAGTTGGTATTCAGATCTGACTAAGTATGGAGAGTATCCTCGCTTCAGTAGAAAGGTTTGAAGGTATTGAATGAAGAATGCAAAACTTTACGATCAATGGGGTTCAGTATTTTGTTGATTTTGCACACACACCTGATGGACTGGAAAAAACACTTACATTTCTTCATAACCAAAAAGGAGACTGAAAGCTGATTACTGTTTTTGGTGCTCCAGGAAATAGAGACAAAGCAAAAAGACCGATCATGTGAGAAATCGCAGGCCAATATTCGGATATCCTGATCGCAACTGATGATGATCCAAGTAGCGAAAATAGACTTGAGATCCTCGATCAGCTCACAAGTCAAATCCAGACAAAACTCTTTTCACAAGGGAAAGAACTCTTTATCATTCCAGAAAGACTCTATGCTATTAAACTCGCTAGAGATCTGGCAAAACCATGAGATATCGTCTTGATCGCTGGGAAAGGACACGAAAAAATCCAACTCACAAATTTTGGGAAAAGAGAACGAAGTGACCAAGTTGTAGTCAAATCTTTTGCACAAAATACAAACCAATAAAAAAATCTGACTTTTTATCTTTTTTACAAAGATGCCAATTCCTTTGCTATATTTGGTTGTCATTCTGATAGCAATTATTCTCTTAGGACTTCTATCAGCAGAAAAACTGATCAAAATCACGTTTGCGAGCTATGTTATGCTTGCAATTTCGCTTGCACTAGGAACAATGCTGATCACGTATTCCTGAACACTTAATACCAATCCAGAACTAATATTTTTAGGAATCCGCTACGGAGCATACGCAAATTTTCTCATCAATGCACAACCAACAATCATTCTCGTACTTTCCGGTCTTTTATTATGGTTCTTTGCACAAAACTCACATTTGCAAATCTCATTCTCAATGATTAGTTGAAAATTACAAGCTTTAGTTTGGCTACCACTCTGCATTGGAAGTCTGATTTCTTATCTTTTTTTCACCCTAAGCTATTTTAAAGGAGGCATTTATGAATGGCTCTTTATGAACCCAGAAATTCTGACTTACACACAGTATTTGCCACTTTTTTGTTGTGTCGTTGGACTGCTAGTAATCATCTGTTCTTCTCATATCAATATCAAACTTACTATCTCAAAAGACGAGCCAACTCTCTAATTTTTAAAGAGTCCAAAACTGAATAATGTCGCTGATTGATCTGATTTTCCCGCGTGAATGCCTTGGTTGCGGTAAACAGGGATCCTATCTCTGTTTTGAGTGCAAAAAGAAACTCACTCCCCACCCAGAACTATGTCCTTTCTGCCATAGCCCTCAAAAAGATTTCAAGACCTGCCAACTCTGCAAATCCAACTGAGAAACTGCTCTTGAATGAGTACTTATCTGTTTCTCCTATCAAACACTCATCAAAAAACTAATCCTTAAGCTCAAATTTTATCATAAAAAAGATATTGGACCTTTCTTGGCTCAGAGACTCAGCCTTTTGACTCAGACACACCAAACTCTAAGTGAAGCATTAAACCAGGGAAATCTCATCATCTCTTTTATCCCTTCACATCGATGGAGACACTACTTTGAGAAAGGATACAATCAATCTGAACTTTTAGCAAAGCATCTCGCTAAAGAGCTTAATATCCCAGTTTTGCAACTTGCAAAAAAGGGCAAATACACTGCATCTCAACTCAAACTTTCTAGATCACAAAGACAAAAAAATCTGAATTCAGCCTTCTCTCCATTACACCTTGAAAAAATACCGATAAGCTCCCACATCCTCCTAGTTGATGATGTCACGACTACCGCATCCACACTCAAAGAGGTCGCAACTTGTATTAAATCAAATAGACCTGATCTCAAGATTCGATGAGGCGTTCTCGCAAGGCATACCTGATAACTTTATTCAACGCATCTAATTATTTTTCAAAGCATCTTTATTTTATCACTGTTTGAGAGATAAGCATGGCATTCACAAAGGAAGAAAGAGAAAAGCTCCTTGCTATCAAGTGAATCGGTAACACTTTCATAGATCGTTTAGAAGAAATGGGCTTCTGATCAGTGGAAAAACTTAAAAATACCTCTACGGAACAAATAGTTACCCGCTGAGCAGAAATAACATGAAGTTCCTGCTATAAAAATAGTCCACAGGCAAAAAATGCCGCACAAAGTACCATACTTTGGGCAAAACAGAAGAGTAAAAAATAATGGTTGAACAAGAGGACTCTAGATATCCTTGCATTTTCAGACTGATTGACTAATATTTCACTCTGCAAAAGAGCATAGTGCAGTGGTAGCACGCCAATCTCCGAAGTTGGAGGTGTAGGTTCGATTCCTACTGCTCTTGAATATTTTGAATAAAAGAAAAAACTGACTACAAAAGTCAGATTTTTTGTTTTCTCTCTCATGATAAATATCTAAAAAAATCAAATTCATATAAAAGGAGCCTATTTGTAACAATAGATTTTAAGCATAGCAGAATAATTCTCATTTTCAATTGAAACCAAATACCCTTTCCTTATTATCATAAAAAACTTTAACCAAGCGAAACTATAATGGATATCTCTACAATCCTCGCTGAGGCAAAAACCACAATCAGCGATTTCAAAGATCAAAATCCTGACGGAACGGTCATTATCTGGTGAGCAACTGCAACAGGGAAGACCAAGCTTTCTGTTTTATTATCAGATTTTTTTGATATTGAGGTGATCTCAAGCGACAGTAGACAAATCTTCAGAAAAATGGACATCTGAACTGATAAAATCAGCAAAGAAATTAGAGAAAAACTTCCCCATCATCAGATAGATATTGTAAATCCAGACGAAACTTATACTGCATGAGAACGAAAAGAAACAACAGATCAGCTCCTCAATCAAATTTTAGCAAAAGGAAAGACCCCATTTATCGTAGGAGGAACCTGACTCTATATCGACACAATTTATAAAAATTTCTCTATGCCTGAATGTGCTCCTGACTATACTCTCAGAGCAGACTTAGAAAAAAAAGAAGCTGAAAAACCTGGTTTTCTCCACGAACAACTTAAAGCCATCGATCCAGAAGAAGCTCAAAAATTACATCCAAATTCTACCAGATACCTCATTAGAGCTCTAGAAATCTTTTATCTCACAGGAAAAACAAAAACTGAAGGATATATTCAGCAACCAGTTTCACATCCGCTCCTTATGCTAGGACTCCGAAGAGACAAAGAATCCACAAACCAACTCATCAATCAAAGAATCAAACAAATGTTCAAGGATGGACTCATCGAAGAGGTAGAAGGCTTACTCAAAGAAGGCTATAGTCCAAACCTTCAATCTATGCAAGGAATCTGATACAAAGAAGTAGTAAACTACCTCAACTGAGACTACGGACGCGAAAAGATGGAGGAACTCCTAAAAAGGAACACGCATCATCTGGCAAAAAAACAAAGGACTCGGTTTAGAAGATATATTGCTGAGGGAATTCAAACACCAAAAGCTTGAGTTCAATACAAAGTTTGGGAATTATAAAAAAGAGAAATCAGATTTCTCTTTTCTTTTTTTATATAAAATAAAATTAAGCCACCAGTTCCTTCTTTGTATCTGGAGAAACTCTACCTGCTGAAGCAACAAGCTGCTGCCTATCACCAGAAGCCTGATGCTTAGCCAACTGCAGATAATACGGTGGACGCCCAAAATGACGATATCCAGTAATCTCTCTCACTCTATATCAAACTCAACTCTTAGCAGTCTTTTGTCCATTGAGATCTAAAACTCACTTATCAGTTGAAGAGCCGATTGTTTTCACATACCATTTCCCATTCTCCTGATACGGCTGTCCAACGACCATCTCAATATGATAGATTGGATTATGTCTCTTCTTACCTGGCTGTTCATCCCAATACATAAAATCTCAAACTCTGACTTCTTCTTTTGGAATATTAACATCACTGGCTTCAAAAGCCGCTGCCGTAAAACGAGAATCAAACTTAATCCCCTGCTCCTGAAACGCCCAATTCCAAAGTCCTGAACAATCAAATCCACTTGGACCTGTAGCTCACCATTGATATGGCTTTCCAATTTGCCCCTCTGCAAACTTGATTGTCGCCTCAATGTATGGAATCTGCTCACTCGGTCGATTCTTGATCTCATGATGAGAATCTAGAGATTGCACCTTATGTTCCTGTGGAGAAACTCCCCCAGTAGTGGAAGAAGCTGAAGAATTCTGATTTTCTTTATTTTTCTGATCTTGAGAAGTATTCTCCTCAGTCTCTCAAGCAGAATCTTGGCTTCCTTCAGATTTTTCATCTATTTTACTCAAAACCTCAGCTCTAAGCTGATCAAGTTGTTCCTTAGTATCAACTTTTTTTAGTTTTTCCCTAATCTCTGATAGCAACCCATGTAAAGAACTTAGCTCAAGCGCCTTCCCCATCATATTATCCTTGATCGCATCAAAAAATCACTCAGAAACCAGATAATCAACTACCATATCATCTGCGATTCCAACGATAGAAAGCGGATCTTTCTCCTTCATCTTTTCAACAACAGCTTTTGCTAAGTCAGTTTTGAGTTCAACAAGTTCTTCCTGAGTAGAACTAGCCTCTCAGCTCACAGCATCAATAAACTGCCCTAAATGATCTAATGTTCACATTCTTTGTAATATAAGCATATAAAATTATGAAAGCTCTTTTGTCAGCCAATCTGCCAACTTCTGCATCTTTGCATCATCTTTTAGTGCTCAACATTTTGCTTCCAAATCTGATCTCTTCACGAGTGTTGTACCATCAATAACGAGCGTCGGCTGAAATCTAAACTTCAAAATCTCTAAGCTTGTAAAATCCGTCTTAAATCCTACCTTTTGCCCATGATATTTCGACACACATCGATTTCTAAAGTTCGCCAGCCAAAGCATCTCATCTAAAGAAAGCTCCAAAGATAAACCTGACAGCATAAATTTATCAGCCTTTTGTTCAAATTTTACCTTATGACCTCGACTTTTAATCTCTGAACTTTTTGGTAGATACTCGATATTTCATCTTTTCCCCTGCCAAACGACAGTATCTTTCTGATTTTCAATCTGATTTTGCAACTCTCCAAGTCCTCCAATAACCGCTTTCTCAGGCTGAGAAAGTGTTTTGATTTCATAGGTACATTCAGGAATTTTTGTATCATCAATATACGCAACTATCTCAAGAGAAGAAATCTGCTCCTGAATACGCCTATCAATTTGAGCGAAAAGTCACTGATTTAGATTCATTTTAGTAATATTCATCTTCGTAGTTCAAATATTTCTCAGCATCCATCACTCTAAAATCTTTTCAATCACAAGATTTGAAGCGCGCAAAGCCAACTTACGTTCCTCAGATTTATCAGAGGACCAAAGTGATTTAAGCAACTTCTCTTCTCCATTGACCTTAAGTTTAAGACTTTCTAACTTCTTCGCATAATACGCTTTAATTGGTTGCTGATCTAACGGAGAATCCTTTTCTACATTCAGATTTCCATCTTTATCAAAAATATTCTGTTGACCAAGCCTAACTGCTTCTTGAAAACTTCCAAAATCATCAATATCATTAGTCAACTTAAACTGACTCACTCTCAAAAGTAAACCTTTATATAAATTTTCAAAATACTGAGCATATTCCTCTGACTGCCTCAATGTCAAAGACGCCGCAGTTCACGGAGCATACACCAATAGATTTGCCTTAACTTGCTCTCGATCTTTATATTTCTGACTGATCATAAGCTCAAGTTCCCTAGGCAAATCTAAATCATCCTCAAAGCCAAAGCTTCAGTCGACTCCCCTCAAGTCCTCTAACTTTTTATGTGCCAGTTCAACACGATCAATACACTTCTGCTGTTCAGGACTATATTTTGTTCTATCAGATACTAGATATTGCTTCTCAACTCCAGCAAAAGCATCCAAACCTCATATTTCTGAACTCATCGAACAAATCTTCATTTTTCCTCCTTCCCAAGTGAAAAACTTTCTCTGCAGATCACCAAGTCCAGCTCTTTTCGCCTCAATAATCAGATAATATGGCAATTCTAAATACTCTCCATTAGAGACATGATTTTTAACAAAAGTAGAAATCTGGTTTTTGACCCTTGTTTGCTCCTCTAGCGTTCTAGCTGCAAGCTCCTCAGTCAAAATCCCTCTGAGCACTTTCTCAAACTCTTGTTGTAAATAAGGATCAATCGCCTCAGTCTTCGTATCAATATTTGAGCCACGAATAGCACTAATCAAACGATCAACCAATCCAGGCACATCCGCTGATTTTATTTCCTTGGGAAGCTGCTGGGATAATGCACGATCTATCAGCCAATCTCTATTGATCTTCCACTCACTAGTATAGTAAATACCATGAACTCCTCACTTATCCTCCGAAAAGAAAGCCATCAACTCCTCCGCTGAATTCGCTCCCTCATAGCCATAAAGCCTCTTGGCTAGTTGATACTTTACATTTTGACTTACATCATCAGAATACTCTAAATCTGAATTCCTCTCTTTAGCAAACTGAACAATATCAACTAATTCATTCTTATTCAAAGTTTCAAACTGTAATTTCTGCTCATCAAAGCCATTCTCAATCAACTTTTCAAGCATAGCCATATTTCTATTAGTATCCTGAGGAGAAAAATATGATACTTCCTCACTTCTCTGCTCAAGACTGAGCCATTCCCTATATTTTTTGATAAGGTGTAAATTCTGACTATACTCAGGAGAATCTCCCTCAGCCATCAAAGAATCAAAATCAGCAACCGAAATCAGTTCCTCAAAAAGGAAACAATTATTCTTGCTCAAATCCTCAAGTTTTTTAACTTTCTCTCTCGGAAAATCTGCAAAAAATTCTGATTTAAACTGTGCCAGATTCTTGGCATAATCAAGATTCTCATCCCATTTTTTTGCTTCAAACATCTTCAAATATCCAGCAGACTCTGCGACCAGATCAATCAAACCTGAGGTACCTACTCAGCTTTTTAGCTTATTCATCAGATTCGGCTTTTTAAACTGCTCAGTTAAATATTTAGTCCTAACAGCAATTTTCTCCTTGATTTTTTTCAGAGAAGTAGTAAATGCCTCAGCCTGCTCTGGTGATAAATCTTTCAAAAAATCTGACTCAGACTTCCTAGAAGCGATATAATAATGAAGCATCTCATCTGTACTATCTCTCATCTCTTCAATAAAAAGAAGCGAATACAAGGCTTCATCCAGGTTTTTAGATTTTATATTATCTGCAGGAGCACCAATTTTCTCATTCCAAGACTGGTTTCAAAACTTTTGACTATGTAAACCTTGCAAAACTGCTTGCCTAAGCTCAGCTCTACTCTGCCTCAAGAAATCCTCCCTATTCTGCAGATAAAAATCATGCGTATCAAAATACAAGGCATCAGCTCCAATACTCACAGCAGCAGTCACTACTCAAACCGCAAGTCAAACGACCACTCCAGGAGCACCACCTACGGCTCCAATTCCACCACAGATAATAATCGCCTCTATCGCAAAAGAAGAAAGTCAAACTGCAAGCTGAAAAGTTGCCTGATTTTTCTTGTTCTCTGCCCTTGTTTGATTAACCTTTGCGATCAATTCCGCTTCATCCATCGTCTCAAGGTAAGTCCACACATCTAGTCCAAGAAATGCCACATCAATCATCATAGCAGCTTTCAAACTTTTTGCCCACTGCGTGAGTTTTTTACCTTTTGAGAGGACATTACTCATCGCTTGAAACTCCTGAGCATCCTTAGCCGATCCTAAAAGCTTCAGGACATCATCGCTGAGTTCCATATCAACTTTTTTCAGTTTCATAATCTCACGGATCTCTGCAGGCGTTTTTCCAATCAATTCATCTGCATAGGGAGCAAGCTTTGAAAATTGCCTAGGATGCATTCCAGCAGCAGTCAATAACTCATCTGGAATCTGTCCTTTAAGACTATTCCACTGTTTGAATGCCGCGAGTCCTTCATCATCCAAAGATTCGAATCCTGAACTCATCTTTTGAATCGTTTTATCAATATTTTTGATTTGTCTTTTACTCAAACGAGAGCTCAACGCTTTTTTCTGATTTTCCAAGTTCTCAATAAGATTATGCATTCCTGATTTCATCTTTGCTGCATCAATATTATTCAGATTGCGAGCCTCAGCCTGCTTAATCAACCTATCCACAGTCTCAATTCCCCCAACTCCAAGCATAGAAGTTGAAGCTCCATACCCAATATTATGCCAAGAATTTCCTAAAGTATTTGTAGAACTCTCAGGAGAGCTTCCACTAGTCTGCCCCTCTAGACCGGCACCTGAAGAAGTATTTCAAGACTGTTGATCTGCGGAATGTGAAGTAGAATGTGAAGTTCAAGAAAGATCAGAATTCTGATCTATATTTTCTGTCCCATCAGCTACAGGAGCTTCTCAGAGAATTTCAGCTTTAAGTCTGGAAAGTTCCTCTTGAGTATTTCTTTTTTCAATCTCTATTCTTTTTGCTTTCATAAATTCGAAAATCTCCTTTGCAGTCGAAGGCGCTACAAAATCAATAATATATCTCCACCAACCAAACTCCTTTGCCTCATCAAAGTGCTTTGGTAGCTCAGTTTTCCCAACAATAATATCCTTCACTTTGTTCTCAATAGGTAAAAGTGCTATTGATTTAAACCATCAAAGCTCTTTTTTGAAATCCTCAAGATAATACCCGGAAATTTCCTGTTTAAGTGTTTCTACCTGAGTTGACATAAGACTTTTTTTATTTCATTACATAAAATTAGCTAATCTTAGCTGCAAACTTAAAGAGGGATTTCACACAAATTGCAAACTCATCAGCATTTTTTATTGCCTTTTTAAATCCATCAGCTTTAATAGTTTTGAAAGTTTTAATCAAACTATCTAATTCTGAATCCAGCACTCAACCGATTTTTTTGTTAAGCAATTTAACTAATTCATCAGTATCAAGATTTTTCAAAATATCATCAAAATTAGAAACCAGTTTATTTCAATTAGCATCTACCGCATCCTGAAGACGAGAAAGAGTTTTTAACTTTTTGATCGCTGCAACAGAGAGCCCAGCATCTTGAGATGGTCAAAACATATCTAAAACATCAACTATTTGAGCAACTTCTGAACTCGTTTTTCAAGACAACATATCTAAAAGTTCATCATAAGAATCAAGTTGTTGCTTGATTTTTAGCTTACCAGCATCTGAACTAGTTTTTTTTAACTGCTTTGACAAGGAAGCTTTTGAATTAAGAGTTCTTTGCACAAGTCCCTTATACTCAGGACTATCCAAGAGCTGCTGAATACCTTTAAAATCAACAGGCAATCCCTTATTGAATTTATCAACTCCGATCTGCAGTGCATCTGGACTTACACCGGTCCTCACCGCCTCTCTAATATCTGAAGAATGATCAAAGTATTTTACAAGATCATCATACAGATTTCTATGATTATTTCTCAGATCAAAAAGATATTGTTGCCCGTTCTTTCTTGTTACATAGGTATCAAAGATTTTAGCAAGATAGTCCTCTTTCTTGGTATCTTTGGATATATTGAACATCTTGAGCCACTCTTCTCTTTTATCTACATCCATAAACGGAGCATGGCTCTTTCTGCTCAAAATACGCTCAACTTTTTCAAGAGAAATATCTCAGTTATCAAGTGCTGTAAGCAATTTTTCTTGTCCAAGTTCACCTCTAAAGAAAAGATTTGACTGTACCCAGCTTGGAGATCCATAGATCATCTTATTTCTCAGTCTACTTCCAATCGCGGTTTTTTCCATCAATTTATTCAGCACAAAAAGCGGTACTGTCAACGGAGCACCCGCTGTTTTAAGTCCCAAAATCACAGTTTTATTACTTCTCATAAGCACTCCTGCGGCACTAATCACAATTCCAGTTCCCAAAAGCGAACCCATAAAAGTAGAAAAACCTGACAGATATTCTCAGTTATACACTTGTTTGAGACTCTTTCATAAATTCTTTATTGATCCAAGCAAAAATCCTGGCACTCTATAGATAATATTTCAGTTCTCATCGATATCTTTTTGGATAGTCATCTGCCCGAGAAAACATTCCTTTTTGAGTGCTAAAAGATCATTCATCACCTGAGCTGTAGCCTTGAGTTCCTCTGTAGGAATTTCCTCTCAATTCGCCAAACGCTGCTTTTGTTGCTGGAGAAAAGTCTGAGAACCACGAAGGATCTCATGAAGACCAGATTTTTCAATATATTCTCTTAAACATGCATTATCTGTTGCAAATAGATCTCCATACATATTTAATACACTCTCCTCAACAGCATCAATCAATTCTTCATCAATATCTTTGGCAACATTCTCACATGCTGATTGAAGATTCTTTTTCTCATCTGGACTAAATACTTCTCCAGACTTTTTATTATATGCTACTTGCAAAATATCTGATTGCCCACTCTGAGCATCCAAAAGCTCATCTCTTCTCTGATCAAGTTTCTGAATCTCATCTTTAAGATCTTGTGAAACATCTGCTGAATCAAGCCCATATTTTTTGAGAATATTCATCGCACCAGCAATTGGAGCATCGACAAAAGCCTGATAATCAGGATCCTTTGCAATATATTTTTCAAAATTATCACTATCAGATAGAAGCTCTTTCTTAGAAATATTAAGGGTTTTAGATTTTTTCTCCGCGATAGCATCAGCAAGCTGATCCTTCTTTTCAAAAAGGAAAGTCTGAACTCTGATCCCTTGCCTAAAAAAATATTTTAATTCATTCTGAGCTTCCTCACTATTCTCTCCCCACGCCTTAATTTTATCAACGATTGATCCTTCAATATTTTCAACCAATTTCCAAGACGGCAACTTACTAAAAAATGATTCCACCAAAACAGCAAGTTTCTCGGTACTCCAGCTGAGAATATGATTCTTCATCTTGGCAAATCCCTCTCCTAACAAGCTCTTAAATGAACTATTTTGCTCCAAAATAGCTGCAACACTTCCGTATTGATTATCTAGACAAAATGGGATGATTCACTTATAATTTTTAGCATCAGGATTAGATTTTTTCATTTCATTAGAAATTCTCTGCATTTCTAACTCATCCTGATATCCAGCATCAAGTTCCTTTTGATAAAAAGTTGAATATAATACATCGATATTCTCTCCAATCCTCTCATAATTTTCAGCCTTTTCCTTATTTTCTGGATTAGAGTGAAACTTATCATAACCATTGTATTTATCTTCTCATGAAGCTCCCCTTGATGGCTCAACATCGCCATTAAACCAGTTCCAGAGCTTACTAATCCCCCAAATTGAACCAGCAGTTATTCCTCCCCATTTCAAAGCCTTTCAAAACCAACTATTCCAAAATCAGCCTTTTTTCTCTTTTTTTGACTTTGATTCTTCTTTGCTATTTTCCTCCTTTTCTTCTTCCTCATCACTACCAAAGAGCCACTTAACCCCCTTATACACAAGAGCAGCAGCACCAACTCCTGTAGCTACAAAACCAGCGGTACGAAGAATATTTTTCCCAGGTTCTTTACTCCAAGTTTCCTTACTACGAACCGCATCTCGCTGCTCTCCAGTAAAATGTTTGAGAGATGCCCAAGTTCACTCCTCTTTTTTCTGAGTTGATGTTTTATCTTTCCCATTATCTGGATTCATAGTCCTAGAATCCTGATCCGCTTGATCTTTCCCTTGAGAAACCACATCTTCTAGTTTTCAAAGCTCTTTTGAAAAATCAGAAACCTTAGATTGCACCTCTGCAATCTTCTCTTTTACATTTTGATCTTTCTCCCTCTCAAACTGAACTTTTGCAAGCTCCTGAACAACCTGAATAGATTGGTAAAGTTCAAGCTTTTTCTGAGCCTTTTCCTTGCTTTCTGTCAGCTTTTTTAAAGCATCAAGATCTGCCTTGATCTTATCAGTCTCAGACTGCAAACTCTTTAAAACATCAATAGAATTTTGAACCATAACTACAAAAATAGAAATAAAAATTCTCCATATAAGTATACATAAAAGTACAAAAAAAATAAAATTCTGACTTTTGTTTCTCTTGTTTATAGCTTGACATTTTTATTTTTTATGATTAGAGCATTATAATTGACTTGCAATCTCTCCTGAGAAAAAATATACTCAGAGTCAGTTTTGAACAAAAAAACTCAAGAAAACTCTTGTGATTTAATTCCTCTCAGGAAAAATGTCAACATTAGCAAACATAATCTGAATTCTAACCTATTCCTTAATCAGTATTGGGCTGGCCATGCTCCTCTATCCGCTGTATATCAAGCTCCTTAGAAAACTCAAGGCAGGAAAAACTATCCGTGAAAACAACGCCACTGGAGAAAAGTCTGAAATATTTGCAAAACTCCACTCTCACAAAGCAGGAACTCCAACAATGGGATGAGGACTCTTTATGGTGATTATGCTAATCATGATCTGACTTTCCTTTATCCTACAAAAAAAAGGGATCATCACCTACTCACTGCGAAATAGCAAAGAAACCTATATTATTCTCTTTGGTTTCTTTAGTATGTGATTGATTGGACTAGTTGATGACTGGCTTAATATCAAAAATTTCTGAAAGATCAAATGATTAAGCGCAAAGGCAAAAATGACAGGGATGATCCTATTTTCCGCATTCATCTCGTATTGGTTTTATGTAAAACTAGGTATCAACTATATCAATCTACGACCCCTTTGATGAAAAATAGAAATCTGAATCTTCTTCCCAATTTTAACCTTCCTCACGACAATTGGAATCGTTAATGCCATCAATATCACAGATGGGCTTGATGGACTAGCTGGTGGACTCATCATCATCGTCCTCTGATGCCTTGGTATCTCAACCTTCCTCAATGGAACCTATATCGCGACGACAATTATCTCAATTCTCATTTCAGTTTTAGTAGCTTTCCTCTTCTACAATATCAATCCAGCAAAAGTTTTTATGGGTGATAGCTGAGCTTTCGCACTAGGAGGAATTGTTGCATCACTCCTCTACCTACTCAATATGAGATTTTGAATCATTATCCCCTTTATCATAATTTTCTGAGTTTTTATCTTAGAATTCCTCTCAAGCGGGCTGCAAATCTTCTGGAAAAAAATCCTCAAAAGAAAACTCTTTGCGGTCGCGCCTTTTCATCATCTACTTGAATACAAAGGAATGCAAGAGTCTACAATCGTAATGAAAATCTGGCTCATCCAAGCAATCCTAGGTATTATCTGAGTTATTTTCATTCTTGTGCAATACTTAACTCTTAAACATCCTATCATCTATATTTCTTAGATACTAATCAAAAAGCTCAATTACTATCCTATGTAACTCATAGGATTTTTTTAATCAAAAAAGATCTAATTTTATATTGACTTTTTATAGAAATTATATATAAGATAAAACATAAATCTAAAGAAAAAATATTTCTTTAAGATTTGAGATCATTAACAAAAAATATAATCAAATTAATTTTAACAAAAATGAGAAAAATCATCCAACTCATGACAAACAAAGTGAAGACAGTAACTTTGTTTCTCGCAACCCTTGTAGTAGTATCTCTGACAACTTCTTGCAAAAAAGAAGATTCTGGAGAAACACTTCTTCCTCCTCCAACTCCTGAACAACAAGCTCCGCTAATACCATTCACCCCACCTAGAGTCACAATCTCTAACAGTGTAAAATGGTATACTTCACTAGATGAGAGTCAAGGTTATCTGATAATACAGATAAAAATTCCAAGCAAAAAGGGAAACAATGACCTCAAAAACTATCTAATAGAAGATCAAAGAGATATCCAATTAAAAGGACAATGGTCACTCATTGGAGAAAGATCAGAGAATATGATTGAAAAAGTAATTGATCTTTCAACAAACGACAGATCTTTTGACCTATTCCAAAAAGAAGGAGAAAAGAATGAAGGAGAAAGTCCGTTTCTCTATCTAGAGTACAAGTATAAATTATCAAACATTGAAAAATCTTACAAATGGAAATTAAAGGATGCATGGATTGATGGTAGTATAAAATACGAAACATACGACAATCTAAAATTCAATACCTATCCAAGAAGATCTGTAGAAATAAGAAAATAATTATACTTGATAATTACAAAGGAGTAAAGGGGTTCTACTGAGAAAATTTTAATAACCTGAGTAGTCCCCTTCATCTCAAACACAAAGATTAAAAAAACAAATTAAACTTATAGAACAATGAAAAGAAATATTATTATCATCACAATGCTTACACTAAGTCTTTCTTTTAGCTCTTGCAGAAAGGAAGAAATCATTAACAATTACTACACTACTTCTGTAGAAAGTTCTACTCAAAAATCTGAATCAGAAGTAATAGTTTCAAACGGCTTTATGTGGGATACCTATATTCAAGCACAATCAGAATATCACAAAGGCGAAGTTGAATATGCTCTTATCATAGAGTTTGAACCGACAGAAATAACGACTCCTAATATACCAAAATTTATCGGAGAATGGGAAATATTTCAATACAATATAGGAAGTAATCGCACAAGAAAATTCAAGCTATCTGATGAAAGCTTTAAATGGTATTTTGACAAAAATTCGATGCGACTACGTGGAGAGTATGTATTCCGTGGATACAAAGAAAATACTAGTATAATAAAACCTCGAGCAAAAGTTAAAGGTACTATCTGGTATAGAGAAGCAAAATGGGAACTCAATACTTTCCCAACAAATAACGCAAAATCAGAAGAACAATAGTCCCAAAGTCCTATGTAACTCATAGGACTTTTTTCAATCAAAAAAATCTGATTCTTTCTCCTTGATTTTATATCGCAAATAAATATAAAAGATCAGCATTCCCCTTGAGGAGGAAATTTTTGCGTATGCTCAAGCTCTCGTAGTTCAATGGATAGAATAGGCCCGTCCTAAGGGTTAGATGTAGGTTCGATTCCTACCGAGAGTACGTGGACATTCCGAAAAAGGCAATTTGCTTTTGGGTTTGTTCAGAATTCTTTTTATTTTTATAAGTGGTTTGTTTAATGGCAAAAACACAGGAAAATGTATTTCAGAGACACGAGAGAGATACTGGGTCTCCACAAATGCAAATCGGTCTTTTATCTGATCAAATCGCAATGTTGCAAGCACATGTTGCAACTAATGCAAAAGATTATGATGCAAAGAGAAGTCTTTTGAAAAAGGTAGCAAAGAGAAGATCTTTCTTGAGATACCTAAAAGCAAAGGATCTAGATGCTTACACAAAAATCAGTAAAAAAATCTGACTTAAGGTCTAATTATTCTTAATTTTATTTATTTAATTTTACATCATTAATGGCTAAAAAAGCTACTGCCCCAGCGGCAAGCCAGTTCACAGTTCCTCTTATCAAGGAAGGGCAAAAAGTAAAGTGAACAATCCTTAAAGAAATTGAGAACGGAGTTCTTGTAAACTGCGAAAACGGTGCATTTACTGGTATCATCCTTTCAAAAGAAGCTAAGGAACTTAAAAGATCACAATTTGATCTTAACCCATCTACAGAACTTGAGCTTGAGATTATCAATCCAGCTGTAAGACACGAAGATGGATACTACATCGTTTCAGTAACTAGACTCCTCCAATACGACGTATGGAAGTCAGTTATTGCAAAGTTCGAAAAAGATGAAATCATCACTGTTGTTCCTACTGAGGCAAACCTTGGAGGACTTTTGATCGATATGCATGGTATCAAGGGATTCATCCCATTGTCTCAACTTGCTCCTATCCACTACCCTAGAGTAGAAGATGGAGATCAAGAAGCTATCTTTGATAAACTTCTTGAACTTATCGGACAGGAAATCAAGGTAAGAGTAATCAATATCGATGAAGAAGACAGAAGAATTATCCTTTCTGAAAGAGAAGCTCTCAAAGAAGAAAGAGAAAAGGTTCTTGCTGAACTTGAAGTTGGAAAAGTATTTGACGGAGTGGTTTCAGGAATCTCTTCATACGGACTTTTCGTGACTATCGGAGGTACTGTTGAAGGTCTCGTTCACATCTCAGAAATTACTTACGGACACGTAAATGATATCGATAGACTTGGAAAGATCGGAGACAAGATGCAAGTTAAAGTAATTGGTCTTGAAAACGGAAAGATCTCTCTTTCAAGCAAGCAGCTCAAAGGAGATCCTTGGTCAGAACTTCCAAAGAAGTACAAAGTTGGAGATATTATCGAAGGAGAAATCATCAGATTTGTACCTTATGGAGTATTTGTGAGAGTATTTGACGATATCAATGGACTTGTTCACCTTAGCGAGCTTTCTCAAAAAGCAGTTAACAATCCAAATGAAATCGTAAAACTTGGACAAATTGTAAAGGCTAAGCTTATCCTCATCGATCCTAAAAATAGAAAGATCGGACTTTCAATGAAACACTTGGAAGAAAAAGCTGAAGGAGAAACTACAAAAAAAGCTCCTAAAGCAAAAGAAGCTACTGAAGATGCAGAATAATCTGTCATTAAATCATAGAAAAACCTGAATCAAACTCAGGTTTTTTCTTTTTCTCTAAAATCCTTTCAAAAAGTTGCAAAATAAAAAAATCTGAATATAATCAGCTTTAGCTTTATATTCTATACCAAATAAAATATGTCAAACGTAAAAGACCTTTTACCAACACTCAATGATCATCAATTGGCCTATGTCAATCTTGATCTCCCAAATCCAAAAAATGGACAATATATGCTTGTTGCAGCGCACTTTCAACCTGGAAAATCAATGAACATTCTCCAGGCAGCTTGTGAAGTTGCAGCTGAATCCTCTACTGGAACAAATTTCCTAGTTGAGACGGAAACTGCCTTTTCAAAAGAAATGAATGCCCTCGTATATAAGGTAGATGCCGAAAAAGAACTTATCTGGATCGCATACCCATGGAGACTTTTTGATAGAGGTGGAAATATTCAGAATATCCTCACCTATATTGCGGGAAATGTCTTTGGAATGAAGGAAGTAAAAGCATTAAAAATTCTTGATGTATGGTTTCCACCTGCAATGCTTGAACAATACGATGGACCAAGCTATACCCTAGCAGACATGAGAAAATACCTCAATGTTTACAATAGACCAATCCTCGGAACCATCATCAAACCAAAGATGGGACTTACTTCTGCTGAATACGCTGAGGTATGTTATGATTTTTGGGTATGAGGAGGAGACTTTGTAAAAAATGATGAACCACAGGCAAATCAGGATTTTTGTCCTTATGATAAAATGGTAAAGCATGTAAAGGAAGCTATGGACAAAGCAGTAAAAGAAACTGGACAGAAAAAGGTGCACTCTTTCAATGTATCAGCTGCTGATTACGATACCATGATCGAAAGATGTGAGATGATTAGAAACGCAGGATTTGAACCAGGATCTTATGCCTTCCTAATTGATGGAACAACAGCAGGTTGGATGGCTGTTCAGACCTTGAGAAGAAAGTATCCAGATGTATTTATCCACTTTCATAGAGCTGGGCATGGTGCATTCACTAGACCAGAAAACCCTATTGGATACTCAGTTTTAGTCCTTTCAAAATTTGCAAGACTCGCTGGAGCTTCTGGAATCCATACAGGAACCGCAGGAGTTGGAAAAATGGCTGGAGATAAAGCAGAAGATGTAACTGCAGCAGAAGGTATCAGATATATGAAAAAGACTGGACATATCTTTGAACAGTCTTGGGGAACAATCCCAGAAACTGATAAAGACTTCGTAGCTCTCGTACAAAGAGACGAAGATAATGAAGAAGTACTTACCGATGATAGCTGGAGAGCAATCAAGACCTGCTGCCCTATCATCTCTGGAGGTCTCAATCCAACTCTTCTCAAACCTTTCATTGATCTCATGGGAAATGTAGATTTCATCACAACAATGGGTGCAGGATGTCACGCTCATCCAAAGGGAACTCAGTCAGGCGCTAAGGCTCTTGTGCAAGCCTGTGAAGCATATCAGAAAGGAGTAGATATTCATGAATATGCTAAAAATAAGCCTGAACTCGCTGAAGCGATTGCATTCTTTGAAAAACCATCTACAAAAGAAAAGATGAAAACACTTAGAATTGCAGCATAATAAAAAATCTGACTTTTAAACCAACGAAAAACAAAAATGAGCCAACTACAACAGGTCGTTCAGTTCGCTATTGAAAAATCAGCAACCACACTACTCAATCACTTCAAAAACCAATATGGAAGTCTGTTTTTTCTTCCTCTATGAGTAAACGACCAGACTCCTCATAAAGTTGCACCTAAAGTTGCTGAAAGTATTTTCACGTCAGGACTCTTAACTCAAAAAGCTGACTGAAAATACCTACTCTCTTTTACCAATGAAAAGGTCTGAATCGTATACGATAGCTTTCTAACAAGCTTTATCGACACGCTAAACTTTATCGCAAAAGGAGTAATGAATACACTGGGAATGAAAATGTTCTGGAGTGAATTTGCTCGCCTCTTAACTGAGAAAAAAACAACGAACCCAGCAACTTATGAAAAACGAAAGACAAATCTGAAAATCATCCTAGATACTTGCTTTATACAGTTAGTGACTGACCTTCAATCGCAAGGGATTCAAACGGAAATCACCAATGGAGAAACTCTTTTCCCAACAGTAAATGAAGCAAGTTCAAGCCTCAGAATCTTTCAGTAAAAAAAATATTACTTGTTTCAACAAAAAAAGAAGTCTAAAATCAGACTTCTTTTTTTATTTTGCTACTTTAAGATATACAGTTGCTCTGCAAAATCAATAATTTTTTCTTTCTCTACCAAGCCTTGTTTCCAAGCTTCCGGAAAACTTTCATACCCATAATATGCACCAGCCAAAAAGCCATAAATACAAGCATTTGTATCACTATCTCCACCAAGGTTAACTACCATCTCCATACCACTCTTAAAATTATCAGCATTATAAAATCACCAAAGAGCAATTTCCAAACTATTCGCCACATATCAAAAAGTTTGAAGCTCCTCAGCAGTTTTTTCTTTATATGATCCTTCAAATATAGCTTGTAATGCCTTAGGGATCTTATATTTCTCCCAACATCAGTCCAAAGGAGAAAAAGCTGAATTCAATACCTCTTTTTTACTTGCCCCATGCAAAATCGCCCAAATCAGTCCAACATAATACCTACAAGCAGCAATGCAAATATCAGTATTATGAGTTGATTTACTCGATTCTTCCGCATAGAAGATCGCTTTCTCTACATCATCAAAGTAAAAAAGCGGAATCGATCAAATCCTCATCAAAGAACCATTCCCATCAAGTTCACACCCACTTAAATCAACTTCCCATGGTTTATGATGCTCTTCTCATCTTTCCTTCGCCTGGCGATACTTAAGAAAAGCTTGAAGCATTTTTAAAGTTTGATTCCCCATTCCCTGAGGATAATCTCTCAAGCCCATATACCCACTCAATGATCGCTTAAGATAATTAGTAAGTTGATCTTCAATATCAAATCCATTCTTTTTTATCAGACTCTCAGCCAAGAGAAGTGTCATTGCAGTATCATCAGTTCGTTCACCCTCATAGAGATCGTATTCAGGATTAGAGAGATATTCATCTACCCAAGGGAACTCTCCTCTAGCGAGAAATTCTACAGGAGCTCAAAGTGCATCCCCTATCGCTCCTCAAAGGAGAACTCAAAAAAATTTATTCAAGTCTTTTTGCATAAAAATCTACCATAAATATAAAAACCTGATTTAAATTCAGGTCTCTAGTTATTTCTTATCTATCAAAATAGTATTCAACAGCCCATTTACTAATTTTGGAGCTCCATCATCAGAATACCTCTTTGCCAGCTCAACCATCTCATTGATCACCACAGCAGGCGGCGTATCCATCACCTTTACCTCTAAATACCCCTGCAAAAGGCATACCTGATCCATAATATCCATCTGCTCATATTGGAAAGTTTGCGTATTCTGATTAACCTTCTCAATCAATTCCTCTTCATAACGAGAAATAGCAGAAGTCACCTTAAAAACATAATCTGTATCAATCTCCTCAAGTTGCCACTGATCAAAACCATACTTCATCAAATACCCAGCATCTTCCTCAGGACTCTGATTGATCAAATACTCAGTAACTTGTGCCTGGACATACTCATCAATATGCTCTTGCTGCTGTTTTTTTGATGCTACTTGTTTGAGAAATTCAGCATCAAAAAATGAGTTTTCAACTGGAGTATCAGAAGAAGAAATCTGATCTCATGCTTCAGCAACTTTAGATGGCTGAACAATCAGATTTTTTTGCATTGCAGAAAAAAAACAATGCTCGTAAATATAGGCTAATACCACTTTCCTCGCATTGATTCTTTTTCTAATATCCATAGGAATAATCTTCCAGAGCTAAATAATAAGGAGACTAAGCGTCTACTACAGTATCCTTAGCCTTTGACTTAATAGTAAGAACTTGCTTACCATTATAATATCCACAAGATGGACAAACTCTATGATTTAGTCTATTAGCACCACAGTTTGGACACTTTGCAGTCTGATAAGTATTTTCTAATCTCTTAAGATTAATAGATTTCCAAGTTGAGTGTCTTTTACGAGATTGCACTTTACTCACCTTTTTCTTTGGACCAATTGTCATTTGATAAGTTGTGATTAGTAAATTAAAAAATTATCACTTAATATTACTCAGCCTTTGCTTTTTTTGCAGGAGCCTTCTTTGGAGCTACTGCTTTCTTAGCTGGAGCCTTTTTTGCAGGAGCCTTAGCTGTTTTTTCAGCCTTTGGTGCATCCTCTTTTACCTTCAATAGATCTTCTGGAGAAACTACCTCAACAACAGTCTTAAGATAAGTTCTTCCGTTGAACTTCTTAAAGTTCTTCTTTCTGAATGCAACTACTCCATCAATTGCAGCATGTACTGAAAAATCTGCAGCTTCATAAGTATTTTTTCCGCATTCATATTTAGAACCTTTTTGTCTAATAATAATATTTCCAGCTAAAACTGGCTGTCCTCCAAAGACCTTGACTCCACGATATTTTGGTTGTGAGTCCTTTAGATTTTTAACCGAACCAGCGGCTTTTTTGTGTGCCATTATTCCTCAAACAATATAAAAATTTGACTGAAGACCTTTATAGTGATTGGCGATAGATAATCAAGAGAAAATAACACAGTTTTTAATTTTCAGCAGAGAACATCAAATAAAAAGCTGAATATATCAGATTTTTAGCCATTTTCTTTATACATAAAATCAAGAGAAAAATAATGATAAAAAAATCTCTCATTTGAAATTGAAACTCAGAGTAGATTTCATACAATCTGAAATCAGATTTTTACCACTTTTGAGATAAAATATAAATATGCAACTCAAAGACTATATCGCCTCAAATCTCAATGATGAACAAACCGCTGCTGCACTCCATACCAATACATCAACTCTGATTATTGCTGGTGCTGGAAGTTGAAAAACGAGAGTGCTTACCTACAAGATCGCATATCTAATCTGGTGAAAAAATATCAAAGTAGAGAGAATCTTAGCGGTAACCTTCACCAACAAAGCAGCAAACGAGATGAAAGAAAGACTGATCAAGCTTTGAGACGAAATTTCTAGCCAATCATTTACAAATGAAGAACAAAAATCTGACTCAGATTTTTGAGATTTTCTCAATGAAATGAATACAACTACTCCGAGCTCAATGCAGCACCTTGATCCAAGAAAACTCAAATGGATTGGAACTTTCCACTCAATTTTCCTCAAAATTCTTAAGGAAGATATCGAAAAATTAGAGATGAAGTACAATAAAAACTTTGGAATCTTAGACGCCGATGATAGCGCAAAAATCATCAGAGACATTCTCAAAAGATATGCAATGGCGGATACCTTCAAACCTCAAGAAGTAAAAAGCTTTATTTCAAAGCAAAAAAACGAAGGAAGAACTGCAGAACTTTTCCTCAAATATAGCAACGGAAACTATGAAGATCAGATGGGAAAACTCTACCAAGAATACGAAAAGGAACTCGAAAAATCAAACAGCCTTGATTTTGATGATTTACTGCTCCTCCCCTATCAACTCTTCAAAAAAAACCCTGAAGTCCTTCAAAAATGGCAAAACAGCTTTGACTATATTCTCGTAGATGAAGCGCAAGATACCAACTGGATCCAGTTTGAACTGATGAAAATGATGAGCTGAGAATGAGCAAATATCACGCTCATTGGAGATGATTTTCAGAGTATCTATGGACGAAGAGGTGCACTTATGGAGAACTTTCTCAATGTAAAACAATACTGGCCAGATATCCAAATGTTTAAGCTCCAAACCAATTATCGTTCAAAAGCGCATATCGTATCAGCAGGTAATGCTGTTATCAAGCAGAATAAAAACCAATACGAAAAAAATATCATCGCGTATAGAGAATGAAACGACAAAATTACTGTTCTCACGTACAATACCGATATTGATGAAGCAGCGAATACAATTGATCTCATCAAACAAATGAAAGATAAAGGGAAACTGAAATCACGAGGACAGGTAGCAATCCTTTATAGAACAAACTCTCAATCTCAGAATTTTGAATCTCTTTTTGTCCAAGAAGGAATCCCCTACAAAATCTATGGAGCATTTAAATTTTTTGAAAGAAAAGAAATCAAGGATATCCTTGCCTATCTCAAAGTCATCAATAACCCATTTGATACGGTATCGCTCAAGAGAGTACTCAATATTCCAAATAGAAAAATCTGAAAAACTTCACTTGAAAGATTAGAATCCTATGCCTTAGAAATGGGAGTAAGCCTCTATGAAATACTTCTCACACTTTCTGAAATGGGAACGACAAAAATAATTGAACAAGAATGCTGAATCAAACTAACAACTCCAGCACTCGATGGGATCAAAGATTTTATTGAACTTTTCAATCAATTAACAACAGCGATCAAAACACTTAACCCAGCAGATCTCACGGAATATCTTGTCAAAAAAATTGACTATAAAGGCTACCTTATCAAGGAAGAAGACAGCGAACAAACTGCAGAAGAAAAGTACGAAAACATTGGACAACTGATCAACATGGCGAGCAAATATGAATTTTGAACCGCAAATGCAAACGAAGAAATCATCAGTTCTGGAGAAGAGTTGCTGAGACGATTTTTGGAAGAAGTAACCCTAATGGTAGATACTATCGAAAATACAGATGAAAATTCTGACGCAGTCAAACTCATGACGATCCACTCTAGTAAAGGACTAGAGTTCCCAGCTGTATTTATCGTAGGTGCTGAGGACAATATCTTTCCACTCGCAAACTCTCTTCTCGAACCAAAAATGCTAGAAGAAGAAAGGAGACTAATGTATGTCGCAATTACTAGAGCCAAAGACGCACTCTTCATCTCGCATGCAAATAGCAGAATGACTCGAGGGCAAACCAAGATGAATCCTGTCAGCAGATTTCTCCAGGAAATCCCAAATGATCTGCTCAAATTCTACGACCTCACCAAAGGTTGAGGAGCCCAACATCAATCTTCAATCACCGAATGAGCAACTGTAAGACATAAGCTCTTTGGAACTGGATATGTACTTGAAATACGGAATAATCTCGGAATTGTAAAATTTCACAATCCAAAATTCTGACTCAGAAAGGTTGAACTCAGATTTTTGGAAGAATGTTAAAACTCCTCTTTTTTAGAACCTAGAAAAATCTCAATATGCAACTGTGCTTTGCGCCGATGGATGGGATCACAAATTGTGCAACCCGCCTGATCACAAAAAAAATTTTTGATCATTATAAAAATCAAAACGATACCCTACAGCTACGAACTGAGTTTATGAATGCTGATGGTTTTATCATCAATCCAAGCAAAGTCATCAGGCATATCTTGACCACACCTAAACAACTCCCAATCGCTCAGATCTACTGAGGAAATGAAGCAACACTCCTGCAAACCGCCAAGATCTTAGTTGAAAAATATGCCGACCAATTCTCAGGGATAGAGCTCAATACCTGATGTCCATCAAATACCGTCATGAAATGTGGTGGTGGCTCTGATATGCTTAGACATCGTGAAAAGACTATCACAATCATCCAAAATCTTTCAAAAATCGTAAAAGAAAATTCTGACTTATCTTTTTCTGTAAAATCCAGAGCAGGACTTCATGAAGAAGACAAGCCTGAACAACTCGATTTCCTAAAACGTATCGCACCAAGCTGCGATCTGATTAGTATTCACGGCAGAACCCTCAAACAACTCTATACAGGAGATGCTGATTTTTGATTTATCCACCAAGTCAAAGAAGTCCTCCCCTGCAAGGTTATCGCCAACTGAGGCATCACTTCTTATCAAATGGCCAAAGAAGTACTTGATCAATGAAAGTTTGATGGAATCATGATTGGACAAGGCGCTATAGGAAATCCACGAATCTTCACGCAACATCTCCCATCACTCAGCGAAAAACTAGAGACCATGCAAGAACATCTACTCATGATGATAGCCTGTGATCTACGATTTGAAGAATGGTGAGAAAAGGTAGATAACTACGCTCTCAACCAACCAACACTTGAAGACTTAGAAAAGCTGAAAAAGCTGATTGATTTCTCAAAAGAATATCGTTCAGTCGTAGAGTTTAGAAAATACCTCTTTCAATACATAAAGGGAATACCAGATACTCGTGAACGAAAACAAAAGGTTATACCTATCAAAACTGTAGGAGAACTTTTCTCTGCATTAGAGGAGTTAGCCTCTCACAGATAAAACCAACTATCATTGCGAGGTTTCACTGCAGCTATCATTAGGAATGACAGTGAAGGTATCTAGATGAAAATCAAACTTGCTGACTATAAGATGTCCACAGCTTCACCCCACAATGCCTCAAGAAAAATCTGAATAAAAATCAGATTTTTTTTCTTGTTAAGACTTGTATTCTCTATAAAAAACACTATAAATCAGATAATTTACTTTTTCATATATTCATTCAAAATGCAAACGACAAGTATCAAAACGATCTATAAAAGCTACGAATCACTTATCGGAAGCAAGATCATCGTAAACGGACGAGTAAGAAGTCTCAGAGATTCAAAGACTTTTGGATTTATCGAGCTCAATGATGGTTCATATCTAAAAAATCTTCAGATCGTTTTTGAACAAGAACTTGAAAATTTCAATGAAGTCGTAAAATACGGAACAGGGAGCAGCCTTCAGATTGAAGGAGATCTCATAAAATCCGAATGAGCAAAACAAGCTTTTGAACTCAAAGCTACAAAAATAACACTTTTAGGAGCAGCAGATGAAACATTCCCACTCCAAAAAAAGAGACACTCTTTTGAATATCTCAGAACTATCGCACATCTCAGACCAAGAACAAACACTTTTTCAGCAGTATTCAGAGTAAGAAGTCTGCTTTCTTTCGCTATTCATAAGTTCTTTAATGAAAGAGGTTTCATCCGAGTACATACGCCAATTATTACCGCAAGTGATGCTGAAGGAGCCGGAGAAATGTTCCAAATCACAACTCTAGACCTTAAAGATACTCCCAAAACTGAATCTGGAGAGGTTGATTTTTCTAAAGACTTCTTCTGAAAAAAGGCAGGTTTGACAGTAAGTGGACAACTTGAGGGAGAGACTTTTGCCTCTGCCTTTGGAAAAATCTACACTTTCGGACCAACATTCCGTGCGGAAAATTCAAATACAACAAGACACCTTTCAGAATTTTGGATGATTGAACCTGAAATCGCATTTGCTGACCTCAAAGAAAATATGCAAATCGCAGAAGATATGATCAAATATGTTCTTAGATATGTTCTAGAAGAAGCTCCTGCTGAGATGGAATTTTTTGACCAATTTATTTTCCCAGGAGTAAAAGAAAGAGCTGAAAAACTAGTTAATTCAACATTTGCGAGAGTAACCTATACTGAAGCAATTGAACTCCTTAAAAAATCAGGACAAAATTTTGAATACGCTCCAGAATGGGGAATTGATCTTCAGACTGAACACGAGAGATTCCTCTCAGAAAAAGTCTTTAACGGACCAGTATTTGTAACCGATTATCCACAAGAAATTAAAGCCTTCTATATGAAACTCAACGAAGATGGGAAAACCGTTAGAGCAATGGATATGCTCGTACCTGGAATCGGAGAACTCATCTGAGGATCTCAAAGAGAAGATAACTACGAAAAATTAACAAAAAAGATGGAAAACCTCGAAATGTCTACAGAAGACTATCAATGGTATCTTGATCTCAGAAAATATGGAAGCGTTCCACATTCAGGTTTTGGACTTGGATTTGAGAGACTCGTAATGTATGTAACTGGTATGGAGAATATTCGTGACGCAATTCCTTTCCCAAGGACTCCTAAGAATTGCGAGTTTTAATCCTTTTCAAATAGTTTTTAAGGTCTCAAATTTATGTATAAATGGGAAGTTTGAAAAAACAAACAGTCAGTACAAAAGATCTTAATAGTAATTTCAAAACATATAAAAATAAAACACCGCAAGATAGAAAACTCTTCCTCACAAGTAACATCTGAGGCATAAAGAAAGACAATAACACTTATACTGCAACAAAGTTTTCTGAGAAAAATAATTTTTTAGTAAATTTAAAATCAGAAGTTACTTGAAACAAAAAATTTGTTCTCATTTCAAGCACCCCGAACGATTATAAGGGAAATGATCTTTTCTTAGAGTTAGACAAAAAGGCTCTAGAATACTCATGATTATCTTTTAAGGAATATCAAATCATTGATAACCGTACAAGAGGTAATATAAAAAATATCCTAAATCAGGCTTCTTTGATCTTACTCGCCGGGGGCAATACTTATCAGCAAAATCTCTTTTTTCATGAGATAGACCTAGCAAATTACCTTATCAATTTAGATTGCCCTATTGTATGAATCAGTGCTGGGGCGATGAATTGTTCCTACTCAGTCTTAAATACTTCTGAGAAAATCAAAAAAACTGATTTACCTCTGCTTTTGGAGGGATTAGGACTTAGTAAAATCAGCATTGAACCACACTTTGAAAAGAAAAGAGAGAATCCTGAAATAATGAACATACTACTTCAAGAATCCTATACGAGAAAAATCTACGGTCTACGAGATGGGAGTTATATTTTCAATAACAAAATCTATGGTAGATGTGAGGTAATTGAGAATGGGGACATCAGACCTATATGTAACGATAATCAGGAGATACCTCTTGATCAAACTTAGAAAAAGATTTTAGTTTACATTTTCAAACAACGAAAATGGACAATACTCTTGAACTACGGGAAAATCAGATAGCATCAAAGATAAATAAAGACACAGACTACAAAATCTCTACTTGATCAGAGTATTCTCAGCAACAGATTTTTTCAGTACTAAGATCATATTATCGCCAACTCAGTCCGATTTATAGTAAACTCAAAGACAATATTCTAAAAGTTATAAAAAAAGCTGACAGAGACTATGTTTTTCTAGAGCATAATGAAAAACCAATTTGAATCCTCGTTTTCAAAAATCAACTCCTATCCGAGGAACCGTGCATAGAGACTAAAAACTGATATATAGAGCTTAAAAGTATGTTCCTCTTTGATGAATTTTGAAAAGGACATATTTGGAAGCTCTGGGAAACCTTTCTAAATACTATCCAAAAAAACTACCCAAATGCAGATGGGATCTATACTTCAGTGTCTAAAAAGAAAGCACCAAAGTCACTACATATGTTCAAAAAAATGAACTTTCAACCACTCTACGAAGTCTATAACAAATACAAAAAAGACTGAGACAGCGAAGTATACCTATATTGTCCTCTATCTCAAAAATTAGAACCTAGAAATTGGAACATTGATACGGGAAAATCTGATTTCCCACAACTTTTTGGAGATAAAGAAACACGAATATGAATATCAGGAGAAGAAGCACAAAAATATAAGATCTGAGATTTTCTCACCTTTTCTCAGGAGTGAAAAACACTGAAAAAAGAAATCAAAAATAATATTAAATATAGCTCACTTGAAGACTATATTGAAAATATATCAGCAACTAATCTCTCCTGAATAGAAATAATAAAAATGCATAACTCAATCATTTGAAATGAAGAAAGTATAAAGAGATACTGAATTAACGGATTTAAATGTAAATAAGAGCACTAAATGAAAACAACATTCAATGTTCAAGAACCTTACAGATCTCAGCTCCTCAGCTGAGAAAAATGCATAGAATGAAGACTCAATAAATGAAAATTTGCAAAACTCATCCCCTGAGATAAAATAGAACTCGAAAATACTGGGCAGATATTTCTGGTAAAAAGAATCGCTCACTACAAAAACTTCCAAACGATGCTCCAACAAGAGGATATAAGTAAGATCATTCCATGAATTTCTGAGATCCAAGAATGAATTGCAATCTATCATCAATTCTACACTGCAATTCAAGAAAAGGAATATTGAGTACTAGCAATCCACCTAAAAAAGGAAGAATAAATCAGATTTCTCTTTTTTATTTATATTGACTTTTATTACAAAATAATTATCATAGCACTCAGAAAAATAAAAAAACATAAAAACAATGAAAAAGTATTTTACCCTTATGCTTTTAGGCACATTACTCGTCAGTTGCAAAACAGAGCCAGCAACAATCGCATATAGTGCGATTGGAGTAATTGCCTTAATCGGTGGATTTATTATGTATGCGATTATGGCAGCATCGAAACTCTTTATCACCGAAGGTGATGAACTACTAAAAGAAGACATGACAGAAAAAGAGGAAGAAAATGCTGAAGATCCTCCACTATCCCTCCAGGCATCCTGAGAGACCCAAAAACCTCCTTGAGTTTCACTCAAAGAGGCTTTTTTTAAGAAAGTCCAGGCATAAGAAACAAATCTCCATTCTCAAAAGTCCATGAACTGATCTGAGATACAAGGTGAAGAAATTTTTCTTGTTCCTCAGCCACACCAAGAAACATAACCAGTTTTTTTTCAGATTTTTGGATTTTTGGCTCAGAAAGCTGATAAATCTTAGCATAATTCATCACAACCGCCTGAGAAATTACCCCTTTTTTCAAAAGAGCTGTAAAAAGATTTTTAAGTTTTCTCCCATCATTAGGGAGCAAAAGCTGGAAGGTATGCATTTGCGTAAAGAAAAAAATTAAAACTGAGCAATTTTATAGTTTTTCTTTCCTTTCCTAATAAGCAAAACTCAATTAACCGCATCACTCCTTGAAAACTTCTGACCAATATCAGAAACAAGCTGCTCATTTACAGAGATCGCCCCCTGAGCAATAAGTTTCTTCGCATCTCCATTAGATTCACAAACTCAAGCCAACACCAAAAGTTCTAAAATTCTGATCTCATCTTCCTGAACACTACAACCTCCAGTTTCTCTTGCTAAAGCCTGCAATTCATCAACAGAAAAAGCTGAAAGTAACTCCATTTTATCTCTTTCCCCAAAAAGGAATTCTGAAATCTTTTCAGCCTGCTGAGCAGCCTCCTTCCCAAAAAGGGTTTGAATCACATAATTCGCTAACTGTCTCTGTCCATACCTGAGCTCTGGTTGCTGAACATGTTGTGAAACAATCGCCTCTATTTCTGAAATCTCTAGCAAAGTAAATGCCCTCAAAAATTTCTCTACATCAGCATCCGCAGTATTCACAAAATACTGATATACAAAATATGGACTATTTTTCTCCTGATCTAACCAAATTGCATTTCATTCAGATTTTCAAAATTTTTTTCCTGTTGAGTCCATCATCAAAGGCAAGGTCATAACATAACTTTCTAACTCACCTTCCGTCTTTTTACGTAGCATTTCAGTTCCAGTCACCATATTCCCTCGCTGATCAGATCCTCAAATCTGAAGCTTTACACCTTCATTTTCATATAAATGAACAAAGTCATTTCCTTGCAAAAGCATATAACTAAACTCAGTATAACTGATACCAGACTCAGTATTCTCGAGCCTCTTTTTCACTGATTCCTTACTGAGCATAGTATTTAGCGTGATATATTTCCCAACTGTTCTATACCAGTCAAAGACCGACAAATCCTTGTAAAAATCATAATTATTCACGACTTTAAATTGAAAATCCTTTCCTGTCAGTTTTTTTAAATTTTCCAAAATCTGACCCACTTGTTTGGTAATCGCCTCTTGATTATGCCTTAATTGATCGAGTCAAAGAAAAGCTCTCGCCTCACTTTTCCCAGTTGGATCACCAATCATCCCAGTTGCACCTCAGATCAGCATCACAAAAGTATTTCCTCTCTTCATAAAATTTACTGCAGCCATAAAGGTCAAAAAATGCCCAAGATGAAGAGAATCTGCAGTTGGATCATAGCCACAATAGAATTTCTCGCCTCACTTTTCATACAAATCAAAAAATTTCTCATCAGTATACTGATAAAGCAATCCACGAGCCTCTAATTCCTCTCTAAGTTTCATTCTATTATCGCTAAAAAGTAAATAATTCTGACTCACTATATCGTTTTTTCTCTCAATTGCAAAAGAAAAAGATTACTATTGCATCTTACGCCCAAATTTGACAAAACAAAAAAAATCACTAAAATTAACTGTGAAACTTTTATATCCCCTTGCATCGTACAATGAGCATTGAATCCCAAAGATATGACGACAATAAAATCAAAAAAAATACGGCACAACAAGGGGCTGAATCTTGAAAAGAATTAAAGTCAGAAATGACAAAACAAGAACTTGATGAAGCTTATACCAAGTTAAAAGAAAAATTTCCAGGGCTACAAGCATACGAGAAAGAAAGTGTAAATAACCCACAAATAATTAACAATCTGAATCAATTTATTGAGATACAAAACACTGAAGACCCAAAGAAAAAAGAATTTTTCGATGATAACGGAAACCTTAATGAAGAAAATATTTTCAACTACCGAAAACTTTGAGTTTCTGGATACATCAATAGCAACTTTAGTCAAAGAGATCAATACCCTGATTTTGTTAAACTCCTTAAATGAATCAAACAACTCCAACAACCCGTTTGAAATAAAGACAACTACCCACTTAACAATGAATGGCGAGAAGAATTCAATAACTTTATATCCTACACTCGTTTTGAAAAAGCAAGGGCAGAACTCAATAATCAAAATATTAATGACGGAATTAGCGAGCTAGCTATAAAAATCACATGAAAAAATAAGAAAGAAATTACTGAGGCCGATCTAGCTCCAATCAAAGCAAAAAGAAATGCCGTAGGAACATTAACTTTCCAAGCTTTTATTGATGATTATTTATCTGAGGAATTTACAGTAAGTGAAAAAGCAACAGTTGATGAAATCTACGATCAACGAGAACAGTTTTGTATTGATAAATTTTCAAATAAAGATTCAAACCGATTTAAAAATGCACTCATCAGTACTACACAAAATAATCAAGAATATAAACTCAATGCCTTTAATAAGATTAAAAAAAATCTCTCTAATAAAGAACTTATCAAAAAAGCGAATAAGACAGCTAATGAAAACTCTAAAGAAGCTAACGGATTTCTTAACCGTCAAGAACTTATTATATCAGGACTCAAAGGGAAAAGATCAAAAAATTCTGAAACTTATAGAATTATCCAAATCATCGGTAGATACTACTACAATAGAAAGGGAATCACCATCGATGGTGAGCGAGGGCCTAAGACACAAGGTACTATTGAAAAACTCCTTGAAGAATTTGGTGAAACTAAAAAATTTATTGATAATTGAATTATTGATAAGCTCAAAAATATCTTAAAAACAAATAAAAAATTTAATACAGATCAAATAAAAGCAAGACTTACTCAAAACCAAGAAGTGTCTGCCTTCGACACACAAAAAACCGCCGCATATTACAGATTCAATCCGGAGGAAAAAAACTATATAAAAAATTCAAATCAAAATCATTATGAGAAAGGAAACAGAGAAAACAAGGACAGTAAGAGAACTAACCAACAAGAACAAAATAATGATAAAAAAATCATGGATTCCACTGCTGGAACAACTGAAAAAACTGATTTCATCAAAGAACTCAACAACATTCCCCAAGAAGATATCCTAAAAAATATCCCTAAGGAAACCTACAAGAAATACCTAAAAGCCTTTATAAAAAGCCCTGAAGTTCAAGCGCTCAAGTTTGAGAACGAAAAACTCAAGTCACTTCTATCAAAGCTCTTCATAAAAGATAAATCCGATCCTGATCTCATAAAGCTTCAAAAGATTCGAGAAGCAAGTCCTATAAGAGAGGGAATGATTACAAGCGAGAGACAACAATTTCAACAGATCATTAAAGAACAGGCTGAACTAACAGCCTTAAAATCATGAAAAGGACTGTTTGAGAAGCTAGGAATCTCAGCAATAAATTGAAAAGTAATCCAAAAAGCAGAGGAGAAAAGCTACTACCAATATAGTGATGCCAACAATCCAAAGGTTTCCTACCAATTTACACCTATCACAGGAGAATTTTCTATAAGTACCAATAATATCAACGACGAAACAGGGTCCATAGATATTACAGGGACAAAACAAAAAAAACTCTTTAAAATACCAGGGTTAACCGAGTTAATGAATCAAGCAGATCCCAAAACCATCCTCCCAGATAAAAGACTAGATTCATACGAAAAAATCAAACAAGTAATTGAAACTAAGCTTGGAGAAAATATTCAACATAACCTCTGAGACACTGAAGCAACCAGTATCAAACATGAAATAGAAAAAGAGCAACTAGAAACCGGAATCATCACAAAAATCAAATCCGGACTTGGACTCAAAAAAGAACAACTTAATAAAAATACAGATCCTGGTTATTATAGCTTCTTTGCTCCAATCCTAAAAACATTCAAGCAACCGAACATCTCAACAAATCAATTAAAAATATTAAAACAATTTGCAGATCGTATCGGAGAAAGAGGACAATTTACCGACTGAAAAACGCCAACAGAGACTAATGAAGTCGTTCAATATACAGATTTCAAAAAACACATTGAAACCCCGAGAAATTTGATTAAATATGCCCTCTCCTGAGAAAAAATTAGAAATATAGAGACACTGCAAAACAATCGAGAAAAATCAAAATTTACCATAGGAAAAATAATGAATCGATTGGAGAAATCATGAGGGAAAGGAGGCACAGACGATAGGATTCTAGATATCGAAAAAGTCTCAACACTCGTAAATCAACGAGAAAGCCCAGATATCACAAAAAATAAAGAATATCAAAGTAGCTACAATGAGCTTCTTAGAGATATCGAGAGCGAATATCTAAGACAAGTAGAACCAACAGTCAGAAAGAAAGAAATCGCCTATGCAGACAATGTGATTCTACCAAAAATCCAAAATACACCTGCATAAAAAAACAAAAAAAATCTGATTTTATTCTTTTTATCAAACTTTATGGAAATCTTTAGTTGAAAAATCAAAAAACTCAATATCAGTAACTGAGAAGGAATCGTAGCTATGCTCAATACTCAAGAAGCTACTGCCTACGGAATCTCCCCTCAAGACAAAATCTCACTCATCAGAAATAAAGAAGAATATGTCGTTGATGTTGCATTTTCTGATGAACTCGAACCTGGAATTATCTGAGCAACTCAGGAATTACTAGATAACTACCCAATTATGGAAGGAGATAATGTTCTCGTTTCATTCATGAGGACAAACCCACTCTCTCTAATAGCCATTAGAAAAAAACTCCTCTGAGAAAAACTCACTACCGAGGAAATTGACGCTATCATTGAAGATATGCAAAATAATAAACTTTCAGATCTGATTTTAGCCTATTATACCGCGACAAGCTTTTTCTACAAATCTGATCCTGAAGAACTTGCCTATACTACGAAAGCAACCGCTTATACTGGAGATATGTACCGTTTTCCAGGGATTGTTGCGAGTAAATATTGCATCTGAGGAGTTTCAGGAAACGAAACCACAATGATCATCGTTCCGTTGCTTGCTTCATTAGGGATCACAATCCCAAAAACCTTCTCTAAATCAATCACTTCTCCAGCTGCAACTGGAGAATGCGTAGAAGTGCTCATGAAAAGCGAACTTAAAAAAGCCGAAATCATCAGACTCGTAGATAAGCACAAATGTTGCCTCGCTTGGAACGGAAATCTTAACCTTGCACCAGCAAACGATAGAATTATCAAGGTCTCAGCTCCACTTGGGATGGAGCCCTATGCCAGAATGATCTCAAGTATCATGGCAAAAAACTACGCTATGGGAATCAACCATTGCTTGATCGACATCCCAGTCGGACCAACTGCAAAAGTCACAAACCAAGCCGATGCTGAGAGAATCGCAAACCATTTCAGAAATATCGGTTCATCACTAGGAATAAAAACAGAAGTCGCAATTACTCAAGCCATTCAGCCAATAGGAAACGGAATCTGAGCCGTTCTCCAAGTAAGAGAAGTCCTTAGAATCCTGCAACAGCACCCAGAGAGAGCTCTTGACCTTCAAGAAAAAGCACTTGATTTAGCAGCTCAGCTCATCGTAATCTGCGGACTGAAAGAAGATTACTCCTCTGCCCTAGAGCTTGCCACTTCAGAACTTCTCAGCTGAAAAGCACGAACAAAGCTTCAAGAAATCATCAAAGCACAAGGAGGAGAAAAACCTGATATCAACTCTGAAGAACTTTCGCTCGGATCAGAAACCTTTGACTATACTGCACCAACAGAGTGAGAACTCACAGGTATTGATATGAAATACCTTAATATGCTTGCGAGAACGCTTGGAGCTCCAGGAGATGCCTGAGCTGGGCTCTTTCTACACAAAAAACTTGGAGACAAAGTTCAGAAATGAGAAAAGCTTATCACCTGCTATGCAAATTCAGTCAATAAGCTCAATCTTACGAAAGAGCTTTTTGAGGAAAAATCTCCTTATACCTTCAGCTAAGCGAGTAAATAAATGATTAAAATAAAAACTGATCTCAATCTCTGAAATCAGTTTTTTTATTTTTGACCTAAAATCAAAATTACTCAAGTTCGAAAGTTACATTAAGACTTGCTGTAATCTTTTCTTCTCCCGCAGAAATTAATTCAGAGTCAGCATTGAGACTCGCTGCTGCAACAGCAGATTCCTTCATCACCGCATTTGCATAATATGGCATTGGACGATCATAAGATGAGTTTTCAGCCGAAATTGAAAGCACCTTTCCAAGCCTTTTTCATAAAAGTTTTGCCATTTGTTCAGCCTGAGCTTTCGCAGTTTCAAACGCCTTTTCTCTCGCCTTAAGTTTTGGCGTCTCCTGAGACGAAAGAGTATAATAAGTACTAGAGATCTCTACGTCACCAACATGAGGCAAGAACTGAAGAATCTGATTTCATTTCTTCTGAAAATCTTCCCCCTCTAGCTTGATACTAAACAAAGCAACGGTTTTCTGTCCACGAAGCTCACGATCTCCATCTTTCCAAAAATAATCAGGAGAAGTAGTAAATGATTCTGTTTTGAGCTGCTCCGTGATCCCAAGATCAGTAAGCCCCTTTCTAAGCTGATCAATTTGCTTACTTACTAATTCTTGCGCGGCTTGTGTAGTTGCCCCAGTCTGACTTACTGAAAAAGTAATCGTCAACTGATCTGGAGTTGCACTCGCCTCACCAATCCCAACAACACTTACACTTTTTTGCTCAACAGGACTAGGAACATGACTATTCGTAAAATAATACGTTCCAGCTAACACTCCAGCAATCACCAAAAGTAGCAATCTATCCATAGTTTTCATCGTCTCTACTCTTTTAAGAGATAAAAAAGCCTGAAATAAGCTCTATATCCAAAGAGTGTATCACTTCTACCACCAAAGTCAAGCCAGAATTTAAGTCACAAAAATCCCCTTGAAATCAGCCTTTTTTCTCCTATACTCAAGCGACTTTTATATACTGAGAGATTAAAATGAAAATCGCCTTTGTCAACTGCTGGACCATGCCATGAGGCGTAATGCAAGTGCTAAACGACCTTCTCATAAAAGCTCTCAGAAAAAACTGACCAGAAACACAGATCCAGCTTTTCACACTCATTTCAGAACAAAAACAGCTTCATATCCCAATTCCCTGATCTCCTGAAAAAAGCTATACTATACCTATCATTCAGGCTCTACCAAATTGGCTAGCAAAAATTTTCCTCTATTTCAAAAAAAGAAAAGTCAAAATTCTGTCTTCAATCTTTGACTACCGCAACCTGATCGTTTTTTATCCCTTATTCATGAAAATCCTCTCGAGAAAGATAAAAAAACGAAAACCTGATGAAGTTCAGATTTCATCTTTCGCTATTGCAAAAAATATCGATCTAATCGGAGTTCCAACCACACTATACCTACACTCTCCAATGCAATATATTCGAAGTCATTACGAGGAATATCTAGGCAAGTTTCATGGATGGAAGAAATGGCTTTTTAAGAAAATTGCTCCAAAACTCCGCAAACGAGATCAGTCCTATACCAAATTTGACACAATAGTTTCTAATAGTAATTACACTCAAAATTTAGCCAAACAGATCTACGGTTTCTCATCAACTGTTCACTACCCTACCATCAGTGATCAATACCGATATATGGGGATTTCCAAAACTCCAAAACCATATTTTGTTTGTGTAGGAAGACTCGTGAGCTTTGTGAGAGAGTGTGAAGTCATTATCAAACTTTTCAATGAACTCAAATTACCTCTTCTAATGATAGGTTCTGGGCCAGATGAAGAAAAATTAAAAAACATCGCTGGAGAAACAATCATTTTTACAGGTCGAATGCAAGAGGGACTCGCTGAAACCATAAAAGAAAGCTCAGGACTCATCAATCTCACAAAGGAAAGTTTTTGAATAGGGACGGCAGAAGCACTTCTCATGGGGGTTCCAGTTCTCGGATTTGAAGAGGGTGCTAGCGCTGAACTTATTGATCAGGATTCAGGAATCCTCGTATCAGATAAAACCCTTCCAACCCTAAAAAAAGCAATGCATGAATTTATGAGTAGAGCCCGAGATAGAAAAAAAATCTCTGAAAATATCAGATCTAAACTCCAAAATAATAAATAAAAATCTGATCTCCCAACTGAGAAATCAGATTTTTCATTTTCATTATTTCAAACTTTTAACCAAGCTTTCTCTTAACAGCAATCTTTCCATCTTGTCCAATCTGAGAGATCACAACATGAATCGCATCTCCAACCTTGAAATGTTTATCCAATCCATCAGTGAATTTCTGACCAAGATTTGAAACATGGCAAAGTCCTTGCTTTCCCTTTGGCAATTGAACAAAAAGTCCATATGCCTCAACTCTTACAATCTTTGCATCAAAAACCTGTCCAACTTCCAAATCTGTCGCAATTTCCATGATCAGATTTTTCGCCTTTTCAATAATTTCCTGTTTGCTATGAGTCAAGAAACATGTCCCATCATCTTCAAAGTCAATCTTGATATTATCACATTGTTCAATAATTTTATCAATAACTTCACCTCCTTTTCCAATAACTTCCTTGATTTTCTCAGGATTGATCTTGAAAACATGAATCTTAGGAGCATATTCCTTAACAGCTTCTCTTGGCTGTCCGATAGTCTCAAGCATAAAGTCCATAATCTCCTTATATCCTTTACTTGCTCTATCTATAGTCTCATGGATAATCTGGAGCGTAAGTCCCTTCAGTTTAGTATCAAGCTGAATAGCATTGATTCCTTCTTTGGTTCCAGCCACCTTAAAATCCATATCTCCAGTAAAGTCCTCTGTTCCCATAAGGTCATTAAGAATACGATACTTAGTAATTGTTCCATCTTCTAGATGCTCACTCATCAATCCCATAGCAATTCCAGCTACTGGCTTCTTGATAGGCACTCCAGCATCCATCAATGCAAGTGTAGAACCACAAACTGATCCCATACTAGTCGAACCTCCAGATCCTAGACATTCACTCACAACTCTAATTGAATACGGAAAATCTTCTTTACTCGGAATCATATTTTCAAGTGCTTTCTCAGCAAGTCTTCCATGTCAGATTTCTCTTCTTCCAGTTCCTCTCATAGCTTTCGCTTCTCCAGTTGAAAATGGGGGGAAATTATAGTGATGAAAATACTTTTGCTGCACATCATCATGTTCCATATCATCAAGCACCAAATAATCAGTTGGTCCACCAAGCGTAACAGTACTGAGTACCTGAGTATCTCCTCTCCAAAAAAGTCCACTTCCATGTACTCTAGGCAAGTTATCAATCTCACAGTAGAGCGGTCTAATATCAAACTCTCCTCTATCATCTATTCTCTTCCCTGTTTCAATAGTTCTTGATCTAATAAATTTCTTAATTGCATTGAAAACTCCCATCTTGATTTTACTTTCAGTGTATTCGCTAGCCTGCTCACTCTCAGCCTTTTCAGCTGCTAGTACCAAAGCCTCTTTTTCATACTGAGAATAGAGTTCATTAAATGGAGTCTTGGTATTCCCAGCCATCGCCTCAAGTCTTTCAGCAGTCAAAACCTGATCTACCAATTGCATGGTTTCCTCAGATGGCTTATTAAAAGTGATTTCCTGAGTTTTAATCTCCAAAGTTTTCAAAAATTCTAACTGCCAATCACATGCCTCATCAATTACCTTTTGTCCAAGATCAAATGCCTTTTTCATCAAATCATCCGGAAATTCTTTTCCCTCACATTCAATCATATTGATAGAACCTTTCTTTCCAGCCACCAAAAGATTTAATTCTGATTTTTCCAACTGTTCAAGAGTTGGATTTACAATAAATTCTCCATCAAGATATCCTATCTGCGCAGCTCCAACGGGTCCATCAAACGGAATCCCAGCCGCCATAATAGAAAGTGAGGCTCCAATAATATGCATTACTCCAAGCCCCAACTGATGATCCAATGCAAGCGGAGTAATTGAAACTACCACATCATTGATCATCCCCTTTGGAAACATAGGTCTCAAAGCTCTATCTGTCAATCTCGCATACAAGATTGCAGTATCAGAAGGTCTTCCCTCTCTTCTTCTATATACAGCCCCAGCAATTCTTCCAGCAGCTGAATAACTCTCTCTCATATCAATCATCAATGGCAAAAAATCGAGTCCTTCTTTTGGATTTTTCTCCATAACTGTTGAGTAAAGCATCACATTTTCCCCCATCTGCATTCTAATACTCGCATCTGCCTGCACAGCCAATTTCCCCTTTTCAAGAGAAATTTCCCTTCCTTGCCAAGTCATTGATTGGCGAGCAAGCTCAAATTGTTTTCTTACTACCATTTTTTTATATTCTAAAAAATAAAAAAGTCTGAGAAAATCCGCCTCAGCACTCTTCTTCAAGATAGATTAAAAAGCAAAAAAATCTGATTTTTAGCCTCCTTTCCTGCTTTTTAATCCACCTAAATGTTGAGGGCAATCTTCACAGCAAAAGTATAGCTATTTTTTCAGATTTTGCAAGAGCTAACCAAAAATTAGGCATACTGCTCCTTGAGCTTAAAGAAACATTTTCAGCATACTGACTCATAACGAATATCACCACTTCCATCTATTGCTACCTGCGCTCCTGTAAACACCGGTTTTCAGTCTATCAGCCTTAAATTACATACTGCTTTCCTCCCGCAGCGACAAATCGTCTTTAATTCCTCAATACTATGCGCCAACGCTAAAAGCCTTCCACTGGCAGGAAAGGTTTGCAATAAAAAATCTGTCCTTAATCCATAGCAAATTACTGGAATATCTCTCAAAATCGCAATTTCAAAAAGCTGATCAATCTGTGCTTCCTCCAAAAATTGCACTTCATCTACCAAAATACACGCATATTTTCCCTGTTCAGAAATCCTATCAAGGATAGCATCAATCCTCTCCCCCTTTTCAATAAAAGCATCAACCTTTCTCTCCAGTCAAATCCTAGAAACAACACTAGCACCTCACTTACTATCAGTAGCTGGCTTTAAAATCAGCACCTGCATACCTCTCTCCTCATAGTTATATGCTACCTGCATGAGCGCAGTTGATTTCCCAGCATTCATTGCCCCGTATCTAAAGTAGAGTTTCGCCATCAAAGAATCAATCGTTAAAAATAAAAAAAGATAAAAAAGCTGACTTCTCAGCCTTTTATAATCATTATACACTTTGCTGAGCAACCTGTTCCACACGAGCAACCGCATCCTGCTTTGAAAGCGTCAAACGAATAATACTCTCCTCAAGTGCTTTTACATCATGAGGAATCCCTGCTTCCAAAGTAAGGATATCTCCCTTATGCAAATGATAAATCTGCTCCTCTACTCAAAATTCAGCTTCTCACTCGAAAAGCTCAACAACAATCGGAAAGGCAGTTTGATGCCTCTTCATTTCCTGCCCCTTTGAAAGACAGATACGAATTTCCTTTGAGAACGGAGTATCCAAAAGAAGCTCAACCTGTGGCTTATCTGCAGCGTATACCACATTATGTATCAATGAATTAGTTTGCATTACTCATAACTAGAAAAATAAAAATCTAATTTTTTTATATTTTTTTACCTCCCAAAAACAAGAAAAAACTGATCTTTCCAATCAGCTTTTTCATCCTTTACACAACCTAAAGTCAAAATTATCAGCACAAGAGAATAAAAAATTACTCTTTCACCTCTTGCATCTCATAAAATTCAAGAATATCTCAGATATCAAGTCTCTTTCCCATCTTCACTTTCATTCCACAATCCTCTCCTGCATTCACTTCTTTCACCTCATCCTTATTTCTTTTGAGAGACAAGATCTCCCCATTTGTCAAAATATCCTCTCCTCTATATACTCTAAACTTAAGCTTATTTTTCACCTTTCCTTCCTTAACCATTCCTCAAATCGTCATTTCTCTGGTCTCAGTATGGAAAACTCAAAGAATCTCAAGCTTTCCAACAACAACTTCTTCTTTTTCAACCTCGACCATACCAAGCAAAAGATTAGTGAGATAATCAGTCAATTCATAGATGATATCAAAGGTTTTCATCTCAATCTTGAGAGACTCAGCCTTCTTTTTAAGAGCTGCATTCATTGAGATATTAAATCAGAGCAAAATTGCTCTTGAAGCCTGAGCTAATGAAAGATCACTTTCTCCAAAATATCCAACATCACTATGCACAACCTTGATAGTAACATGCTTTGGTAGAGAAATTCCATCAACAGCCTGTTTCAAGGCTTCCAAACTTGAAGAACCATCCGCCTTCAAAATCAGTCTTAATTCTGATATCTTTGACTGATCTCCAGCCTTCAACTGAGCCAAGAACTGTTGCAAAGCTCAATCTCCCTTTGCCTTGGTCTCATTTTCCTTGATAAAGGCAATTCTCTGATTAGCCTCTTTTTCATTAGAAACAACCTCAACAATTCTTCCTGGTTCTGGCAACTCAGTAAATCCAAGAATCTGAACTGGCTCTCCTCCTGAAATTTTTGAAGCATTCTTTCAAATCCAGTTCTGCATTCTTCTAACCTTACCATAAGTATTGTAAGCTACGATAATATCTCCATTTTTAAGAGTTCCTGTCAAGACAATCAAACTTGCAACTACTCCTTGCTTTGGATCTTTATAAGCGTCCACAACAACTCAAACCGCCTGTCTCTCAGGATTATACTTTAGTTCTAGCATCTCAGCCTGCAAAAGTACATACTCTAGCAAGACATCAATTCCCTGCCCAGTTTTTGAAGAAACCCCAACAAAAGGCGTCTCTCCTCCCCAATCCTCTGGAGTCAAACCATGCTTGGCAACATCAGCTTTAATCTGTTCCATATTATTACCAGGTTTATCAATCTTAGTCACTGCAATAATAATAGGCACTCAAGCAGCTTTGGCATGATTGATTGACTCAATCGTCTGAGGCATCACACTATCATCAGCCGCAATCACAATAATCGCAATATTGGTAAGTTTCGCTCCTCTCGCTCTAAGCGAAGTAAAGAGCTCATGTCCTGGCGTATCAATAAAGGTAATCTTCTTATTATTATAATCAATCATCGAAGCTCCGATTGACTGAGTAATACCTCCAGCTTCTCAACCAGCAACACTCGTTTTTCTCAGATAATCAAGTAATGAAGTCTTTCCATGATCTACATGTCCCATTACAGTAACGATTGGAGCTCTCTCAACCTGATGCTCAGCCTCCTTATCAATATCCAAGATCTTCTGCAAATCTCACTCCATAAAACTCTGAGCATCCAAAGTTGCTTCTTTTTTCTTGAGCAAAACACCTAAATCCTCAGCAATCAAAGATGCTGTATCAAAATCCAGACTTGCATTCAAACTTGTCATAATACCATTTGCAATAAGTTTTTTCATCACCTCAGGCAAAGGAACTCAGATCTTTTCTGAGAACTCTTTTACAGTAATATTTTCATCAATAGTTACCTCTGTTTTCTTTACAAGATTTGCTGAAGTTGTAGCTTCCTTGTGTACCTTTGGTGCAACTGGCTTATTCTCAGGTCTCTTTTCAACCCTTTTCTCAGGTTGTGAAGTATGATGTTTTTTAGCAACTCATTCAGAAAAATCTGATTTCTTTTCTGGTGCTTTCTCAGCCTGGAATCTAGCAAAATCAGCAGCAGTTGCCACAACTTTCTCCTTTGGTTTATAAGTTCCCTGTCCAATTGAAATATTTCCATGTTGCTTTTTTGCTGGAAATTCTTTCTTTTCTCTTGGTTGTTCAGGAGCTGAAGAAATCTTACGCGCTTCATATCTCTGTGTAGGTTGAGAAAAACTAATTCTCTCCTGAGAAACTTCCTCACTAGAAACCACAGGGATCTGAATATTATGCAATGCAAGATCATCTTCATCTTGCTCAGGCTCCACTGTCTTTTCCTCCTGTTTTGAAAATCCAAGTCCAGACAAGAATCCACCTCAGAATCCTAATTCATCAGATTTCAAAACTTTAGCCTCTTGAGCTGCTTTTTTAGCAGACTGTTTTTCCTCCTTAGCAGTTTTCCCTCACTTAGACGGCAATTGATCCAAAACATACTTAATCTTTTCCAAATTTGCATCAGAAATAGTCGCAGCCTTTGCACTGAGCGGCTTATCCATCACCTTTTCATACACTTTGGCAAAAGTTGCTTTATCAATTTTAAGTTCTTCGATCACATCTACAATACGAGGCATATCCCTGCTCTATTTAATAATAAAAAAGCTGAAAAAACTGACTCTAGTGTAGTGAAATCAAGCTCATTTGCAAGGAAAAGTATCCAAGAAAAACAAAAAAAGTCCTCACAATGAGGACTTTCTTTCTCCTAGTTAATACAAGGATTTCTTCAGCTTTTTGAAACTATTTTCTAAGTTGAATAGTATCAGTCATCCAAGCTCCGATCAAGTAAGAGAATGATCTCCAATCAGTTGGAGCTGAATAATAGTGAGGTCTATTTTCCTTAGTTGCAACTTTCTCATTTTCTTCATATGCAAGGATAGCATCAATATTAGATTTTACCTCATCTGAAGCTTTAATCCAGTTCTGGTCTCCAGAAAGTTTTGGAGATTGCTTTTTCAAAGTATCAACCAAATTATCCCAAATCTGACTTACAGCTTTTACTTTAGCAAGTTCATCACCAGTAAATGCATATTCTGATTGATAAGTGAAAACTTTGATTTCTTGTGTTCCACTTAGTTTTTCTCCATCTTCTTGTTGGATAGTAATTCTATAGAAACCTGGTTCCTTTACTCTAAGTCCTGAAAGCTGATAGCTCGCTCCAGAGTACATAGGAACGATTCCAGTCAAATGATAATCCTTAGGATCAAGAGCCTTCCATGTCTTAGGCTCAACAAGATTATTACTCATCTCAAGACTTACCTTGAAGTTTCCAGAGAAACTATCAATAGAACCATAAGCAGTAGTTGTTCCTGAGAAAAGAGTTTCCTTCTTCATAATATTGAATGAAACAGGCAAATCCTTTCCTACATGATTGAAAGGTCTAAGAGAACCTACTGGTTTTGACATAAACATTTTGTGTCCACCAATAGCTACTCCATCATCTTCATTCTTTGGAGCTTTATCTCCAGTCAATGGAGCTTTATCTCCAGTCAATGGAGCTTTATCT
>CAUTDF010000001.1:0-83030 GCA_963537415.1 uncultured bacterium | reverse complement strand
CTTTTTAATCTCTTCGACTAGTTTAATAGAATCTCTAGTGATTTGTTCATTTTCCATTTCTAAAATTGCCCTATCATATTCTGATTCATCATATGAACTTTCTTCATTGCTCTGCTTATTCTCTATTTGGACATTTTCAACCTTGTCCTTTTGTTGATCTGCTCTAGTACTGGTTTTATTCTCACATGCAGTTCCCATCAGTAATGTCCCAGCTAGAGCTACTCCTGTTGTGAGTTTTCTCAGCTTGTCTTTGAATGATGAGCTGTTTTGTGCGTTTGATGAGTCGCTGAAATTTCTTGTGCTATTATTCATAACTATTCTTGGTAAGAATATAAAGATATATATCTATACTATAACCAAATACTATCTTTTGTCAATAGAAATATTTTTTTAGTTAATTAAAGTGTTTAGTGTTTTGTTAGAGCTACCAACCCCCTCTGTCCTTCGGACATCTCCCCCTATCAGGGGAGAAGTGATATACATTAAACTAGTTTGTCAGCTATCTGGATCGCCACGGCTTCGCCTCGCGAAGACTCAATTTTCGCTCCCTGCTAGAGGAGGAATGATATATTGCTCCTAAAAACCTCATGATGATTTTCCCTTGCTTTTGAAGGCTAAAATGTTATCTTTGATGTGCGTTTAGTAGCTAAATAGGATACCATATATGAGTCGTTCTAAAAATAAAAAAGTTGAAGAACAGGTTGTTGTAGCCTTTAATCGTGCAGACACTTTTCGTGAGGCACGCTGAGCTGTGGAGATTTCCGCTGATGATATTTTCTTGGGTGTGATTGATAGTATGGAGCTAATTATGCCTTTGGATCAGACTTTTTTTGCTGTTGTAGGCATGCAAAATATCCAGCATCTCCAAAAGCATATCAATAAACTCTTCAAAAAAAATCCCCTAAATACCCCAAAAAAAACAAAAAAGAAAGCTGATCTTAAGCTTGATCCTCATATGCATCAGATTTTTTTTCCTTTTACAAGTGCTGAAAAAGCAGCTGAGACCTTTGATTCAGAGACGAGTATTCAACTCCTCAATCCCTTTAAGATACTGCATGAATGCATGCCTTATCTCTCAAACAAACTCAAAAAGCTCTTGGAAGCTGATGAGAATGAATATGAAGTCATCAAAAATACACTCTGAAGGCTATTAGAGGTTCCTGTATTGAAAAAAGAGGGTTTCATTGGCTTTTTAGAGCTCCTTGATACGATGATGATGCAACTTGATTTAGATTATTCAGAAATTGCGAACATGCAAATCAACTACGACCACTCTACTACTGACTCAGCAATCAATCAAATGCTTGATGCCATGGACAGTGAAATCGTTGAAAAGTCAGATGCTGAAAATATTTCACTAGAAACTCCAGACAACAAGACCAAGAAAAAAGAAGAGAAAAAGCTGACTATTGAGTACTTTGGTACTGATCTGACCAAGGAGGCTAAAGATGGATACTTAGATCCAATTATTGGAAGAGAAAAGGAGATTGATCAGGTGATCTATACACTCTTGAGAAAGACAAAGAATAATCCGCTTTTGATCTGAGAGGCTGGAGTTGGAAAGACTGCGATTGTTGAGGGGCTTGTACAGAGAATCATGATGAAAAAAGTACCTGAAAAACTCATCAATAAGAAGGTTTTCCTCCTTGATATGGGAACGCTTGTTGCTGGGACAAAGTATAGAGGGGAATTTGAATCAAGAATGAAGTCAATCCTTGAGGAAGCAACAGATCCGACCAATAATATCATTCTCTTTATTGATGAGTTGCATACTATTATTGGAGCTGGAGGTCAGGATCAAAACGATGCCGCTCAGATGCTCAAACCACTCCTCTCAAGAGGGAAAATCAAACTTATCGGTGCGACTACTTTTGATGAATATCAGAAATACATTGAAAAAGATGCTGCGCTCAAGAGAAGATTTCAAGAAGTTGTAGTCAATGAGCCAAGTGTTGAAGTGACCAAACAGATTATTCTAGGATTGAAGCAGATTTATGAGGATTTTCATGGAGTTTTGCTCTCAGATGAAGCCATTGATAGCTCAATCAATCTCAGCAAGAGATATATTCTCAACAAGCAACTTCCAGACAAAGCACTTGATATCATTGATGAAGCCTGCGCTAGAAAATCTACTATGCAGCAAAAACTTGATAATGACGAGAATTATCAAGCACAAGAGAAAAAAATAGAAAAAATCCAGAAAAAAATTGAAAATGCAATTGAAAATCAGGATTATTTTTCTGCTGCTGAACTTAAAAATGAAGAAGAAGAACTCAAAAAAGAGCTTCAAAAAATCAGATCCAATAAAAATATCCCAATCAACCTCAGAAGTACTATTGAGGCGAGCGATATTGGAAATGTATTAGCAGACAAGACCTGAATTCCAACCAATATCGTGAATGAAGATGAGGTTACTAAGCTCAAGAGACTCGATGCTGAACTCAAAAAAGAGATCGTTGGGCAAAATGATGCAGTAGAAAATGTAGTAAAAACTCTGATTAGAAGTAGACTTTCTGTGATCAAAAAAGATAAACCTATTGGTTCATTTCTTTTCCTTGGACCATCTGGGGTTTGAAAGACCTACCTCGCAAAGCTGATCGCAAAGCACTATTTTGGTGATGAGGGAGCTATGATCAGATTTGATATGTCTGAATTTATGGAGAAGTTCTCAGTTTCAAAGCTGATTTGATCGCCTGCTGGATATGTTGGATATGATGAATGATGAGGGCTTACTGAGGCTGTGAGAAGAAAGCCATACTCTGTGATTCTCTTTGATGAGATTGAGAAGGCATCTCCTGATGTTTTGAATATTATGCTCCAGATCTTGGATGAATGACAGCTCAAAGATAGCAAGGGAAGATGGATTGATTTCAAAAACACAATCATCGTCATGACCTCAAATATCTGAACTGATGAGTTTAGCAAAAAGAAGACTACTATCGGATTTGATACCTGAAAAGCCACAGATCTTGAGGATAAACAGTTTGATGATATCAAGACTAGAGTCTTGGAAGATCTTAAAAACTATATCACTCCTGAACTTTCAAACAGAATTGATCATAAAATCGTCTTTAGACCGCTAAATAAGGAAAATCTCATCACTCTTTTCAATCAAAAGATCAAAACCTTCCTCGCTGCATGGAAGACCAATGAAAAAGTGAAATTACCAAAATTTAGCAAAGCTGAAGTTGAGAGAATTATTGATAAGATTTATGATCCTCAGTTTGGTGCGAGGCCTGTTGAGAGATATATCAATGATGAAATTGAACCACAAATTATCAATTCACTTTTGAAATAGGAGCTTAAATATAGAAAACTCCCCTCTCAGGGAGTTTTTTTGATTACTTTAGGAACGATACATAGCCTGTCATCGCGAGGCGAAGCCGTGGCGATCCAGATAGCTGACAAGAAAGGAATTTATATTGTCCTAGATTGCGAAGCAACCGCTTTGCGGACATTGCTTCACTTCGTTCGCAATGACGGGATTGAATGCTAAAGTCCTTCAGTCTCACTATTGCTCGCGAGCTCCTCTAGTAAGGAACATATGACTTTCTCTTGATTTTATCAAACAAGACCGTATACAAGGGGTATTTATTTTACTATTTTCTACGCAATGGCTGAAAAAACACATAATGAAGAGCTTAATGAAAAGAAAGCAACTAAGGTTCCTGTTGAAAATGAGGAGGAATCTGATCTTTGATCTCTACCAACTTCATTGATCTTGCTTGGAGCTTCTGGACTTTCATTCTGGGGATATGCGAACAACTATATCATTTCTATCAGACGTCTAAGTCTCGGTGAGTATTCTTGCTTGATTGTTGGAATTATTCTTGCTCTGCTTGGACTTTACTCACTCTATTTGTATTTTCAAAAGAAAAAGGAAGGGAAAGCCGGTAAATAACAGACTAGAACCTGAAATAAAATTCAGGTTTTTTCTTTTTTAGAATTGTAGAAAAACTAACAAAAATAGACTTTTCTTGGCTTTGATTTTTGTATTTTGACTTGTTTTTTACTCTGATTTTCCTACAATAAGTGTTGAAAACTCTTTTTTTAATTAACAAAAGAAACAATGACTACTCCAGAACAACAGCACGAATATGACGCCTCACAGATTAGAGTGCTAGAGGGACTTGAACCTGTGAGACAGAGACCTGGAATGTATATTGGTAGTACTGATGCTAGAGGACTTCATCATATGGTACAGGAAATCGTTGATAATGCAGTTGATGAGGCGCTTGCAGGATACTGTAGAGATGTGACCACAATTCTTAATGAAGATGGCTCAGTAACTGTTCATGATAACTGAAGAGGTATTCCAGTAGATATTCACCCTAAGACAGGAAAATCAGCTTTGGAAACAGTATATACTGTACTCCATGCAGGGGGAAAATTTGATAAGGGTGCCTATAAGATTTCAGGAGGACTTCACGGAGTAGGAGCATCAGTTGTAAATGCGCTCTCTACCTGGCTTGAAGTGACTGTATATAAGCATGGGAAGATTCACCAAATGAGATTTGAAAAAGGAATTCCTCAGGGAGAGCTCAGAATTATCGGAGAAACTGATAAGACTGGAACGAGTGTGACTTTTATGCCTGATGGAACAATCTTTGAAACGCTTGAGTTTAGTGAGACAGCTGAAGTCGCAAGAATGAAGCAAGCTGCTTATCTCACTCCAGGTGTTAGCTTCACTTTCAAAAACCTAAAAACCTGACTCATGAGCAGGTTTATGTACGAATGAGGAATCAAAACCTGGCTTAAAAACCTCGTTTGAAATCAGCAACCCCTCTCCTCTGCGCACTACTTCAAAGCAGAAACTGAGAACTGTCAGGCTGAGATTTCCTTCCAATTTGTAAATACGAATAATGATCATACCCTTTCATTTGTAAATAACATCCCAACAAAAGATGGGGGAACTCATATCCTCGGATTCAAGTCAGCATTATTAAAAATTATGAATGAAATTGGGAAGGAAAGAGATAAAATTGATAAGAAAATCTGAGAGTTTCAGTATAGCGATGTTACTGATGGACTCTATGGGATCGTTACTGTAAAAATCCCAGAACCACAATTTGAGGGACAGACCAAAGGAAGACTTGGAAACTCATATGTAAGAGGTGCTGTTGAAGATTTGACGTATGAATATCTCAAGGGATACTTTGCAGAAAATCCTGAAGAATTTGATCGTATTTTTGAAAAGATTGATCTGGCTGCTAGAGCTAGACTTGCTGCCAAATTTGCAAAGGAAACTGTACTTAGAAAAAATGCGCTTTCTGGTGGAGTTTTGCCTGGGAAATTGGCTGATTGTAGCAAGAGAGGAAGACACTGAACTGAGCTCTACATTGTGGAGGGAGACTCAGCGGGTGGAAGTGCAAAATCAGGAAGAGACAGTAAGTTTCAGGCGATCTTGCCTCTAAGAGGTAAAATTCTGAATACAGAACAGGCTGTTTTCCAAAAGATGATGGCGAACAATGAAGTTAAGGCGCTTATTACTGCGATCTGATGCGGAATCAAGGATAGCTTTGATATTGAAGGACTTAGGTATGAAAAGGTTATTATCATGACTGATGCGGATGTGGATGGTGCGCATATTAGAACGCTTTTGCTGACTTTCTTCTTTAGATTTATGAGGCCGCTGGTAGAATGAGGACATGTGTATGCTGCCTGCCCCCCAATCTACAAGTTTTCAAAGGGAAGCAAGCATGTATATGTGTATAATGAGGAACATACCCCTGATATGTACTGATTTGAAACTAATGAAGGAGTAGAAATCCAGAGATATAAGGGACTTGGAGAGATGAATGCTGAACAGCTTTGGGAAACAACCATGGACCCAGCATCTAGACAGCTTAATCAGATTACTGTTGAGGATGCAGAAGAGACTGATAGACTTTTCAGAATTCTGATGGGTGAAGATGTACAATCAAGAAAGCACTTTATCCTTACCAACGCAAAATCAGTAAAGGGACTTGATATTTAATTACTTGGAAATTAAATCTCAAAAAAATATGAAAAACCTGAATATGAACTTCAGGTTTTTTTATTTTTTCACTCGTGATAACTAAGTTTTTGCTCTCTTCCAATGGAGCTTGTGAGTGCGGTAAGACTGAACTGAGGGGCCTTAGTATTCACCCCCCCTCAGTTCAGTTCTGTTCTTCGGACATCTCCCCCTATCAGAGGAGAATCGATATATTTGAGCGATAGCGAAACAAGGCAAATTTTAAAAGCTTGAGATACTCTTTCCTACCTTCAAAAGAACTTATTAAAAATAAGATTCTTTACAATTTTGATGCTGTTTGAAATTTTCTGTCCTCTACTCAGGCTATATTCAGTATAGACAATCGTATTTGGCACCTCCTGATAAACAATCTTATTTTGTGCAATGATATCAATAATTTCTGAGGCATGCTCCATACCGTTAAAGGTAATTCTAAACTTTGGTATGGCAGCTGCTTTGATCATTCTATATCCATTATGAGTATCAGTCAAAAGTATTCCACTAAAGAATGAAGTAAAAAGAATTCAAATTTTAAGAACAAGTTTTTTACTTCGAGGCATATTTACTGTTGAACCAAGGAATCTTGATCCGAGTGCAATTTCTAAATCAGCATTATTCTCAAAAGCTGAACGGAAGTTTTTTAAATCACTCAAAAGATGCTGTCCATCAGAATCAAAGGTCACAACAAACTGCACCTGTGGTAACTCCTGTTGGACATAGTCAAATCCCGTCTGCAATGCCGCACCTTGACCAAGATTTCTAATATGTTGAATCAAAACCAGATTTTTTGTCTCTTGAAAATGTTGTTTGAGGAGCTTAAAAAGTCAGTTCTGACTTCCATCATCAATAAATACTACAATATTTCAGGTATCAAGTACTTCTTGGATCACTTGGATACAATGTGAAGACTCATTGTAGGCTGGGATAATAAAGGCAATTTCAGCGTCTTGTAGAGGTCCTCTTACTACTCTTTCCAAAGAAAGGCTTCTAATCAACTCAGTTTGTGCTAGATGAAGCTTGGTATTTTTATTATACAGTTCAAGGACAAAATAAAATAAGAGAATAATCGAGACATACACAATCAGATCTGCTCCTCTATTGAGCCCAAAGGTAATTCCTATAGCATTGAGCCATTCAATACGGAGTGCGAAAATTCCAACAACACATGATCAGAAAAAAAATAGAGCAAAAGTTGGAAGTCAGATTTTTTTTCTTTTATACACTCTAAAACTCAATATCAAAAAAGCAATACTTACAATAATCAAAAGCAGCTGCAATTTGGTCATCACTGATGAGAAAAATAAAGTTCACTCCACATAAAATTATTTGTATTTCTATATACTCTTTTAGGATACTAATGCAAGTAAAAGATAAATCCCTTGTATTCAATGGGGAAAAGGATATAGTAGGAGCAGTTTTTATTTTATTCATTTAATGGCAACAACTATGAAATGAGTGTGGACAAAAAGGCTTGGACTAGGAATCGTATTTGTAGTGAGTCTTCTGTTTATCTTCTTTGTAGGAAGAAACTTTAACAAAGAAACTCTCCAGAGAGAACGAGTCTTCACAACAAATGGTATCAATAACTTTAGAAAGGGGCTTGATATCTCAGGAGGAACTAAACTTGTTTATAAAATCAACTATGACAAATACAAGGAAGTATACTCAGACCTTGAATTTGCTGAGGTGAAAAAGACTATTGAAAATGTAATCCTCAAAAACATTGATGGTAGAATTTCTACACTTGGAGTAAGTGATTATAAAGCATATATTCAGAATTTGAATGATGAAACTCAGGTAGTAGTTGAAATTGGTGGAGTTGCTGATCTTGATCAGGCAAAGGAAATGATCGGTAAGACTGTAGAACTTGAGTTTAAGATCGCAAATGATGAACCAAGGAACGCAGAGACTATTGCGGCTAGAAAGGCTCGTGCTGAGTCTATTAGACAAGAGCTCCTTGCACATCCAGAACAGATGCTTCCTATCTATGGAAATCAGCAGGGAGAAGATATTTATGGAAATATTTTCTCAGGGAATGCAAGTCAGCTTTCATCTATTTATAGTGGACATCTTGAAATATTAAATACACTCCAGACTGGTCAAATCTCACCTCTTCTTGAAGGAGTATATGGAGACAAGTTCGGAACTGGAAGTGATGGACTAAATGGATTCTTAATCTTCCGTGTACTTGAAAGAACTATTGAAAATCAGAATTATGTAATTGAAGAACTTTTCATCAACGATACTGCAAGCTGGAAAGTTGCAAAGGGAAATGATGGTACTCCACTTAACGGAGCATACTTCAACCTTGCAGAAGCAAATGCAGACCTTGGGAAACCAGGAGTAAGTATTACTTTCAATGAGAAAGGGAAAGAAATTTTCTGTCAGATTACTAAAGAAAATAAAGGAAGTACTATGGGAATCTTCATCTGAGGAGTACCTGCAACTATTGCAACTATCCAGGAAGCAATTTGTGATGGAAGAGCTCAGATTTCTGGAGGATTTGATAGAGAAGGAGCTATCGCTACTGCAAAAGAACTTAACTCAGGAAATATGCCTGCTCCACTCATCTTGATGCAAGAAGAACAGGTAAGCCCTTCACTTTGAGATAGCGCATTGCAAGGAGCATTAGTTGCTACTGCTGTTGGAACTTTGGCAATTATCCTCTATATGTTCTTTATCTATGGATGGAGAAAAGCGGTAGTTACTACACTTACTATGATCTTCTATTTTGTAGTATTATTGGCTGTGATTAAGCTTATTGATTATGCACTTTCACTTAGTGGTATTGCTGCGATTATTCTCTCTATTGGTATGGCTGTTGATGCCAATGTACTTATCTTTGAGAGAATGAATGAAGAAATCAAAGAATGAAAGACTGTAAAGTCTGCAATTAGTGGTGCTGCAGAGAGAAGCTGGTCTGCAATTAGAGATGGTCAGGTTTCTACTCTTTTGATCTGAGTATTGCTCTTCGCATATGGAATCAATATGTTTAAGGGATTTGGATCTATGATCGTATTGACTGCGCTCTTGACCCTCTTCCTCAATGTTCCATTCATTATTGAAGCACTTAAGACAGTGTATAAAGTAGATAGAAAGAACTAATTTTCTAAAAAAACAACAGAAACTCCTTACTAATGTAAGGAGTTTTCTTTATTGACAAAAATGAAAAAAAGAGAAATCTGAACTTGAAAATCTGTCTTCTTTTTTTATTATAGGAGGGGCAATGTTTTTATCCTTTTATACTGAACTATGAATAAACAACAGGATTTTTTCTCAAAGCAGCAGTCTAGATGAGGGTTTTCTGGTGGCGTAATTAGGTCTCCTCAACAGAAATCTGGTAATGGAATGCGAATCTTCCTTTCACTTGTTCTAATTCTTGGATGTTTAGCATTGGGATATTACTTTATTCAAAACAATACTCAACAAAATCAGATTTCTCAAATCCAGTCAACTACTGGCGGAGGATATACTATAGGAATGCAGATCGATACTGTAGGAACACTCAAGCAAGATGATAGCGATTTGATCACTTATACGCATGTATTTACTAGCTCTGATGGGAAGACCTACTTTCTTAAGAGTAAAACGCTCCCTCTAAATAATTATACCTCAGTTAGCTCTGGAGAATTTCAGGTTCTTGGAACATTGGAGGCAATATATAAAAACACTCCTCTGGTAGAAGTAACTGGTATTGTTCCAATTGCTAGTCAAAATCAGCAAGCAAGTACTGGTCAGCAAGAGGTTCAGGAAGAAGTAAAAAATCCTGGAATCTATGTAGCAAATGCTGGCCTGTACTTTGGACAGGAATTCTTTGATAGTTTTGTTTTTGTTGGACAGGCAGGAGAAAACGGGAAAATTGAAGTTAAAAACCTTGAAAATGATAAAGTAACAAGAATTGAATTCTTTACTTGTACTAATGGTGGAGATACTAATTGTAAGGAATTGACAAGGACCTTTAAAGACACCTCAGCTCAGGTATCTACTACAAGTAATGGAGACACTTTCTATAAATTAGGAGAAGTAAAAACTTGGTATTTCCAAAATTGAGATACTATCTGATACTTCATCAATAATGCTGAAGATGAAGAAGTGCTTAAAATTAAAAATCTGATTACAATTGTTAGTCCTGAATATGTAAAACAGCTTGTGAATCTTTATTGAGTAAAGGTTTGTCTTGGAGTTGATAATGGACTGAATCGTATTGTTTCACATACTATTAAGACGAGCAAGTCAGGAGTTGAAGCTACAATTCAGTGAGCTGGTGAGAAGAATTTTACCTGTCAGGTTAGTGTAGATCCAACTTTACCAAACAAATTAAAATTTATTGATCTTAAAGTGAGTGATACCAACTCTAATCCTCAGTCAGCCACCTGAACTACTCAACAAGCAACTCAAACAGGAACTGATACAAAAAAAACAGAAGAGAAAAAAACAGAAACAACCACTACTCTATCAGAGACAAAAAAAGAACAAGCAACAACTCGTGAAACTAGCTATAATCCAAATGTAAAACAATTTCCAATCTCTGAAGATAGACAACTCACCTATTCTTCTGCAAGAGGTGCTTATGAAGTGACCTTCCCTTCTATGAATATCTCTTATGAAGGATTTAATACTGACGTAGATTTTGGTCAGGCTGGTGTTCGCTGTAGTTATGGTCTCAGAGTGATCAAACATAGCGACAAAGACCTACTTTCAACAAATCCAACTGTTGTTGTGTATGAGTGTAGGAGCAAATGAGACCTCACTTCTCCTGGAGAAAATTATATTATTAAAGAGCTTGGAGACAAGAGGTTTGTGATTGAAGTAAGAGATGGTGCATGGTTAGAGTTTGCAAAAAATATTATTATCCAAACAATTTCATAATTTAAGATCAAAAAAGAAGTCTAAAAAGTCTGACTTCTTTTTTTTATAATACAAAAAAACTCCTAGTAAAAAACTGGAGTTCTAATAAAAAGGTTCTCTAGGCAGTTTAAGAAGAATGAATAGAATATACCTAGAGAACCATCTCCTTAGTTTGAGTGAAGAAACTAAGGAACCGTTCTAAACCGATCTCCCGACTGATTTAGATCTATCTCCCGACAGTTTTAAACGGATACAAATAAATTAAATGATATAGTTTTTGTAAATTTCATATTTTATATACATTTCACTACAAAAGTCAATATTTTTTCATTTAAACATCATGCCTCTTTCATAATTAGGCATAGAATTATATCCCGACAACCAAGCCAATATTTTTAAGAAAAGAAGTACTATTTCGCATAATACTTAGCCTTCTAAAATAAGGTTTAACTAATCCTCTTTTTACAGAATCGTTGTGAGATCAATTTCATATTCAAAGAAAAAAAGCTGACTCATCTCCCGACGGTCAGCCTGAATTGGATTACAAACAATCCAAATTTAGAACAAACAACTATCCTCCTCGTGATAGAGGATCTTGAGTATATATATCTCTAATTTAAAGTCAAGATTTTTTACTTATAAAAAGCTAAAAGACAGTAAGTTCCTACTTATTTTCAAATCGAAAAAAGCTGACTCATCTCCCGACGGTCAGCTTCACGGCAAAAAAAACATAGAAAAACTACGTATATAACTAGAATTATCAAGATTTTATATAACGCGCATGATAATAAACATTCTCTACTAAAAGTCAATATATTTCAAAAAAAGGCTGGATCATCTCCCGACGTCCAGCCCATACTAATAGTTATGGATTTAATTGATATTATAAATAGTTTTTATATTACAGTTCATTATATACTTATTCATCTTCAAAAATCAAGTATTCTTTGCCAAGAAACGTATTTTAGTACTCTTCTAAGAGCTCTTAAGAAGAGGGTATTAATAACTCCTAGCATAAATAACTCTTCTCTTACTTGGCTTTCCTGAAAGAGGATCTACTCACTCTTCCTCTCAAAGATCAAATGGCAAACATCTAATTGTAGCCTTAAGCTCATCCTGTATCTGCATAGCTGTTTCGTTTGTTCCATCTCGATGAGCGAGAACAAATCAGCTTTCAACTTTTTCTTTAAGTTCTTGGTACGTATTCGCAGTTGAGGTGTGGTCAAGGGTAAATTTTTCGTGCTTTTTATAGATATTTTGCTGGATATCAAGGAATAACTCCTGAACTGTATGAGCAAGGTGATCTATTTGGACAAAACTCTTTTCCAAGGTATCTCTTCTAAAAATTTCTACCTGCCCCTGCTCTAAATCTCTTCTTCCAACGGCTATTCTTACAGGGACTCCTTTAAGCTCTCGTTCATTAAACTTTCGTCCAGCAGATTTTTGCATATCTTCATCTATTTTAACCTTTACTGGAATTGAGTAATCTCCTAAAGTTTCAGAATGAATAACAATATTTGAAAGCTGATCGAGTTGAGGCTGGAGTTTTGCCTTTATCTCATTTAACTCTTCTAATGTCTTAAAAATAGGTACTACTACAAGGTGAATTGGTGCAAGTGCTGGTGGCAAAACTAATCCATGATCATCAGAATGAGCCATAATCAAACCTCCCATCATTCTCGTACTCACTCCCCAAGAAGTAGCATAAACATACTCTAACTCATTATTTTGATTTGTAAATTTAACATCAAAAGCTTTGGCAAAGTTCTGCCCAAGATTGTGAGATGTTCATGCCTGTAGTGCTTTTCCATCTTGCATCATTGGCTCAAAAGTATAGGTTGCAACTGCCCCAGCGAATCTTTCGTGTTCAGGTTTTTCTCCTTTATAGTGAAAAACTCCCATAAAATTACGAACAAAATCTGAATACACCCCTAACATCTTTCTTGCTTCAGCATCAGCTTCCTCTGGAGTTGCATGAGCTGTGTGTCCTTCTTGCCAAAGAAACTCAGCGCTCCTAAGGAATAGTCTAGTTCTCATCTCCCATCTTACAACATTTGCTCGTTGATTGATCAATAGCGGCAGATCACGATATGACTTAATCCAATTTCTATAAGAATCCCGAATAATTGTCTCAGAAGTTGGTCTTACAATAAGTTCTTCTTCAAGCTTTGCTTCCGGATCAACAATAATTTCTCCATTTTCTCAATTTTTAAGCCTATAATGAGTTACTACAGCACATTCTTTAGCAAATCCTGCAACATGAGATGCTTCCTTTGAAAAATAAGATTTCGGAATAAACAACGGAAAATAAGCATTTTGGTGCCCAGTAATTTTGAACATTCTATCCAAGATATCCCTCATATTTTCCCAGATTGCATATCCATAAGGTTTTATAATCATACATCCTCTTACAGCTGAATTTTCAGCCAAATCTGCATATTTTACGAGATCATTATATCGCTGAGAATAGTCTTCAGCTCTTGAAGTAAGTGGTGTCGCCATAATAATTTAGAAAACAAAATAAAAGTCTGATTTTTCTTCTTAAAAATAGTATTTATATCTTAATTACTGGGGACATGGCGCGTATGATACCACATACTTTTGAGCAAAAAAATAAAACTAATATTAAATATAGAGTTTTCACCAGCTTTTTCAAGGAAAATTTTTCTGCTAGAATGAGCTAGAATCTAAGATAAGAGATAAAGTGCTTTTTTTTGACAAAAGAAAAAATCTCACTATAATCAAGGAAAGAAAAAATCTGATTTTTTATCTTTTCTCCTCAAAAATTCCCATGGCAAAAATGAGTAATGATCAATTTCAAAGTCCTACCGCATATCTGGAATATTTGAATACTTTGATGATTCAGAAAAATGCTTCTGATATGTATTTGACCTATGGTGAACCTCCTGTTTTGAGAATTTTGGAGGAAGTTCATAGAGAAACAGATCTTGAACCGTTGGATGATGAGCTCCTCAATCAACTAGCATTAACGCTGATGAACACAACAGGACTCGATTTTTTTGAAAAGCACGGAAGTATTGACCTCGGAATTGGATATCAAGATAGAAGATATAGGATAAATATTTCGAGACAAAGAGGACACATTATGATTGTTGCCAGACTTTTGAGAAAAAAAGTCCCAACCCTAGAATCACTATGTTTACCAGGAATTTTCAAGGAACTTTCACATAGAACAAATGGGATTATTTTTTTGGCAGGAGCTACAGGATCTGGAAAATCTACTACACTCGCAGCAATGGTAGAGGAAATCAACCAAACCGAGAAAAAACATATTCTGACAATTGAAGACCCGATTGAATATATTTTTGAGGCAAAAGAAAGCGTTGTTGATCAGAAAGAATTAGGGAAAGATGTTAGTTCCTTCTCTTCAGCAATGAAATATGCTCTAAGACAAAGACCTGATGTAATTCTTTTTGGTGAGATTAGAGATCTTGACGGCATTAGAAATGCACTCCTCCTATCAGAAACTGGGCATCTAGTATTAACAACTGTTCATGCTAGATCTGCCGAACAAGTGTTAAACAAAATTATTGGATCATTTAATGCGAGTGAACAAAATCAGATCAGAATTCAACTTGCTGAAAATCTCTGAGCAATTGTTGTACAAAAGCTTTTAAAAAGACAGGATCAACCAGGTCTTGCTCTTGCTCAAGAGGTACTACTCAATACAACAGCAGTTGCTAACCTCATTAGAGATAATAAGCTTAATCAGCTAAAAAGTACTATGTATACGAACAGAATGTGAGGTATGCAGATCATGGAAGAGAGTCTTTTGAGCCTTGTTGAAAGGGGGATGATCACTATCTCTCAGGCAATTCAAGCTGCCAATAATCCTGAATATATTCAAAGAGAATTGATTACTAGAGAATTGGTAGAAAATAAATAATAGAAAATCTGAAAAGAGCAAACCCTTGCTCTTTTTTTAATCTTTCAAAAAATATTCTTGAAAAGTGAGGAGAAAACACTACACTCAGAGTCAGATTTTTATCTTTTTTTCTAAAGGGAATGATTAACTTAGATCAGGAACTTACTTGGCTCAAGGCATGTGAGGATTTAGTAGAACTGGAAAATCGATATCAGAGGATCCTTGGGAAAAAAGGGTATGTAAGTGAGGCATTAAAGACGCTAGCCCAGTTGCCAATTGAGGAGAAAAAGATTCAATGAGGACAAATTTCTGCACTAAAAACAGCACTTCAAACAGGATATGAAGAGTGTTTTGAAAGACTCAAGCTCAGAGAGATCAATGTACAGCTTGCAGAGGATATTGTTGATATTTCACTTCCTGGGACACCGGTTGAACAGTGATATTTTTCACTTTTGAGTAAAGTAAGAAGGGAGCTCGAAGAAATTGCTCAAGGAATGGGCTTTATCGTTGAACATGGAAGAGATGTTGTGAGCAAATTTGAGAATTTTGAGTCTGTAAATATCCCAGTTTCTCATCCGGCTACTGAAATGCATGATACGATCTATATTGATGAGCTAGATCCTAGATGAGAAAATTTTGTTCTTAGAACCCATACCTCCTCTGCTCAAAACTATGTTATCAAAAAATACTGAGTTCCCATCAGGGCTGTTTTGCCTGGTAGGGTCTATAGATTTGAGAATGTAGATGCGACTCACGATACTATGTTTTATCAGTTTGAATGAGTATATATTGACAAAAATATCAGCATTGCACACTTCAAGACTATTATTCAGGATTTTTTGACTGTTGCTCTTCAAAAAAAGGTTGAAATCAGAATGAGACCTGCATATTTCCCTTTTGTTGAGCCAGGTTTTGAGATAGATACAAGATATGAATATGTAAATCCTAAAACTGGGAATAAAGAAATGTCAAAGTGGATGGAGATCCTCGGCGCTGGAATGATTCATCCAAATGTATTAAAAGAAGCCGGAGTAAATCCTGAAGAAGGACGAACTGGATTTGCCTTTGGAATGGGAATTAATCGTCTAGTTGCAGTGAGATATGGGATAAAAGATATCAGGCTTTTCACTAATTGAGATCTAAGATTTTTAAAGAGCCGATAGATTCTATAATTTTTATCCAATATAGCTCATGAAGCAACAAGAAAACAATACTGATCTTCTTCAAGATGAAACTCTGAGTCAAAAGCTGATAAAAAAAGGTTTTTGGCTCTATCTTTTTTCATATCTTATCGCACCAGGTGGATATTTAATTAGACTTTTGATCTCTAATTCTCCAGAGATTTCTGTCGCAGATGTTGGGATTCTCTACAGTATTATTAGTCTCATTAGTTTCTTGAATGTCTATAATGACCTTGGTTTAACTGAAAGTTTGCAGTATTTCTTACCAAAATTTTGGATTAAAAAGGAATATAATCATATTAAGACAACGATTTATCTCAGCTTTTTAGTCCAATTTTGAACAGCGATATTAATCGCTCTTGGATTGTGGTTTGGTAGTGATTGGCTTGCAGTAAACTATTTTCACAATCCTGTTTCTGCAGATATACTAAAATACTTCTGTCTCTATTTTTTATGAATAAATCTTTTTCAGACATTTCAAAGCATTTTTATTGCATTTCAAAAAACTTTTGACTACCAGCTTGTGGAATTTATAAGAATGCGATCTGTAGTCTGATTTTCATTTTTTTGCTTTTTGACCAACAGAGGGACTATAGAATGGTATAGTCTTAACCGACTTTTATGATTAGGAGTTTGAATCCTCATTGCTGGATTTATTTACTATAGAAACTATCATCATTCTTTAATGCAGGGGAAGTTTGAGTGGAACAAACCTATGCTTAAAGAATATCGCAAATATGCATTATGGTCATTCATTTGACTAAATATTAGTAGTGTGTTCTGACAGATTATTCAGCAGCTCGTGCTTTATTTTCTGGGTGATGAATCTGCTGGATATTTTTCGAATTTCCAGAGTCTGTTTAATATGGGATTTATAATTATTGGACCAATTATGAGTTTAATTTTCCCAATTGTTGCAGAAGTTATGGAAAAAAAAGATGAGAAAAAACTGAATCTCCTTATTTCGTTTTTTTATAGTTATTTTTCTGTTCTTACACTAAGTTTCAGTGCCCTACTCATAGTCCTCGGTCCTGAAATAGCAACTGTTCTATTTTGAGAAAAATTTCGCTTATCATGAGAGATCGGTATCTGGGGGACTGGTTTCCTCATATTTAATATCCTGTCAAATTTCAACTTTGCCCTACTCTGATGAATTTGAGCAGTCAAAGAAAGAGTTCATATTTTAATAGTCACATTAGTGTTAACAATAACAACAAGCATTCTTTCTATTTTATATCTTTGACTTCCTTGATCTGTATTATGATTTGGAATTGGATATTTCTTTGCCTGGTGACTAAGCTTGATTTATATAAAGAAAAAGATATATTTTCAGATGAATTGGAAATTTATAAGTTCTAATATCATACTGATTGCATTTTTATCGTTCTGTATCTGGCACTTCAAACATTGGATATTTATAGGTGAAAACAACAGACGAACTAATCTCCTTTATCTTATTGCGGTCTGAATCTGTTTTTTCCTTCTAATTTTTTTATGGAATATTAAAAAGTATCATATTTTAAAACAAGAAATTAAGAATTTTAGAAAACTGAATTAAATAAATGAAAAAAGCACTCATTACAGGAATTACAGGACAAGATTGAGCATATCTTGCTGAATTTCTTCTCAATAAAGGATATGAAGTTCACTGAATAAAAAGAAGATCTTCCCTCTTTAATACCGATAGAATAGATCATCTCTATCAAGACCCACATAACTCTGATAGGAGATTGTTTCTTCACTATTGAGACATGACTGACAGCGCGAATCTTATTAAGCTCATTAGTGAAATAGCCCCAGATGAAATTTATAATCTCGCGGCACAATCTCATGTCGCTGTAAGTTTTCAAATGCCCGAATATACTGCGAATACAGATGCCCTAGGTACCTTAAGACTGCTTGAGGCAATTAAAATTGCAGGGCTTGAAAAAGTTTGTAAATTTTATCAAGCTTCAACTTCAGAACTCTTTTGATGATTAGAATACAATAGACCTGAATTAGGATATAATGAAGATTCTCCTATGCACCCTAGAAGCCCATACTGAGTTGCAAAACTATATTGATTACGGATAACGAGGAACTATCGTGAAGCCTATTGAATGTTTGCATGTAATGGAATTCTTTTTAATCACGAATCTCCTCTCAGGTGAGAGACTTTTGTTACTCGTAAAATTACAAGATGAGTCGCTCAGATTTATCTTTGACTAACCTCAAGACTTTACATAGGAAACCTGGATGCAAAAAGAGATCGAGGGCATGCAAAAGATTATATAAAATGAATGTGGCTAATGCTACAACAAGAGAATCCTGATGATTATGTCCTAGCAACAGGAGAAGCATACAGTGTTAGAGACTTTATTGAGTATTCATTCTCTGAAGTTAGCATTACTATTAGATGGGCAGGCAAAGGAGTAGAAGAAAAATGATATAATGCTGAGACTGGAGAATGTTTAGTGGAGGTGGACCCACAATACTTCCGTCCTGCAGAAGTTGATTTTTTACTCTGAGATCCAAGCAAGGCTAAGGAAAAACTCTGATGGTCTTCTGAATATACCTTAGAAAAAATGTGTCGTGAAATGGTAAAAGCTGATATAGAGCTTTTTAAACAGCAAAAAATATTGAAAGAACAGTGATTTACCGTTTTATCTCAGTATGAATAATAATATCTATGAATAAAGATTCTAAAATATACATAGCTGGGCATACCGGTCTTGTCGGCTCAGCCATCTTAAGACGTTTACAAGCGTTAGGATATTCAAACCTCGTAGTGAGGACCTCTTCCGAATTAGACCTTAGAGACAGTCTTGCTGTATCAGATTTCTATAAGGCAGAAAAACCTGAATATATATTTCTTGCTGCTGCAAAGGTTTGAGGGATTCTTGCAAATAATACATTTCCAGCGGAATTTCTCTATGAGAATCTCATGATTCAAAATAATGTGATCGACCAAGCATACCTCCACTGAGTAAAAAAATTACTCTTTCTTGGTTCGAGTTGTATCTATCCTAAGTTTGCCCAGCAACCAATGAAAGAAGAATATCTCCTTACGGGTCCCCTAGAGCCTACAAATGAGCCTTATGCAATTGCAAAAATTGCAGGTATAAAGCTATGTCAAAGCTATAATAGGCAATATGGGACAAATTTTATCGCATGTATGCCTACAAATCTTTATTGACAAAATGATAACTTTGATTTGGAGACCTCTCATGTTCTCCCAGCGATGATCCGCAAATTTCATGAGGCAAAGGTAAAAAAACTTACTGATGTTACACTCCGAGGAGATGGTTCTCCTTTAAGAGAATTCTTATTTGTAGATGATATGGCAGACGCCTGTCTATATCTAATGGAAAATTTTACTCCTACAAAGGAACAAAACGAAAATGGAGACATCTTCGTAAATATTGGAACAGGAAAAGAAGTTTCAATTAAGTATCTTGCAGAACTTATCCAAAAGGCTACTGGTTACGAGGGGAATATTGTTCGAGATATAACAAAGCCTAATGGTACACCTAGAAAACTACAAGATATAGAGAAACTAAGTAACTTATGACGATCCCATAAAGTAGAACTTGAGGAAGGAATAGAAAAAACTTATCAACGATTTTTAGGTAATTACAATTTATAAATAATTTTTTATTTAAGATCATCATTCCATGGAAACAATTCTCATCACTTGATCAAGTGGCTTTATCTGATATCATGTCTCAAAAAAACTCCTAGAACAAGGGAAAACAGTAATTGGACTCGACAATGAAAACGATTATTATGATATAAGCTTAAAAAATGCAAGAAGACAAGAGCTTGAAAAGTTTGAAAACTTCAGTTTCTATAAAGGCAATCTAGAAGATCTAGCATTTGTAACAAAGCTCTTTGAAGAAAATAGAATAGATAAAGTATTGAATCTTGCTGCACAAGCTGGAGTAAGATATAGCATTGTCAATCCTTACGCATATATTCAGACAAATATTGTAGGATTTCATAATCTCATTGAGCTATCAAAGCAACATCACATCAAAAACTTTGTCTATGCCTCTAGTGCTAGTATCTATGGAGCGAATAAAAAAATGCCTTTTACTGTCGGGGATCAAACTGATACTCCAATAAGTCTTTATGGAGCCACAAAAAAAGCAGACGAACTTATCGCTCATAGTTATAGCTTTTATTTCAAGTTACCAACAGTTGGACTCAGATTTTTTAATGTCTATTGACCTCGAGGAAGACCTGATGGAGCATTTTTTATCTTTACAAAAGGAATTTTGGAAGAAAAAGAAATCCAGGTATTTAATGAAGGGAAAACAATTAGAAATTTCACCTATATTGATGATATAGTAGATGGAGTGATCAAGTCTCTAAACTATATTCGAGAAAATCATTACGAAATCTTCAATCTTGGGAACACAAACACCGTTCTATTAAACGATATGATCTCTCATATTGAACAAGAATGTGGGAAATCTGGAAATAAAAAATATCTTCCTGCTGACTTAGCAGATATTCCCGAAAGCTGAGTTGATATAGATCATACACAAAAGCTCCTCTGACGAGAACCTAAAATTCCTATCCAAGAAGGAGTGCACCAGCTTGTTAAACGATACAGAGAATACTATAAGATATAATCAGAATTTATCTTTTTAATATAAATTCACTATGAAAACTATTGCAATCATTGGACTTGGATATGTAGGGCTCCCACTAGCCTACCATCTCGCAAAAAAAGGGAACAAGCTAATCGGATTTGATATTTCTGAGCAAAAACTCTCTGAGCTGAAAAATGGATTTGATGCAACAGAAGAAATCTGAAACAAGATCTCAGAAGTAAATATTCACTACACCAACAACCCAGAAGAATTAAAACAGGCTGAAATCCTTATTGTAACTGTGCCAACTCCAGTTGATCACGACAACAATCCAGACTATACCCCATTGATCAATGCATCAACAATGATAGGTAAAGTTCTAGAAAAAGGACAAACTGTTGTATATGAATCGACTGTAGACCCTGGATGCACTGAGGAAATCTGTATCCCTCTTCTAGAAAAAAATAGTGGACTGAAATACATTCAAGATTTTCACGTAGGATACTCTCCAGAAAGAATCAACCCATGAGACAAAGAGCATACTGTAGATAAAATTGCAAAAGTAGTATCTGCCTCTGACCAAAAAACACTGGAAATTCTCGCGGAAATGTACTGATCAATTACAATAGGGACAATTCACAAAGCACCAAGCATAAAAGTTGCTGAAACCTCAAAAATTATTGAAAATACCCAAAGAGATATCAACATTGCAGTAATCAACGAAATTGCAAAAATTTGTGATAAAATGTGAATAAATACCTATGATGTCTTGGATGCAGCAGCAACTAAATGGAATTTTCTAAGGTTCACTCCTGGACTTGTAGGAGGTCACTGTATTGGAGTAGATCCTTATTATCTAGCTAGAAGAGCAATAAAAGTCTGACTTCATCCTGATGTTATCCTTGCAGGAAGAAGAATAAACGATGATATGCCAGTTCGAGTTGCTCATCAGGCAATAAAGCTCCTTATCCAGGCAAACAACAAAGTACAAAATGCAAATATTCTAATATTAGGACTAACCTTTAAAGAAAATGTTCCAGACTTTAGAAATAGTAAAATAGCGGAAACAATCAGAGAACTCAAAGAATTCTGAACTAACATTGCTGGGTATGATCCTTATCATGGATATCTTAGAGACTATGATAGAGAAGAACTTAATCTTACCTCAGAAGAGATTCTTACTACACTTCCTAATGAAAATAGATACGATGCCATCATTTATGCTCAAAATCATAAGGAATTTGAGCAGCTTGATATTAAAAGCCTTCTCAAGGAAGATTGAGTGCTTTTTGATGTAAAAGGGAAATTAAGAGGACAAGGATTTAAACACTATAAAAGTTTATAAAAAAATAAGGAAAGGATCTGATTTACTCCCTTTTATGAAATAGTCATAGATAATGCATACAAAAACAAAGAAAGCTGGTTATATCTTTCGTATTGATGATGTCACACCTTGAATGAATCGAGATAATTTTTTGAGGTTAGAAAAAATTTTTGATACATACGCTATTAAACCAATCATTGGACTAGTCCCAGATAATCAAGATAGACAACTATGACTTGCAGAATACACAGCAGAATTTTGGGAGAAAATGAGAAGTTTAGAGGAGAAATGACGAATCATTGCACAGCATGGGTATCAACACCTCTACACAACACACAACAGTGGAATGATAGCTCTCAATAACTATAGTGAATTTGCCTGACTTCCCTACAAAGAACAATATGAAAAAATAAAAAGGGGAAAAGAAATCCTTGAAAAGCACTTAAAAAAGGAAATAAAATGGCGAATGGCTCCAGCACATAGTTTTGATGAAAATACATGTAAGGCACTAAAAGAATTAAAATTTAAATATATCACAGATGGGATAGCCCTTTCCCCATTTTCAAGAAAAGGTCTCAAATGGCTACCTCAACAACTTCGAAAGCCAATAAAAAAAAGAAACGGAATCTGGACCATTTGTCTGCATCCCAATAGCTATAGTCCAGCTTTTATTGATAATATAGAAGCATTCTGTAAAGCTGAATCTCAGCACTGTATCAATACTATTGAATCCTTGGATTATAGTCCTCAACGAAAAAAATCTGATTTTTTCTATAGATTTTATGCTGAACAAAAACTCTATCGTTGACTACTTCAAATCAAAAACCTAATTACCTTTCCTTATAGAAAGAGTAAAGAATGCGGGAGCTTTTTGACACGACTAAGGGGGAGTGCAAGATACCTTAGTCATTACCTCGCATATAAAAGATATCACTTTGATAGATGGCATATTTTGCCAGCTGAATGGAGGCCCTATACAACATATGTAGCAGAAATCATCAACAGTGATGACAAAAGCAGAAAAGGCACTATCCTAGAAATCTGATGCGGACTGGGAGAAATTCTCTCAAAGATAAAATCTCCAAATAAATATGGATTTGATACTGCACCAGAAGTGATCAATGCAGCAAAAAAACTGTATCCCTCTAGCAATTATTCAGTAGGATCATTTGATACGATTAAATGATATAAAATAGAATACCTAATAACGGTTAATTTTATCCATGCCATTCCACCAGAAGAGCTGAAAAGCTACTATGCAACCTTATGCAGAGACAATATCATAAAGACGATCATCGTTGATGAACTCCACAACAATAATAACTATCGCTTTAACCATAACTTTTCAGAAATTCTTCCATCAGATTATGTGTGTATAAAGAGCTCTCCATACTTTGTTGGGAATAGAAAAATAGTAGTATTTACTAAAAAAGAAAAATAAAGCCATTTTTTTAGTTCCATAAGACTAAAAAGTAAAATATGCAAAATATTGTAATCATTATTCCTTCTCTTCAGTTTTGATGAGGAGCTGAAAAAGTAGCCTCGATTCTTGGAACTGAACTCCATAAAGAATGATATGATATTTCTTATCTTACTTTCTATGATAGCAAAGAAAAATATCCATTCAAGTGAACTTATTATACCCTAAATGAAGATCAGACTTCTTCGTTTTTTGGTAAAATAAAAAAATTATTTACGAGAGCTTTGAAAATCAAAAAGTTTTGCAAAGAACATAAGATTAATACTGTGATTTCCCTGATGGAGGATGCTAACATACCAACAATCATCAGCCGCCTTTTTGGTAATGATTCAAAAATAATCGTATCAATCCATCATAGTATTGCAGCATATGGTAAGGGACTATACCGTTTATGTATTAAATATCTGTATAGATTTTCAGATACTATCACCGTACTTACCAGTTATGAAAGACAACAACTAACACAAAATTTCAAAATTCCAGCACAAAAAGTGCAAATAATCCCTAATGGACTCAACTTAGATGAAATAAAAGAGAAGCAAAAAGCTGAACTTCCAGGGAGGTATACTGCTCTCTTTAAAAATAAAAAATTTACATTTATCAGTGTTGGTCGCCTCAATCCCATCAAGAATCAATCCCTCATGATCCAGAGTTTTATCAAGCTTAACAAGAAGTATCCCGATACTCAGCTTATTATTCTAGGGGAGGGAGAGTTAAGACCTCAATTAGAAAAAGAAATCTGAAGCAATCCTAATATTCATCTTTTAGGAAACCATGAAAATATCTTTCCTTTTCTAATGAAAAGTGATTGTTTTCTCTTAAGTAGTTTGTCTGAATCTTTTTCTCTAGCCATCCTTGAAGCAATGGCATCTTGACTTCCAATTATTAGTACTAAGACGCAGTGACCTAAGGACATTCTATGAGAAAATACTTATGGTATGACAACTCCGAACAATGACAAAACAGCTTTCTCATCCGCAATGGAACTATTATTAAATTACAAAGAATGCTATAACTCATATAAAGAACAATGAATGAAAAGATATACAGATTTTTCCAGTGATAAAATAGTAGAAAAACGAAAATCAACTTTAAAAAATTAACTATTCCTTTTTAAAAGAATATTTTTTTGAGGATAGGTATTCTCCTCAGTCAGGGTTATAGGGGCAAAACCATGATCAACATCAAATGCATTAAATCAAAGTTCATAAATAAAGTCTATAAACTGAACAGTATAGTCTTTTCCAAATTCTTTATAATATTCTGGAGAAAATTCGAGCATAATTTCCAATGTTCTGTTTTCTTGCAGTAAGTTCCTCATTCACTTCAAAACTTCAAATTCATATCCTTCAACATCGATTTTTATAAACTGTACTTTTGATTTATCAAAATCTAAGTCTAAATCATCAAATTTCTTCATTTGAATTTGTTCAATATCTCATTGATAATCAACCATAATTGAGCTTTTCCCAGAATCTGAGTCTATTAAATGAATTTTTGAAGTTTCATCCTTGTTTCACAATCAAAAATTAAATGCCGAGACATTTTTAATACTATTTATCTCAATATTTTTCAATAAGGAGTCATAATTCTTCTTTACAGGCTCAAATGCGATAACTCTTCAATCTCATCAAACTTTCTTTGACGCAATTAAAGAGTAATAACCTATATTCGCACCAATATCAAGAAAAACGCTTCATTTTCTTATATTATCACAAAAATAGGAAGAGGTCCCTTCTTCATAATATCATTTAATCGCAACTTCTTTAGCAAGAAAAGAATTTGTGACATCAGCTATTATCTTTAAATCTACTCAACCAATCGTAATTAAATACTGTCTATTTCATTTATACTTTTTTTTAAACCATCTATCATGAAGATAATACATTCGTTTAAATGGAGGATATTTTCATATTCCTGTTCAATACATTTTCTTAATTAATGACCTTATCATGTCTAGCAATTTAAAAAAATAAATATTTCTCGTAATAGTTTCACGTTTGACCTCTAAACAAATTCTACAAAAAAACTATCCACAAATATAATCAAGCGTTTTTTTCATTACATGTAAGTATGCATATTCATTCTTGGACCTAAGATAAGCTGCCTTTGCTATTTCTATTCTTTCCTTCTCATTTTTCAAGTAATACTCAATCTTCTCTATCGCCTCATCAATCGTCTCATAACAAACAATCTCTTTCCCATCTTCAAATACCCTAGACATTCAGAGCTTATTATCACAAACCTGCATCACGCCATTGCTCGCTAATTCATACATTCTACTATTACTTGGTCATTTATAGGGAACTAAATGCAAATTAAATCAGATTTTTGCTCTTCTGTAGACCTCCAAAAGTTCATCTTCAGTCAGTTTTTGGATATATCAAAGTCTAAATAGCTTATTACAAATCTTATAAAAAATTCCTTTCAATGATTTCCGATCCCCATTTCCCTGTGCTCAATAGAGTTTTAATCTATCACCAAAATGCCTTTTGAGCTTTGAAATCCTAAAAAATTTCGGAGGATTCATATTACCTATATAACAGAGCTCAATATCTCTATTATCAAAACGGATATCTTGATTGATATGGTCGGCTCTAGCTCACAAAGGGAGCCATATTGGGTTTCATCAATGCTCTCTTAAGACATCAGCAATCATTTTCCCCTCCTTATCATACATTACCCCAACATGAAAATGATAATCGTAATACTTAGTATAAGGCAAAGAGCAGTACTTAATAGCGCTGGTGTCATCATCTGCGGTGGACAAAGCAATAGTTATTCATTCCCTTTTTAATAAATTTAGGAAATCTGGATGCCAATACTGTCCTGTACTCGTAAAAATACATGCATTTATTTTCTCTTCTCTACAAAAAGACAATAATGATTCATAATAATCTTTTAAATCAGAATTTTTCTTGTAGGTTTTATCCAAACCAGAAAACGAAACTCTATTCAAAAGATCGTGAGAAAATAGAGAAGTAAACTGCTTCCTTTCCAAAAAATAAAAGGTATATTCTCCACTTTGTACCAACTCATCAAACTCTTGTTTATAATAGAGTAGCATCTCAATATCAAACAGTATCTTCTTGTCTCCCTTCCCCAAAACAGTATGCTTAATCTGCATTTTAAGATTTCTCAGCTACTAAATACACCTCCCAGAGGAAAGCCCTAAATGGAGGCAGTCTAAGCCATTCCTTAATTTATAATCACTTATTTGTCTATTTCAATACCTCAAGAAATTGAAGTCAATAATAATTAGCTTCCAATAAATATCAATACTTTCACTTATACGGATATGTAAGTTTTTTTCAAATCATATTTGTATCCTCTCCCAGGATAACCTCTCTCGCTCAACTCTTAAAATCAGTAGTAATGATTGGAAGTCTCAAAAATCTTGCCTCCAATAAGACATTTGGGAACCCCTCTACAGAGGAAGCATAAAGAAACAAATCTGATTTTTCAAGATATTTAAAGATATTTTTTTGCTGACCAAGGAAAAAGATACTATCCTCCAGTCCATATTCCTGAGCTTTTGTCTCTAGGGAACTCCTCTCTGGACCATCTCAAACGACAAGCCAGACCCAATCTTTATTTCCCAAATGAGATAATCCTTCCATAATTCTTTCATGATGTTTTTCTTTGATAAGTCTACCGACCGTAATATAGACACGCTTATTTCTAATTTTTTTCTGAAGTTCATCCTCAAGAGCCTCTCTAGAGAGCAACATTATTTTTTCCTCATCGATAGTATTATAGACAACTTCAATTTTTTGCTCTGGAATGCCTAAATAAGCAGCAAGATCTTGTCTATTTTCTCTAGAGTTTACAATAATTTTAGCAGCTCTCGGATAAAGAATTCTTATAAAAAATTTTTGAAGCCATCCAAAAAAACCTGTAAAAAAATTTATATGTGTTCTAAAAGAAATCTTCGCTTCACGCCTAGCTAAAATATGAATAAAATTAGAAATTTCCAAGAAACTAATCCCATCATCTAGTGAATATTTCTTCCTAAGAGACTGAAAACGATCGATAAACCAAGGCAAAGCAAAAAACAAACAAAAATTATTACTAATCGTAGAAAGAGGAATATGAACGACTCATTGTGGTAAATCGTATAAACAAGCAGACTTCAAAGTAAAAATATAAACCTGAACTCCTTTTTTGTTTAATTCATTTGTCTGGTTGATAACTACTCTCTCAGCACCTCCTATCTCCAAAGAATTGATCAAAAAATAGTATTTTCTATCCGTCTCAGATTTTACTTTTTTCATACTAATTTCTCATAAATTTCTAAATACGCCTCAACTCCCCTCTTCCAGTCAAATCTTTCTCTCACTTGCTGATAAGAAGCTCAATGTGTTTTTCAAATAAGATCTAAAGCCTGATTTAAACCTCTTTTTAAAGCCTCAACATTTCAGGGCTCAACCACAATAAAATCCTCTCCATCAGCGATTTCCCTCGTTCAACCAACGTCTGTGACAACGGTGATACACTGAGCAAATAAAGCCTCAATCACCGTCGTCGGTAAGCCTTCTTGAAAACTTGGATTTACAAAGATATCAATATGAGGCAAAAAATCTGAATATACCTTCTCTGGACTCTGATATCAGAGAAAACTTATCTTGTCTCATACCCCAAGCGCTTCAGCTTGTTTTTCCAAAGCTAATCTTTCTTCTCCGTCTCAAATAATCTGAAGTCTAAGATGTCTATGTTCTTGCTGAAGCTGGGCAAAAGCCTCGATCAGAAGATCAACTCCCTTCAATTTCACTAATCTTCCAACAAAACCAATCAAAATCTGATCAGGTTTTTCTTTTTTTTCTCTCAGAACAGGAGGGAGATTAAATCCTCTATAAATCACAGAGATTTTTTTACGCGTAAATTTTTGGATAAAAGGCAGATTTCCGTGAGAAATAGCAACTAAACTGTCTGCAAGCCTAAAAATCAATCTTCAAAAAATCTGATCATAGCATCGAGCAAAAACTGTCTTTCGCCAAGATAAACCTTTTACGAAGCCAGAACCATGTTCAATATGGATTCGTTTTATCTTTCGAAGTTTAGCGAGCAATCATCAGAGAAAGGTTGAAAGGAAAAACCTAGTATGTGTCTGAATAATATCAGCTTTTTCTGCTTTTATTTTTTGTATTTGGGACCAGAAAGTAGCACTTCGAATTTTTGGAACAGGAAAATTGGAAATCAATTCGAATGCCGGAAGTATCATTACCGTATATCCATTCTGCTCATAAGAAGTGAGATTTTCAGGTTGACCAGGAGAAAAAACAACATTAATCAGCTTTCATTTTTTTTGTTCAGAAAAAGCCGAACTTCGCTCTTTTGCAAAAGCTTCAACTCCTCAAATATGCGGCGGAAAGTAGGGCAAAAACTGGAGAATTTTCATATTTAAAAGCTGCATAAAACACACTATATATAGATATTATGGGGGGAAAAGCAAGTAGTCTTTTGTTCTTGATAATTGGAGTAAAATACTTATGCTTGGGTGGATTTATATGTGAATATTCCAGATGAAAACCGTCGATCAGGCACTTCAATCCTATGAACAGGGAAAATATTCAGCTTTTTGGGTACTTTTTGAGAAAACGAGTGAACATATTTATAGTTTTCTACTTGAAAAAACAAACTGAAATACAAGACTTTCTGAGCATCTTACACAAAAGGCCTTTGAACGCTTTTTAGAGCTTCCTCTTTCTGAAAAGAAAGAGCTAACGGAAGAAACTTTCAAAGAACTAATGCAATCTCTCTCAGAATCAGCACTTTCTGAGTATCAATCTTTTTCTGAATTCTCAACTGAGAAAAGAGATTTTAAAAAAGAAATTAAAAGCTGACTTTCAAAGTCATTGGATGAAAAAAAGGCTCAGAATCCAAGATATTTTAAGTTTTATCTTGAACATTTTAGATTTTACTTTACGGGTTTTTCAATCGCAGTAGGAATAGGATTAGCTGCTTTTTTATTAGGTTTCTTAACCTTCAACAAAACACCGAAGATTTTTAGCAATCCAAAACTCTTTACTTCAACTGGAGCTCAAGCTTTTTCAGATTTGAATTCTATTTTACAGACTCAAAAAGAAGAAAAACAGACTTGATCAGGCTTTTCTACCCTCCCTGTAATTACTAGCATGAGCTGAGCCCTCAGGTTTTTGAACGAAGAAAGTTATCACATTTCTGAGAAGCAAATTCCTAAGCTTCCTAGCTCTACTCTCGTAGCAAAACAGACAGAAAATAGCCAACCAGAGATGAGTACTTGGTTAAAATGGCTCCATCTCCCTGCGCTCAACCTTACTCCTCTCAAATCTGCAACTACTACAAAACTTAGTTTTAGTCTAGGAACCAGAGATTTTGAACTTGATCTAGCGAATGCTAGAGTTAATATGAAAAATAATATCGAGAAATCTCTGGCTAGAGGCTGAGAAATTTCTGAATCAGCACTAAAAAAACAGATCAAAAATCAGATTTCAAATCTTTGACTTAATCTAGATCACTATTGAGATCTCACGATCCAGTCAAGTTCAGCATACGAAATAACAGTTTTTATCCCGAGACTTTTCAATAAACTACCAATCATGGATAAAAATTGACTACAAGAATGAATTTACCTCAGGTATGCACCAGCTTCTGGACAAATCATAAGCCTTGAAAACTTTAGCTTTCAAAGCTACTCTGTTAGTTCATATCCTGTAAATATAACTTTAGAAAAGGTCTTTTCAAAATTGGCAAAACAAGGCATTCAAAAAGCTGATTGAAAACAAGAGACTTCTCTTGCAGTTTGAAATTGAATACTTGCTTATCAAGAAAAAGACGGATTCCTTATTCCTGTTCTCACTTTCTCAAAAGACAATGGACAAGCGGTTATTATCAGCCTTTTATAAACTTTTGAAATTTTACACTAAAAAAAAGAGCACTACTCTTCTGGAGTGTGCTTTTTTAATGATTCAATCATAGAGCAAATGCGTTTTTTTGTCGATGATGCATGTCTCATACTGGTAATATACGACACTTTAATCACGCTTTTCCCATCTTCATAATCAAAGTCCATCTTATACTTTACACCAACATAAGTATTATAATATTTCACCTGCGCTGCAGGTCTTAGAGGCAAAAACTCGTCTAAAAAAATCTGAAGCTTCTCAACTGTATCATCAAAATTTGTTGCAAAATTTTTAGCTTCGTAAGGGAATTTCATTACGATCTTTGTATAAATTGATTTTCAGAATCTAAGTCTCGTCACTGGATGCAGCCAAAGTTGATAATTAGAAACCGAATACGCTTTCCCATCATTTTCTCCATCATCAGTTTTTCCAGAGAGTCCGATAGAGAAAGGTTTGATAGAAAGAATTTCTCCCTGAATATGAAGATCCGGAATCGAAATTGCCTCTCAGACTTTATACTTATTCATTAGGATGAAATACATCAAAAATGAAACAAGAAAAGTCTGAAAGGTAATCACCATCGCTCATATCGCAACCGCCAAAACAGTAGAGATAACCTCTCCTTTCGTAATAAAATAAATAAAAATCAGACTCAGAATTAAAGCTACTCCAAATAGATTTACGGAATGTAGTTTTTTAAAATAATCCAGGTGAAACTGTCCATTTTCAACATTATCTCTATTTTCATAAGGCAGAATATATTTCTTTTTCAGGCGAGATTTTATCATCTGAGCAATAACTGATCGCAAAAGAATTATCCCAATCACAAGAAAAATGAACGGTTGCTCACTAATAAACTTAGAAATACTTGATTCCGCAAATGTTAATGAGTTTACGATTGATTCTCGCATAGTTTTGAGAGAAAAGATTAAAGCCAAGGGAGTATAAGTAAAGGAAAATGAAAATCAAATAAAAATATCTAATCCTCTCTTTGTATTGACTTCTTTGTTATAATATTTATAATAATTTTACTAACAAAAAAAATTATCAAAAAATGAGGAAAATCAGTTTTTTATTTTTATTAGGAATCTTTACTTTATTGATTTACTCTTGTCAAAAGGAACAGGATTGTACATGTCAAAACAAAGAATTTTCCTCAACTGAGGAGAAAAATTCAAAAGGGAAATCCAGTGATACCGATCACAACTCATCTAATGAGCAAAATGATCGTATTAGATCTGCTTATAGCTACTCATTGGATCAATCTACTGCTTGGAAAATGAAGTGGCATGATGAGTTTGAGGGAAATCAGTTTAATCAACAGTATTGGACTAAGATCCCTCGTGGTCATTCTCCTTGGAATAAGTATATGTCTTTTAATGAAAATTGCTATGAAGTGAGCAATGGAACTATTAAGTTAAAGGGCATCGTAAATACCTATGGAGAAAAAGCTGAAGGGAAAGTGCCCTATTTAACTGGAGGCATCTGGAGTAAGAATAAGATTGATTTTGCTGAGGGGATCATTGAAATTAGGTTTAAAGTTGAAGATCTTGAGGGAGCTTGGCCTGCGCTTTGGCTACTCAACAATGATTCGACTCCATGGCCAGATGGTGGTGAGATTGATATTATGGAACGTTTTAATCTTGAAGATTATTTGACATTATCAGCTCATAGTGATTATACTTATAATCTAGGGATTGAAAATTCTCCTCGTAATACAGGAGTCTCTTCTTTTAAGCATGGAGAGTTTAATATCATTGCATTAGAAATTCAGAAAGATCTCTTAATTTGGTGGGTCAATGGAGAGAGAAAATTTGAGTATCCTCGTGTTGATACAAAGCATAAAACTCAGTTTCCCTTTAATGACCACAGATATTTCCTTCTGATGGATATGCAATTAGAAAATGGCTCAGTAAAGTGGTTAAAGAATCCTGAGAAACTCCCGACTCAAATGGAGATCGACTGGGTGAGATATTTTACAAAGTAAAGTTTAGCAAAAAGAGTACTATGTTTCATAGCACTCTTTTTTATTTTTACTTACTAGACGAGCAATAAATAAAAAAAAGAAATCTGAGTTCAGACTTCTTTTTTATCAATATAAGATTTATTAATCAGCATCAATCACTTCTCCATCCTTTGGACCTGAAGCATTATCTGCTCAGTTTTGAGGTTGATCTGGAGTAGGTTGTACCTGATATTTTTGATAGAGCTCCTGAAACTGGTTCTGAATCCTCTCAATTTCTGCATCGATATGAGACTTTTCAGCGTCTTCCTTGTCTTTCACAGCCTTTCCATCAGCGATAAGCTTCTGAATTTTTTCTTTATCTTCATCAGAGATTTTATCCTTTTGCTCATTCATAAGATTCTCAATCTGATAGATCAAAGATTCTAGCTTATTTTTTGATTCAACAAGTTCCTTTCTCTTTCTATCTTCTTCAGCAAATTTCTCTGCATCAGCCTTTGCCTTTGCGATATCTTCATCAGAGATATTAGTTGATCACTGGATAGTCACCTCTTGAGATTTTCCAGTTGATTTTTCCTGAGCATGCACCTTGAGGATTCCGTTAGCGTCAATGTCAAACGTTACCTCAATTTGTGGTTGTCCTCTCCTCATTGGAGGAATTCCTTCAAGATTGAACATACCAAGCGACTTATTATCTCTCGCAAACTGTCTTTCTCCCTGGGTAACATGTACAGTTACAGCATTCTGATTGTCAGTTGCTGTTGTATAAATATTCGATTTTTTAGCTGGGATTGTTGTATTTCTTGGGATCATCACATGCGCGATTCCTCCCTCTACTTCCACAGCAAGAGAAAGCGGAGTTACATCAAGCAAAAGGATATCCTTAACATCTCCCTGCACAATTCCTCATTGAATTGCAGCTCCTTGAGCTACTGATTCATCTGGGTTCACAGTTGACTTTGGCTCCTTTCCAAAGATGTCTTTTACGATTTCCTTAACTTTAAGCATTCTTGTTGAACCTCCAACAAGAATAATATCGTTAATTTCAGATTTATTTAATTTTGAATCATTAAGTGCATTCAAAACTGGTTCTTTACATCTAGAGAATAAATCTGATGTAATATTTTCGAATTGAGCTCTTGTTAAAGTCTCATCGAGGTTTCTAGGAAGTCCATCAGCACCAGTTGTGATAAATGGAATCGAAATATCAACTCTTTCTACAGATGAGAGCTGCTTTTTAGCCTTTTCTGCCTCATCCTTCACTCTTTGCATTGCCATACTATTGTCTCTAAGGTCAATTCCTTCCTTAGTTTTGAAAGCATCAACAATATAATTAATAATTCTCTGATCCCAGTCAGCACCTCCAAGTTGAGTATCTCCAGAAGTAGAAAGCACCTGGAATGTTCCTTCAGCTCAGATTTCTAGGACAGTCACATCAAAGGTTCCTCCTCCAAGATCAAAAACTACGATCTTTTCATCAGATTTTTTACCTTCTCCATAAGCAAGAGCAGCAGCAGTTGGTTCGTTGATAATTCTCTCGACCTTAAGTCCTGCAATTTCTCCAGCTGCCTTTGTAGCATTTCTCTGAGAGTCGTTAAAATACGCAGGGACAGTAATTACTGCTTGTGTAATAGTTTCCCCAAGAAATTTCTCCGCATCAGTCTTGAGTTTCTGAAGGATGAAAGCTGAGATTTGTTCAGGTTTATACTCTTTTCCATCTACAACGATAAGTACTCCCCCATCACGTCCCTCTTTAGTATCATAGGTCATATTTTTGAGTTCATCTTTAACTTCGCTATATTTTCTACCAATCCATCTTTTAACCTCATAAATCACATTTTTTGGTTCCAAAATCGCCTTTCTTTTAGCCAAATCTCCAACAAGAAGTTCATCACCCTTAATATAAACGATAGATGGAGTTGTTCTATTTCCCTCTGCATTTGCGATTACCTCAGATTTATCACCAAGCATGTATGAAACACAAGAGTTGGTCGTTCCAAGGTCAATTCCAATAATTTTTGCCATTTGTGTATACTAATAATAAATAAAAGTCTGAATATTTTCAGATATCATGCTACAAAACCCAGTTTTCTAATTTTTTCTTCTCTTTCATAGCACCTAAAGTATATATATGCTACATAAAAAATCAAGAGATTTTTATTTTTTTCAAAAAAGAAAAGAAATCTGAGTTTAGACTTCTTTTTCTATAAATATTTTATTTTAATAAGGTATTGTTTTTACATTTCAGATTGAAATTTTATCCCAAAATCAGCTTCTTATTTTTTTCTGCTAAAGCAGTTGCTATATCTTGTTTTTCATCCTGAGAAAGCATTACATTCCAAGCCTTTTGATCGATAATGATCACTTCCTCAGGTGGGAATATTCACTTTTTTAACTCAGAAATAAGAGATTCTGAGGTTTTTTGCCCATCAGTATAAAGAGCTATTGCACTATCAATATCTCAGATCAAGACAAATTCTTCAGGTTCAATCTGCCCTCTTAGCAATTTGAGATATGCAGAAAGCAAAAAAGCTGAGCGATGTGCAAATAGAATAGTTTTCCCCTGATATTTCTCAACTTCAGAAGCAAGTGCCTGATACTCAGTTTTCCCCTCTATTTCTAGCAGATCTAGCACGAGATCAAAGTACTTACGCATGGTTTAACTGATCAAAAGTTAAAAAATCTGAAATAATCTGATTTTTTTCTTTTTCTTCAATTTCAATTCCTTCAAAAAGTCTCGCTGGATACGCAGAAATAAGCAGTTGACGAGCCTGATCACTATCCAATCCCTTTGACTGAAGGTAAAACAATTTCTCAGTATCTAAGCGGTAAATCTTTGCTCCATGAGCAGCCTGAATATCATTTGATTGCACATCAAGGATTGGAAGATTCCTTACATTGACCTGATTTCAGAGAATCACTGTTTCTTCTAAGAGAGTACTTGCACTCTCTTGGATTCCTGGCTGCATATAAATAGTGGCACTTGCCTGATTCTTCGCATTTGAAAGAACAAGAGACACGATCTGAAGATCTATCTTGCAATGGGAGTGGAGAAGATTAAGGTGAACATTAAGCTTTGCAGGCTGATCTTCTCTCACTGGACAGAGCAAAAACATCTCTAGAGTAGAACCTGATTGTACAGTATTCACCTCTATTTCGAGATCAGTATCTAGAACTAAAGCTGAATATTTGAGCGGCTGAGTATTTTGAAGGGAGATTTCCTTTTTACCAGAAAATCAATTCCAAAGTTCAAAAACTGAAGTATTTGAGAGAATGAGTTCGGATTTATTATTTTTTGAAATCATGATTATTATTCCTGAGGAGTGATAAAACCATAGTCTTGCTCTCACTGATAGAGCGTCTCAAGATCATTTCCAGACAGAAGACTTTCAAAATCAGACATTAGAAAATCAATTCCTGAAGTTTGGAGCGGAGTTTCTGTTGTAATCTTCTCAGAAATCTCAGACGGCGTCATGAGTTCTGGATTTTGGAACTGTTGCTGAATTCTCCTCTGCCAAAGGAGAACGAAAACCATAGCAGCAATACTTAAAAGTGCCAATATCATCAAGAAAACCTGTTTTTTAGTAAGCATAAGATTCATTTAAATGCTAAACGACCTGATTGTACTAATCAGCGATAGGAAATCAAGAAAAAGCTTTGCAAGAAAACCTACATATTTTATATCATATTTTAATAAAATGGCAACATAAAAAGAAGAAGAAAAGTCTGATTTTTTCGTCTTTTTTTAGGATTTTAGGTATACTTAAGGTAAGTTTTATTATGCCTTGTACTATGCAACTTAAGGATTGTCAACAATTACTTAAAAACACATATACTACCTCGGAAAGTACTGATAATCTCTCACAACTCACTCAATCTGCACGAGGAGATAAAAAATCTGAATGTATCAATACATTTGGAGGTTTTTCTCAGATCAAACAAGCTATTTCTGAGTTTAAAAAAGAAGAAAAAGCTCTTGCTCAACTTGAGCACTCCTCTGCTCCAAAATCTAGCTGTGAAACAACACTAATCACGACCTTTAGAAAAGATTTTTGACAGAAAAACAATCTCTCAAAACTCGCAACAGATGCTCGATCTCAGCAAAAAAATAGCTGTCTTCAGGAGCTAGGAGGTTATGCTGGAGTTTCTACTTTTTTGAGAAATATTGAGAATAACTATGAAGAGCTCCCAAGCTCTCTCCCAAACCAAGCTCAAACAAGCACTACTACCTCAAGCCCAATAATCCAGAATCCTCAAGAAGAAAGTACCTCCAAAGATCAAAATCAGAATTTTCAATCTCTCACCTGAAGCACTACGATAGCTGCGGTAGATCACGACTATCAAATTTTAGCAACGATGAAAACTATTGGGATCTATCTTCTTTACTCTATAATTGCTATCTTCTCTATTGCAATCATTACTGCAATCATTAGGGCTGTGATGAGATATATCTACTCTTTTTTGAATAATCATAGAATGATTTTTCTAAAAGTAATGCTACCAAAATCAGATGGAAAGACTGATCGTGAGCAAGAAAAAGAAATCGCAAAAGATATGAAGGAAAAAATCTCGAGAATGTCTCAGCTGTATAATTCGTTGCACAGAATATCTGAGTTGAGTACCTGGGAAACAATGATGCATAAGTTTTTTGGGAAGCAGAAGATTGTGATGATCTATCAATACGAATGAGGACAGCTCAGTTTTATCGTTGGAACCTATCCTGAATATCAGGGGATCGTAGAAAGTGCGATTTCTGCACAATTTGCGAACTGTTCGCTAGAAAGAGTTGCAAAACCTGACCCTTTTCAGAAAAAATATTATGACATTATGCCTCTTGAGCCTGAAAAAGACCCAGTCTATACGATCAAAACCTTTAGGCAGATGCCGGATGATCCAATGAACAATATCATTGATACAATGAGTAAAATCTCAATCTATGATACGGTAACTGCGATATTAGTAATTAAGCCTGAGGGATCTGACTATAATGCCAAAAGACAGAAAGCAGCGGATAGACTTTATAAAGGGCTCGATCTCTATGAAACTAAGCGATGGCATTGGAAAAATCTTTTGAATCCATTCAGATTTCTTTCCTTTTTATTTATGGGACCAAGTGAGAAGCTGATTTCTAATAAAAAGCAGGAAGAGAATGTTACAATGGTAAGAATGGTAAAGGCCAAGGAAGAGACCATGAATACTATCGGTGAAGAAGCTGGAAATCCGATTTATAGATCAGGATTGATTATTATTAGTTCCTCTGATGTAGATGGACAAGCAAGAAATAATCTCAAAGCAATGGAATCTGCGTATAATGTTTTCACTGACGAATATAGCAATAGAATCTCTGATAACAATACTAAGCATGATATCTTTACGAGCATTTTTATGCCTTTATGGAAGATCGCTACAAATTATTATTTGACTGGATTCTTTTATAAATATTCATTTTTCTCAACTAACGAATTGACTTCTCTGTACCATTTTGCAGATAGTATTTATAATCGTTCTCCTGTGATTGAATGGATGCAATATAAAGTATTGTCTGCACCGTCTAACCTACCGCAATTTGGTGATGAAGAATGGAATGGTAAGGTAATGACCGGTATCTTGGCTGAGAAATTTAAGTGAGGGAAGCTCTCTGATATCTTGAAGGATTATAAGAATCACTGGGCAGTGACGAGCAAAACACTAGAAGAAGAAAAGCTGATTCCACTCAGTGAATATCAGACTTCTCATCCTAATGCTGTAGTTGAGGAATGAGAGAAGAGAACAATTGATGGATTTGATATCATTTCAAAAGATGGGGTAGATACTGTTAGACAGATGGTTCCGACTGAAACGCTTTATGGATATAAGCTCTATAAAAATGCAGTACTCCTCTGAACCAATATCTACAGAAATCAGCTAACACCAGTATACATGAAAAGAGAAGATAGAACTAGGCACCACTATATGATTGGAAAATCAGGTACCTGAAAATCAGTCTTCTTGCAAACTATGGCGAGACAAGATCTCTGGAATGGAGATGGAATCTGCCTTATTGATCCTCATGGAGATCTTGCTGAAGATGTCTTGAGTTTCGTCCCAAAAGAAAGGGCTAAAGATGTGGTATATTTTGATGCGGGAAATGAAGATAGGCCGATGGGACTTAATCTTTATGAAATCAACTCACTTGATGAAGCAGATAGAACGGTAAATGATGCGACAGAAATCTTTTTGAAGATGTTCTGACCAGAAATCTTTGGTCCAAGAATTCAGGAATATTTCAAGTATGGAAGTCTGACTATTTTGGAGGATTTTGATGATAGACCAACACTCTTGGATGTGGTAAGACTGTTTACTGACGAGACCTATAGAGAAATCAAAACAGCTAAAGTCACTAATGCTGTGGTAAAGAACTGGTGGGAGAGAACCTATAACGCTATGGGAGATAGAGAAAAAGCTGAAATTATCCCATACTTCTCTTCTAAGTTCGTATCATTTAATACCAATAGATTGATTAGAAATATCATCGGACAAACAAAATCAGCTTTCAATTTTGAAGATGTGATGAACAACCAGAAGATTCTGCTTGTGAACCTTTCAAAAGGTAAAATCTGAGAACTGAATGCGCAATTGCTCGGTATGATTCTGGTTTCTAAAATCTATAACTCAGCAATGGGAAGAGCAAAGCTTGATCCAAAAGATAGAAAGGACTTTTATCTCTACGTGGATGAGTTCCAGAACTTTGTATCAGGAACCTTTGCGGATATCTTGTCTGAGGCTAGAAAGTATAGACTTGGACTGATCATGGCGCACCAGTATATTGCACAGCTTGAGACGGGAAAAGGGAATGGAGAAGGTGGAAAATCTGATGTAAAAGCAGCGGTATTCGGTAACGTGGGTACAATGATGAGTTTTAAGATTGGTGCTCCCGATGCGGAATTCATGGAAAAGGAATATGCACCTCTTCTCTGACCGCAAGACATTGTGGCTATTGCTAACTATAAGTCGTATATCAAGCTTAACATTGATAATGCGACGAGTAAAGTATTTAGTATGAACTCGATTTATACCAAGGATTATCAGAATAAAAAGATCGTTCCTCTATTGCAAGAATATTCATCCAAAAAATATGGTAGAGCTAGAGTTTTCGTTGATGCGGAAATTTCAAATAGGCTCTGAGTATGATGAGAAGGAAGTCTTGATAGTTTACCAGATATTCCTCAAATAGGAGACGATTCTTGAGATGACGAATAAAATAAAATCAAAAAAAACCTGAATTAAACTCAGGTTTTTTTGATTCTCAGGAGAATAAGATGCCTATTGTTCCAAGAATCAGTACTTCTTCATTAATGCTTTAGGATCAGGATCTCTTCACATAAAATCAGAGAAGAGTTCACGAGCTGGCTTTCTACATCCTTGAGCAAGAACCTTATCTCTATAGAGATTTCAGATTTGAGGAGAAAATATTCAGTTTTCTTTTATCTTTTGAAAGACATCAGCCTCGAGAAGTTCAGCTCGCATATAGGAATAATACCCAGCTCCATATCAACCTCAAAAAATATGCAAAAATGAACAATACAGCTGATATTCCTGGCCTCTTGGGAAGAGAGAATAACGATTGCTAATCTCTAGAATATAGTTTTCCAATTCCTCGGAAGATGCTGGGAGCTTTCTATCATAAAGACTCATATCTACAAGTGCAAGTTCGCACTGTCTTAAGACAAAGTTCCCCATCATTCGAGTTTTGAGGTTTTCTTGTGTTTGTACTATTTCAAGAGGGATTTTCTCTCAGGTTTCTGAATGTTTTGCTAAAGATTTTAAAGCTTCCTGATCTTTCACCCAGTTTTCCATTAATTGACTTGGCAACTCTACAAAGTCTCGTTCAACATTAAATCCATTCAGCTGAGCATACCTAGAATCAGCAAGCATTGCATGAAGTGCATGTCCAAACTCGTGAAACAATGTCTCTACATCCCTCTTGTAAAGGAGGTTTTTACCATCTCTATTTTCACTAAAATTTTCAACATTGATAACCAAAGGCAAAAATTCTGAATCTTTTTCTCTGAGAATATCAGCCCATGCTCACTGCCTTTTCCCAGCACGATAAAAAGGATCTAGGACAAAAAATGCGATCTGTGTATCATTAAAATACACTTCATATTCAAAAATCGCTGATGGGCATCCAGACTTTTTGATCTTTCTCATTTCAACACCCAAAAAGTTTTTTACAAACTCAAAAAGCCAATCAAGTACATGATCGAATTCAAAATATTGTCTCAACTCCTCTTCATCAAAGGAATAAAATTCCTCCTTATATTTTCTAGCATAATACGCCAAGTCTCGTGGATTAATTTCTGTTAGGTTATACGTAGACTTTAAGAGTTCTAGTTCATTTTTTGCCTTTAGTTTAGCTTTTTCTGCGATTTCTCAGATGAGTTTTTTAACTTCAGCAGGACTTGAAGCCATCTTATTTTCTAAACTCTGATGAGCAAAATTCTCATATCCAAGAATCTGAGCTTTTTTTTGTCTTAACGATAAAAATTCAAAAATCAGATTTTTATTTGAATATTCCCCCTTTGAAGCCCATTGATTGAGCTGCGAATAAATAGTTTTTCTAATTTCTGGATCATCGCAATATTTGAGAATTGCCTGTAATCCAGAAGGATTCGCATCAAATGTAAGCACTTTCTCCTTGTTTGAAGCTTTTCTAGCCATAGTTAAAATGTCTTTCGGTAGATTTGAAAAGGACTCATTATCAGGGAAATTAATAAGAAAGTGGGACTGTTCATCTGTCACATTATTTTGGATTTTCTCGGAAATCTCTGATATTTTCTTATTGATTTCTTTAATTTGTTCCTGTATTTTCTCATCTAGGTCAATTCCTCTCTGCTTAAAATACTTGATCTCAAGCTCAAGAATTCTGATTTGATCAGCATTAAGATTATCTCTCTTTGAAAAATTAGAAAGGACCTCATAATATCTCCTAGAATAAGCAATTTGATTAAGAAAATCCTCATATTTAGATCTAAAATCCTGAATAATCTTACGAATTTCCGGCAATTTCTCTGTTGAATTGAGAAAATTCAAAATATTTCGAAGATATCCAAGCTCTCCCTCCATAAACAATTCATCAAAAGTTACATTTTCAGCCTTTTTTTCTAGAATCATTTCAAAATCAACTATTTCTTGGGATAGGAGCTCGTTTAATAAACCAGGAAGTACTGTTAAAGCTTCAGAGGATTTAAATAGCTCAAAATTAGGAATTCAAGTTTTTTTGAGTTCTGAGAGTAGTTGCGATTTCATCAGTTAGTTTGAATATAAACGGGTAAAATAAGATTATCTCCTAAGCTAGATCTTTCTCAAGACATAAATCACTCTTTGAATATCTTCCTCAAAAAGTGAATACTCAATCTCCTTCTCTAGAGAAAGATAATATTTTTTACAAAGCTCAAGGAGAAGAGTCCTCTCCTCGTCCTCTTTTTGCTTCATAAAAAGAAAGTAACCTCAATTTTTTAGTAGCGAATATGATCGTTTAAGCAGTTTATCACTGTATGCAACAGCTCTCGCAGTAATAATATCAGCCTTTTCTCACTTATACTCCTCTATTCTTGTTCGTAACACCTCAGCATTTTGAATATTAAGCTGTGCAAGCATTTCATTGACTGCAACGGTCTTTTTTTTGACTGAATCAATACCGAGAAATTGCGATTCTGGACAGCTAATCGCCAAAGGCATCAATGGAAATCCTGATCCTGTTCAGAGATCAATTACTAATTTTCACGGTTGAAAAAGTCAGGTTTCTAGAAGTTTTAAAGAATCCTGAATATGTTTCAACTGAACTCAGTCCTTATCACGAATTGCTGAGAGATTCAGCTCGGTATTTTTTTGCAAAAAGATCTCTATAAGTCTTTTCCAATCGTGCATTTTAGAGGTTTTATAATTAATAAAGTTTATTTTTTAATGATTTTCCGACTTGCTTCACCAGGCAAAATGGCTTTCATTCTCGTTTTGTGATCAAGAATCATCCATTTCATCAGCTTTCTATTACTATATCTTGTTTATCTGAAAGTTTTTGTGCTTGTTGATCGGTGATTTCTATGATATTTTTTTGAGCAAAAGATCATAACGTCGCAACCAGTCACTGCTGTGGAATCAGCTCTCCTGAGTGTCCTTTTTTGAAAATTGGGATTCAAAATTTTTCAATAAAAATTCCTTTGGGGAGCGTTGTGGCTTCTTTTGTTGTCAGATATACCGCATTATCATTTGAAAGAAACCAGAATTCTGACTGCTTTTCAATTCCTCGATTTTCTAAGAGATGAGATCGTATCTCGTCTTGTAAAATAGTAAAAGAAAGATATCAGGTTTCTTGCTGTGTTCTTTGATCGATTTGAGTAGAAGTCGGAAGTGAACTATTTTTTCTAAACTTGGCAATAAAAAATCCACCAGTATGCTGAATATGTGGCCAAAATCTCGCAACTTTCTGCGCTTGCTCCTCTGGCAATAAATCATTTCATAAAAAATGTGTTAATCCAGCTGATTTCTGATTGATTGCAACTGGGAGAAGTTCTATTTGATTTGGGAATTGCTTAAGTACAGTTGCTATAACCTGCTCATTTTCTAATGCATTAAGCGTACAAGTCGAGTATACCAATTCTCATCAAACTTTTAGCGCTTTTAATCCTGATATAAGAAGCTGAAGCTGAAGTTTTGAAAGTTGCTGAGCATTTTTTTCATCTCGATAGGTCGTTTTTGAGTCAGATTTATATTGCATTCACTCACCAGAACACGGCGCATCAACTAAAACTTTATCAAAAACCTCGCTCACAAGTTCTCAAATCTGCTGCCCCTGATATGCAGAAACCGCAGTATTTGCCAATCAACAACGATTAAGATTGAAGATCAGTGCTTTTCTCCTCGGATTTGATGGCTCATTGGAAAGCAAAAATCCTCATCACAGCTGAGATAATCTATCAGCTATTTGGACGCTCTTGCCTCCAGGAGCAGCACAAAGATCAAGCACCATATCTCACTTCTTCACATCAAGTATCTGTGCAGAGAGTCCCGCTGCGACCTCCTGAATATAAAAATATCAGCTTTGATGTAGGAAATGAGATCCAAGCGTCTTAGTATCTTCTTTATGAACAAACACTACATCATCATATATTTGCTCATCTCATCTCAGATCTGGAGCAACCAGTTCTCGTCAATATCTCTTTACAAGAGAAAAAAAATCAGACTTTTGAATTCTTTTTTCAATAATTTTTATGCTTTTGGAAATTTTTTGCTGATAAGTTGCTTTAAATTGCTCAAAAGCTTGCTCATCAAGATAATTAGAAATATAGTCCAAGTAAGTCTGTTTTTTCATAAGCATTTCAGGAGACAAAAGGGTTATTACTGTTACTATAGATTTTAGTAGACAAAAAGCAAGAAAATCTGATTTTTTTATTTTTAACTTGACTTTTATCAGCAAATATCTACATATATGCCCGCAAATAAAATTTATCTTTATGTCAAACAAAAAACTAGCACAAAAAGCAAAAGTCGGGCTTATAAACTCGCTGCCAGATGCGTTTGGTTACCATCCGGAAACCAACAACTCATTTGCCTCTAAAGGCAGAAGTAATCGTCAAAAGAAAGAAAAAAAATCTGCTTTTGAGCGAAAGGAAGCCTTCCTAGAACGGAGAGTGATCGATACTTCAAAGAAAGAAGCTCGTCGAGTCCTTAGAGCGGCTTCTGAAGCTGGTGGAAGAATTTCCTAAAACTCTTTTAAGAGCTTAGGATAATAGCGATTTGAACTGGTCCAAAGTAACTTTGGATCAGTTTTTTTATTTTTACCTAATGAGCTCTGCCATTTTTTTAATAAGACAAAAAGAACCTGACTAAATCAGTCAGGTTCATTCTAATTTTTTCTACTGTTGGGTAAGGCAGTAGAAATAAGGACAAGTTTTTTGTAGTTTTTAAGATCAATATACAACTTACATAAGTTCTACATGATACAAGCTACTTTAAACTTAGCTTTGGGGGACCTTTATTCAATTTACGAATACAATTCCACCTCTTCATGCTTTCTTTCATCTCCTTCTTTTTTGTATTTGTGGAATACAATATATACTTTTAGATTTAAATGTCAAGACCTTTTATCAAAAAATAGCATCAATACAAAAACGATTGAAAATCAGCAACTCATCATTATTATTCAAAGAAATCTGATTTTAATCTATTGATATCAACATGAGTAAGAGGCTTGGATTATTGTATCTAGGGAGACTTGAGGAAGAAAAAGGATTTTGAATACTTTTAGAGTGGATTCGCAGTCAAGATCTAAAAAATCTAGAGGTTGATTTTTATATTTTTTGAGCGGGGAAGTATGAGGAAGCACTTTTAGAGCTCACTCGTGAATGCCCGCAGATCCATTTTTTCGGCTGGAAGCCTTTAACTGAGATCGAAAGGTATTTATCAAACATTGATTATTGCCTGATGCCGTCCTTATGTCTAGAGACTTTTGGTCTGAGTGCATTGAATATTTTGAGCTATTGAATTTCAGTCATTGGATATAAACAAGGAGGGCTTACGCCTTTCATCGATAAAGAATATGACCTATCTCAGTATCAGTGAAAACAACCTGTTGACCAGCTTGATCTCATGATTAAAAAGCTCAGTAAAGAGAAAAAAGAGCAAAATTCTGATTTTTACAGCCTTTTATCTCAAAAAAACAAACAACTTGCCGAGAAATATAATAAAGAAGCTCGATTTAAAAGATTTCAAGAATTAACTTTTGATTTTAAGTGTAGAAAAATCCTTATGGTAAGTGATTTCATAAATCCGATCTGAGGGATTGAAACTGGGCTTCACGAAATGAAAAAACTCTTGGAATCTCATGGATATGAAGTTATTCTCTTCTGAACAAGCTGTCCGAGATGAGCAGCGGGGAAACTCAAAAAATATCTCGGTATAGCTCTCTCGATCTTGAATCTTTGAAGTTGATGGGGCTTAACATCAGTTATCAAAAAAGAAAAACCTGATCTTATTTGGTATCATAGTTTAATCAGATGGCAAGGTCGATTTCCAGTTTTTCAAGGGATTAAAAGCTCTGCTCAACAGCGAGTTATGTATCATGATTTATGAGTTTTTCATCCCTTTCCAAGCCAAGTTTATAAAGAATCAGATATTCACAAATTAAGTTTAAGAAATTTTCTTAAAGGAGCAAAAACCAAAAATCCTTTGAAACTCCTCTTGGTAGCTGGAAAATATCTAACACTCAAATTCCTTACTTCTCAACTCAAAAATCAAAAAGTAAAACATCAGGTTCCATCTAGGTTTATGGTTCCAATATTGGAAAGAAGCTTTCAGATTCCAGTGCAAAATATTCAGGTTTTTGAGCATTTTGTTCAGAGATAGATACCGAAGAGGTCTCACATCAGGAATACTCATGATAAAAATAAAAAATCAGATTTTTTCTTGCCTTTTAGAGTGAAATCTGTATCTATAGGTAATAGACTGAGTAGTTCGCTATGAAGAAACTTATCAAAATTCTCAACTTATATCAGGGAGCCAAAAATCGGATCTGCGTGATCTCGAGGAGCTACCCACCTTTCCGTAAGGAGAGATGATATTCTTTGTTACGGCTACTCGGTTTTTTTGATACTAAAAATTAAGGATCGCTTGAGATCAGGTTTTTATAGTTTTTGTTCTGAAGAGCATGCATGAGTTAACATTTGAGGGAGCAAGCGAGAGAATAGACAAATGGCTCACTATGAAATTTCCCTATTCAAGGAGCTTTTTTCATCATATTTTGGAAAGATGATGAGTTTTGCTCAATGGTAAACCAGCAAAAAAATCCGCAAAATTAAAAACCTGAGATGAAATCAGGATTGATAACCTTGAAAGATACCTATCCCCTGTGATCTTAGAGGAAGCACCGCTCATTGAAATACCTATCCTAAGGGAAACAAGTGATTATCTCATCATCAATAAACCAAAATGAGTTTTATCGCATCCAAACAGCATTTGGGATGTTTGAGAACCAAGTGTCGTAGGTTTTCTCTACCATCACTACAAACAGTTACCAAGCATTGGGAGTTTTATCAGAGCTGGACTCCTTCATAGACTTGATAAAGATACTGATGGATTGATGATCATTGCAAAGACGGAACGCTGACTTCAGCATTTTAAAACTTTATTCAAAGAGAAATCTGAATCTGACACTCTAGAGCAGAAAGACCAAGTTCCGCTCAAGAAATGGTATCGTGCAACCTGTGAGATTTCGGAGGGAGGAAACGAATTTTTGAAGCAAATTGAGGGGAAACTCCCCTTTATCATCTCAGAAGAAGTAAAGGCCAAAGTTCCAAATACAGTTCCAAAGCTTGGAATCACACAAATAGAAAAAATAGAAAAAAAACCTGACGGAAAACTTCAGATTTTTCTTCAAATTTTTACTGGAAGGACTCATCAGATCAGATACCATCTGAGCTCTCATGGGTTACCGATTTATGGAGATTATCTCTACGGGAGAGAAGCTGAGATTCCGATGCAATTGACAGCATATCAATTGGAATTTAAAGATTTAGATGGTGAGATGGTGAGAGTCAAGATTTAGAGATATATTTTACTGTCTCTAGGCATATTTCTTATCTTTCCTTCTCCTCATTGCACTTCAATCAACTACCATAGTTTCCTCTTTGCTCGTCCTATGATCAAGGAAGGTATCTGTAATTGTTCCTGAATCAAAAAGAGAGAATGCATTAAAAAATTCGGATAGATTTAAGGTTTGCTCTGCTCATCACTCTACCCCCTTGTGATTTCGAGGATTCAAAACTTTAATAGCAGATATTTTTCAATTAACATCTTTCTCAACTCATGTAACAGAATAGGCATGTCTATGATAAAAAGTATGAGCACCTATCTTATATTTTTTTGTATCATTACCTCATGGTAAACTACCCAAAGAAATATATTTATTTCCCTTTCTTTGACTAAAATCCTCCAAGATTTTCATCATTGATAATTTATTCTTTTCTGATAAACTTAGTAAGGATTTTCCACGTTGCTTGGCACGATATTTCGCAACCGTAATACTTTTTGGTCAAAGCAAAGTCTGTAATGCTTCACTAGGAATTCATCATTCAATTTTTTTTATATCTTCTTCTTTTAATTTCTTTCCCGGGTCTTTGTGAAGCAAATGTTTTGCGAAAGCTACTTCGAGTAGCTTGAACCCTGTACCTCATTTAACTGCAGATATTTTCAATTCCTCGCTTGAGATGTTATATCTCTTTCACCAAGGTTCTCATAAAGGCAAAGTTAAGCTATATTCTCAATCCTTAGAAACATGTATTGATGTCATCATAAGAGTATTAAAATATCTTGTTCTTGCTAAACTCTGAATTGTAGAAATTAAATAACAATCTCCCAATCTCCCCTGTCAAAACTCTTCTAAAGATGGGAACATCAGACCATATTCCAAATAAGAAATTTTTTGATACTTCTTTAGGTATTCTGATTCCTTACTATCTGATTCTATGCTATCGAGGAGTTTATCTCTATTCGCTTTTTTCTTACCTTCTTTTAAATTATGAGCCGCTTCTTTGGCTATTTTTATTACTTTTCCCATTACCATTTGTGTTTTCATTTTCCCCTCTTCCTCCTTTTTAGACAACTTTTTTTTGAGAACATCTTCTTTTAGGTTGTTCAATTTTTCTCTAATCTCTTTCAATGACAATATTTCTTCAGAATCTTTACTTTCTACCGAAGAGTATCCAATTTTTTCCATATATTATCAATAATAATATAAAACCTTAGTTAATTATATATAAACTAGAAATAAATAGCAAAAAACTGCTTTCATTTTTTTCAATGAAAGCTCAGGAATACTACTTGATATAAACTATGATTTTTATATACTTTACTTGCACATTTAATGTCTAATATATAAATAAACAACAAGAAAAATAAAAAATCTGATTTCAGACTTTTTATCTACTAGCAGATACTAAATGGATCCACAGGTTTTTGAGAAAATCAAAAGGGTTAATGAATATGGGAAGGAATATTGGCATGCTAGGGAACTAGCAAAAACACTTGAATATGCTGATTTCACAAATTTTTCTAAAGTAATTCAGAAAGCAAAGACCGCCTGCAAAAATAGCTGACAAACAGTTGCTAATCATTTTAATGAATTTACGGAAAAGGTAAAAATCTGATCTGGTGCCACTAGAGAATTAAAAAGTTGGAAGCTCAGTCGTTATGCCTGCTATCTTATCATTCAAAATGCAGATCCAAGCAAGGAAATCGTAGCCCTCGGGCAGAGTTATTTTGCTTTGCAGACCAGGCAACAAGAACTTTCTGCTCAGTATTTGGAAGATCAAAAGAGACTTGAGCTTAGGGACGAAATGACCAAGCACAACAAGAAACTCTTCAGTACAGCCAGATGAGCTGGGGTGTATGATTATGCGACCTTCTATGATTCTGGGTATCAAGGGCTTTATGGCATGAAGAAGAAAGATATCATCGAAAAAAAGAATATCAATGCCAGTGATAATATGCTAGATCATATGAGTAGTGAGGAACTCGCGGCAAATCTCTTCCGTGCAACGCAGGCTGAGGCAAAGATCAAAAGAGAAGCCATAAAATGACAAGAAAAGGCTAGTCAAGCACATTTTGAGGTGGGGAAGAAGATCAGAGAAACGATTCAAGAGCTTTGAGGGACAATGCCTGAGGACATTCCTGCTGTAGAGGATATCAAATATGCTAGAGAAAGACTCGAGAAATTTGCAGTTCAGGAGGAATGAGAAACTCCTAGCTTTACAGATAAATTGATCGCAAAACTAGAAGAAAAAGCTGAAGATACACTTTCATTCAAACTTCCAGAACATATTGAAATCATTGAAAAGCTTGCAAAGATCATACAAGGTTATCCTGGAGAAAGGATCGTTCAGCTCTGAGAAAAACATTTCAAAGTATCCAGTGAGGGACAGAGACTCATTAAAGAGCTCTTGGAGAAGTAAGATTAAGGACTTAAGAGAAAAGCTTGCAAACAAAGACAAAATCACTATGCTCAAATTCAGCTTTTTATTTATTGACTAAGATAGCATGGTTAAAATTGATGCAGCAGAAGTAAAAAAATGAACTGTTCTTGAGATGGATGGTCAGCTTTTTAAGGTACTTGACCTTTCATTTATGCAGATGCAGCAAAGACAGGGTTCATATACCTATAAAGTAAGAAATCTGATCACAAATGGGGTACAAAATGTAACAGTAAAATCAGGTACAACGATGGATCAGGCTGATATTTCTACTCAGAATGCGGTTTATCTCTACAATACAGGAGATACTTACTCATTTATGGAAAATGACACTGGAGAAATCCATGAACTTGATAAGGAAAAGATTGATGATATCACAGGATATCTCAAGGATAATCTCGATGTATTTATCCAAATCTATAAGGAGAATGTTATCAATGTAATCCTTCCTTCAACTATTAGTTATGAAATTATCGAGACTGTGCCTGGAATCAAAGGAAACAGAGCTCAATCTGGAACTAAGCCAGCAACTATTGAAACTGGAATGGAAATTCAGGTGCCACTTCATAAGGAAGTAGGAGATATTGTTACGCTTAACACACTTACTGGAGGTATTAATTAGTTTCTCAAAAAAGATAAAAAATCTGACTCAAAAGGTCAGGTTTTTTGTTTTGATTTTCTACTAAAAATCCATATACTGACGCTTCATAATATAAAAATTTAAAGTAGTATGAAATTAGGTATTTTACTAAATCGGATTTGGGATGTTTTTGTGTATGCACTAGTAGCTGGTGCTCTTGGGAGTTTGGTTTACTATATCATGATGGAATCATTTAATCTCCCTATTTATGCACTTCCCTGCAGCATTATCTTTGGAATACTCTTTTTTCTCTTTATCTTGAGGGAGGAGAAAAGACTAAAATCAGCTCAGGATAGTTAACATTATTTCACAGCTTTCTCACTTATCTTTGAGAAAGCTTTTTCTAAAAAGATTTACCCTTGCAATAACAAGAAAAAAAACTACCATACAAAGATATTTAAATCCACCCACTATAGAATATGACAAATTATTATACTCGTTCTTTAGAAGAGCACAAAAAATATAAGGGGAAAGTTGAGATGATTTCTAGAGTTCCACTCAATACCAGAGAAGACATGTCAACCTACTACTCTCCTGGAGTAGCTCAACCATGTCTAGAAATAGAAAAAAATCCTGAACTCGCTTATGACTATACTTGGAAAGGGAGAACTATCGCTGTTGTCTCTGATGGAAGTGCTGTTCTCGGACTAGGAAATATTTGAGGACTTGCTGGGCTTCCTGTAATGGAAGGGAAAGCTGTTCTCTTTAAAGCTTTTGGAGGAGTTGACGCGGTTCCTCTTGTTCTTAAAACGCAAGATCCTGAGGAGATTATTAAACTCGTTGAAAATATTTCTTCAAGCTTTGGAGGGATTAATTTAGAAGATATCTCAGCTCCAAACTGTTTTTATATTGAAGAGGAGCTCAAAAAGAGGCTTAATATCCCAGTTTTTCATGATGATCAACACGGAACTGCAATTGTCGTACTTGCTGGACTCATCAATGCATTACAACTCACAAAAAAACAAATTTGAAATATCAAAATCGTTGTTGCTGGCGCTGGTGCTGCTGGAATCAGTATTGCAAAGCTTTTGCGTAGCTACGGAGCAAAGCATATTGTAATGACAGACAGTAAATGAGTTATCCATGCTTGAAGAAGTGACTTGAATACATATAAGGCACTGTGGGCTGAAACAAATCTTGAGGGTACAACAGGGAATCTCGCTGATGCTCTCCATTGAGCTGATGTATTTGTTGGAGTGAGCAAGCCAAATCTCATCTCTGCTGAAGAAATAAAAACAATGAATTCTGACCCAATCATCTTTGCGCTGTCAAATCCAGAACCAGAAATCCTTCCAGAAGAAGCAAAAAAATGAGGTGCAAGTATCATCGCAACAGGAAGATCAGACTATCCAAATCAGATCAATAATGTTCTTGTTTTTCCTGGATTATTCAAAGGCCTACTTTCGGCAAGGATCGCTCAGGTTGAACAGAAACACATGATCGCAGCTGCTGAGGCGTTGGCAAAATATGTACAAAATCCAAATAAAGATGAGATTATTCCATCTGCACTAGATAAAGATGTTGCTGATCTCGTCGCAAAAGCTGTTGCAGAAGCATAATTTTCAGATTTTTGAACTTTTGAATCTTCAAATACCAAACAAAGATGACTCCAAAGATTTTAGCGTATCTCAGTATCATCATCTGAACTATAGTCCTCAGTGTAACAATTCTGATGATTATTTTTCCGAAACTCTTTCTAAAAATCGATGAGCGTCTTCAACTCAAAAAACCTAGAACCCTATGGAAAGAGAGATTTGCACTCCGAATTAATCATGCAATTAGCCCACTTACTGTCAGTATTTTCTATGCTATTATTGGTGTGATACTTGCTTTAGCAGGGCAGAGACATATTTTAGGAATTGTCTTCTGCAGTATGATTTCTGCTTCTATTGGATTTCGGGCTGTAAAAAGAATCACACAAAGACCTAGACCTCAAGATGCATTACTCAAGTTTAAAGACTATAGCTTTCCAAGTGGTCATACAACCGCTGGTTTCGTTTTTTTCCTTTCCTTAGCTATGGCATGATCTTGGGTTTTGGAGAATCACTTTGCTTGGATACTTTATACTCTAGCTCTGATCTGATGAATCATAGTATGATGGAGTAGATGGTATATCAAAGTGCACTGGGTAACTGACATCATCATTTGAGCATTGCTTGGATGTGGATGCTTTATCTTTTCTTATCTGTTGTTTGTGCATTTCGGTGATGCGGTGATTCAGGCAATAGAAAAGGTGTTTTTTACTCTCTAGAATCCTATGCTAGACTGCTGTATTATTGGAGCTGGGGCAAGTGGACTCTTTTGTGGAATGCTCTTGCCAAGGGGATGGAAGAAATGTATCTTGGAAAAGAACAGTTCAGCTGGGGTAAAAATTCTACTCTCTGGAAAATGAAGATGCAATTTTACCAATATCAATGTATCTGATAAAACCTATGTATGAGATCAGACCGAGAGATTAAAGAATTATTTTTCTCAGTTTTGACCTAAGGATATGATCAAGTTTTTAGAGGATCATTGAATTCAGAGTCAGCAAGAGGATTTTTGAAGAATACTCCTCAAAAGCAATAAAGCTAGAGAGCTATTGGACTTTCTATTAGAAGAAAATAAGAAAAATCTGACTGAAATTGAGTATAATCATGGAGTTATCTGAATTCAAAAACAGCTTGATTACTATCTTATCAGGACTAATCAAGGAACTTTTGAGGCGAAAAAGGTGATTATTGCAACAGGAGGTCAATCCTTTCCAAAAGTGTGAGGATCAGATTTTATTTCTGTTTTCTGAAAAGAGCAGGATATTGCTATTCATACGCCAGCTCCAGCTCTTTGCTGACTCGAGACCAAGGAAGACCTTTCCTCTCTCTCATGAAGTTCAGTCTCTGCAGAGATTAAGCTTACTTTGGGAGATAAGACTGTTTATCAAGAAGAGCATACGGTTCTTTTTACGCACTGGGGGGTATCAGGACCTGGAATCTTTAATGCTTCACTTTGGCTAGGATATCTTGATCCAGAGCTCAAAAAGAAGGCAAAAATCAGACTTTTGATCACTAAAGATCAGATTACAAAAAGGCTTTTAGCATATCTAAGAGCACCTAAGGGACTAAGAAATTACACGATGACGCTCACTCCAATGGCGCTTAGAAGCTGGGATGAGGCAAAAGTTATGAGCTGAGGACTTCTAATGGAGGAAGTAAATGAGAGCTTTGAGCTTAAAAAGCTCCCTTGAGTATATCTTCTCTGAGAAGCGCTGAATATCACTGGAAAAACCTGATGATATAATCTTCAGTGGTGCTGGACAAGTGCATTTTGCTGTGCAAAGGCAATGAGAAAATAATACTATTTTAGTTGAGAAAAATAAAAATTATGGAGACCGTAACAATGTTAACATTATTGCTCGGAAGTGGGATACTAAGTGGAGATGCTATGAGTGGCATGTCAATGGAACAATTAGATCCGATTGTTCTTGAACAACAACTTTCATCTGAGTTAAAAACAAAGATCGAATCAGCTTTTTCTTCTTATGATCTAAATAGTGATAGTTCCTATCAGAAATTTCTAGATACTACGCATTTTTTTAACGATAGAAGCTATACTCCTAGTGATTTAGAGTCAATACAGTCAGACTTTACCTTTAATAACGCAAGGAAATTCAAACTTAGGAAAGAAGCCTGAGAGCAATTTGCTGATATGGCTCGACACTTTTGGTCTGCATTCAATAAGAAGAAAAAAATCAGTATTACAAGTACTTTTAGAAGTTATGATTTTCAAAAGAAAATGAATGGAAGCTGCCACGCTCATCATTGTGCTGAAGCTGGAAGTAGTGAACATCAAGCAGGATTAGCTATTGATCTGGGTGTGAATGGGAGAAGACTTGATAGTGCAAGTTTTGAATGGATGAGAAATAACGCACACAAACGAGGTTTTCATAATACCTACCAAAAAGGAGTTGAGATTGATGGGAAAATGGTTGAGCCTTGGCACTGGAGATACTTGGGAGTAAAGCTTGCAACAGAGTTGTATGAGAAGAAAATGAGCTTTGCTGAATGGTACTACCAGCAAAAATAGCTTGAAATACAAGGCAGGAATTTTATACTTAGTATGTTAAGTTTTTTTATTCGTATTGTAATGTTTTATGACTGATATCACTAATCAAAATATTCAAAATACAGAAAATCTAGCTCCTGAATTTGAAACTCAAGAGACTCCAGAGCTAGAGGAAATGCTTGAGGAGATTAAACAAAAAAACGAGGAAGAATCGACTCATAGCGACTTGCTTTCTCAGATCAAGGACCTTACCAATCAAATCAAGGAGAAAGAAGAAATCGCAAAAAACTCTCAAATTGCCTATCTACATCTTAAGTCGGATTTTGATATTTTGCAAAGGCAAACAGAGCAAAAAATTCAGAATGCAAACCGTGATGCAATCATTACTGTAGCAAAGAAGTTTTTACCCTTGGTTGAAAATCTGAGAAAATCTCTGCTAAATCTCTCTTCTGAGCAACAGGAAACCTCTATGGGGAAAGGAATCAAAATGATGTATGATGGGTTCTTAAAAAACCTTGAAGCGCTGAAGATTGAGGCAATTCCTACCGTCGGACTGGCTCCAGATCCTCAGTTTCATGAACCAGTGAGCATGCAAGCTACTGAAGATGAGGCACTGAAAGGGAAGATTATTCAGGAATTTGAGCAAGGTTTTGTTTTCAAAGATGGAGAAGAAACTTTGGTTCTTATTCCTAGTAAAGTGATTGTTTGAAGTTAATATTGAAAGAAATAAAAAAGAGAAGTCTGAATTCTTCTCTTTTTTTAGTTTAAAATAGCTCTCGTACTGATCATTAAAAAAACAATAATAAAAAAAAGAAGTAGGATACTAAACTACTTCTCATTGAAGAAATGAGTAAGCCTTTATCACATGCCTCGGAGAGCCAAAGGATCTCTTAAATCCTTTGTCGTCTAATGCTCTAGGCAATCCCAGAGAGTAAGAACCATTAGACAGCAAATAAACAGTATCTTTTATCTTAAGGAGCTGAAGAAGTATTTCTAGGATAGTAACTAGCAATACTACATCACACTTGATCTTAAGAGTGGGAAAGGGAAATCCTCTTGAAAAACCTGGTTTCAAACTTTTCCTGACTTTCCAACGATATGCTATCAAAATAGTGAATTCTCGACTGATTTTCTAACTCGCCCTCAATAACCACTCTATGAATAGCGGAAGTATCTAAGTTAACAAGGTTGGTTTGACCTTATATTTAGAATTCCTTGATTATCCCTAGAGGTGAGTATCGTTTTTAAGGGATTTAGCAAAACCTGATTCCTTGGTATCTCAAGCACCTTTAGTACTCAAGACAGCTCCCTTTCATCTTATAAGAAAGAAGAGACAAAAAATCAGACTTTTCCTTTTTGGCTGATGAATAACACATCTCTTCAAAAGAGAGCATAACTCATCATTGGTAGCGAATGTTGGTTTCAATCGCTATCGTAGAGTAAATAAAAGCATACACGGATCAACGAGGATCAGCATCAAACCTTTCATTTACAGCACAAAAAAGAAAAACAGCAAGTTCAAAATTTTTGTGAATAAAGGCTGATAAAGAACTCATTCTCAGCACTACTCTCCCCTTATGAGGGAAAGGAATGCGTACATCAGGAAGTTGAAGACTTCTTTTTGAGAAGTAATCTTGCTTGCCTTGATGACGATATAAGTATATTCGTTTTTTCGGATTTTGCAAATTTTTGATCACTTTTTTTAGTTATCTATTTTTCCAGTTCTCAACTCACGAAAAAAACCTCTCACAAAAAGTAAGAAGAATATTCTTTCAGATTTTTTTGGTATTTTTAATTTTCTGATTCCTTTCTTTGATACAAAATTTCTGGTGCGAGCTGCACTGAAAACTTTTTGAGAGATAAGGCAGTTTTCACCTTTTCAAAATCAAGATTGTGAGCCGTATCAATAGCCGTAAGCTCTGGGATTCCGAGGATTGCTTGCAATTTTCTAAATCCTTGAGTAAGAATCGGAGCTGAAAGTAGAGCTAAATTCTTGATAATATAGAGAAGGAACTCTAAATCTCTAATTGCGAGAGCTCTTGTTTCCTCTTCCTTATATTTTTTCCATGGCTCAGAGTGTGTAATAAACTCATTTGCAAACTGAACAGTTTTATATCGCTCTTGTAGATATCCTTGGATATTAAAAGTTTTCAGATATTTTTCCTCAATAGTTCATAAAAAAGCATCAAAATCCTGAATTGTGTCAGCTTTTTTCATCTCTTCTAAAAGCTGCTGATGAGCAACTCCTTGTGTAATTCCATATTTTTGGCAGAGGTTCACTACTCTATTTACCAGATTTCCCCAAGCTCAGATCAGCATACTATTATATACATTTTCAAGCCTCTGAAGTGAGAAGTCTCAGTCAGCATTGAGCGAAACATCATACAAGAGATTGAAGACAAAAGGATCTCTATCCCACTGCTGGATAATTTCTGCTGGATCAATCACATTTCAGGTCGATTTTGACATTTTAGCACCGTTGAGTGTGAGATGCCCGTGTGCTAAGAGTGTCTTTGGCAACTCCAAATCTGCTGAAAGAAGCATTGCTGGCCAAAATGCTGCATGAAACCTCAAAATATCCTTTCCAATAATATGGATATCCGCAGGCCAATAGTTTTTCCATTCCTCATTACGTCAAAATCCAATTCCTGTGAGGTAATTTGTAAGCGCATCACACCAAACATACATTACATGCTCATCATCATTAGGAACTGGCACTCCCCACGGCATTTTAGAGGTCTGACGAGAAAAGCTTACATCTTCAGCTTTCTCTAGAAATACAAGGATTTCATTTTTTCTAATTTCTGGCTCAATTTGGTAGGCATTTTCACGAATGAGCTCAGCGATTTTTTCTCTATATTTTGAAAGTCTAAAAAAGTAGTTTTCCTCTTGAATATGCTGGAGTTCTTTGGTAGGATGATCTGGACATTTTCCGTCGATGAGATCTTTCTCAAGCTTCATAGACTCACATCACTCACAGTAGAGACCTTCATAGGATTTTTTGTAGATATCCCCTGCTGCGACGAGTCTCTCTCGCATAAGTTTTGCTCCAGGATAGTGCATCTGCTCATCTGAAGTACTCAAAAAAATATCATAAGAAACTTCTAAATTTTCATATAACGACTTAAAAAGCTGAAGATTTTGAGCGATAAAATCTCTGACTTCTAGCCCTTTTTCCTTTGCTGTATTTCGGTTTTTCATTCCGTGGTCATCACTTCCTGTTTGGAATACTACATCATATCAGAGAAATCTATACATTCTCGCTAAAGCATCCGCCTGAATAATCTCCAAAGCATGTCCAGCATGAGGAGCTCAGTTCATATAAGCAATTGCTGTCGTAATAAAAAATTTCTTATCCATCTTTAGAAGAGTAATATAAAAAATCTGATCTTTTCTCAGTATTGAACCTAAAAATACGAAAAATATTGCTGTTTTCAAGAGAATATTGTACAATACCCCCTTTTAGAAAATCAGCTCTCTACGAGCAAAAACAATACCCTAAAATATATTATATCACAAATATAAATATTGTCAATCTAAAAGAAAAAGGGATATCAGTTTTTTTTGATTTTTTCTATTTTTGGAATATACTTGAGGTAACATAATCACTTAGGACAAGGTCTACTACACACCCTTGCAAAATAGGTGACTATGTTGGTGGTATTCCACCTAAAACCGCTCTCCAGACCCACTACCCAATACGGTCGGACAGCACTTACTAGAAGTCTTGAGATTCTTCTTATGATCTGTACGAATAGTTTGCACTAGTAAAGTATTCCTACCGATTGTATGAAATCGGGCTCAAGGCTTCTAGAAACTAGAAGCTCTGAAGGTATTCCTCCAGAGTTTTTTTATTTTATAAGTATTTTTTTAGTTCTCATCTTGAGAAATAATGAGTTCCTCGATATCTTTTAGATTATCTTTTACAAGTTTAAAATCTTCAAAATCTGACGTTGATCCTGCGAGTTTTTGTGTGTGTTCTTCTTGATATTGAGCATAGATGGCCTCAATTTTATCTACAAAAAGAGGAAAGAGTTTCTGTTTTTTATGATATTTTTGAATCCAAGCATGGAAAGTTGAAAAAGGAGCAATATTTTGATAAGCATAAGGGATTGTTTTAAATGCCTTAAAGTAGTTTTCTAATGCTAAAGCTGCTCCTTTGCCCATTCTAATCTGAAGGAGAAACATTTTGAGGGCTGTTTCATGCTGCGTCAAAAGCTGCTCCATACTATTGAGATGAAGCTGGATTACTCCAATTTGAGCTTGTAAATCAGCAAATCTTTTCTCAAATTTATTTTTTGCTCACTGGAGATGATTTGCATCAATACTCCTATTTGAATACGTCATTTCCTGGAGATTTTGAAGGTTTGAAGCAAGAACCTTAGCATTGGTTGCATTTGAGATTTCCTCAATCATATCTCAGATTCTTGTCTGGAAAGTAGTATCCTTTGTTTCATAGCCTAGTACCTGAATTTCTTGAGCAAGTTTCAGACATTCCTGCTGTAGGATTTTATATTCATCCTTTTTCTTTTCACTAGAATCAAGCGTATGATACTGGCTCCTGACCGCATCATAAATATTTGAGTAGGTATTGAAAGTTGTCTGGTATTCAGTGCGGTTTTTCTCGGCTCTAGTCAGTTTTCTCTCTGAGTTTTTATGGGTAAGTTTTTCCTCAGTTCTGAAGATAACAATCTTATCATCAATAAAGCTAATCCTTGAGGATTTTTTGTCTAAAAGTCTCGCTTGCTTAAAAAGGCTTAAGGTCTGCTTTTTCATCTCTTCTTTATCTCCTTTCAGTTCAAAAAGCTCAATAAATCTCTCAGGCAACTGCTCAGGATCTACTTCAACATAAGACAAGAAAAGATCATAGATTTCCCTATTATGACTTGGATTATTTCTCTCGAAAAGATTTTTATTTCCAAGAAAGTATTTCTCAGAAGGAGAAACTGCCCTTTGTAAATTTTTATAAAGCTCCGCCGTCAAAAGCTCGCGCGATTGCGTCCAAGGGAAAACTGACTTTAGACGCGTAATATGTCATTTTTCAATTCAAATCTGCTGTTTATCTTTCATTATTTAGATAAGAAAAAAATAAAAAGTCTGATTATTCATTTGTTTTAACTTTCTATTTTTATTAACCTAATTTTTTGTATCGAAACTTACACTTTTCATCTCAGTTAAAGAGCTGTTTTGAGCTTCGTTGCTGTGTATTTTCTGGTTCGATATCTAAGTTTGTAATATATCATCCAAATACTTGATCAGAGAAGCTCTTATTGAGTTTTTGATAGAGTTTTTGTAGCTCTGATGAGGTAATTCTCTTACCATAAGGAGGATTTGAGAGAATTCGAGCTGAAGAAGAGAAATCTATTTTTCTCTGAAGAAAATCTCAAGTCTCAAAAGTGATTTCCTTTTCTAAGTTTCGATTTTTTGCATTTTGGATTGCGATTTGTGTCATTTTTGGATCAATATCGTATCCAGTAAGCTGATACTGACCAGAAAAAATCTGATTTTTTGCCTCTTGAAGTAGATTTTCTCGAAGCGGAAGGTTTTTATTTTCAAAGTGCTGAAATGCGAACTGCCTATGCGATCCAGGTGCAATATTTTTAGCAATCAAAAGCGCTTCCATCAAGATCGTCCCAGCTCCCGAAAAGTAATCCACTAATGGCGATTTAAATTTCCATCCAGAAAGCAAAACCATTGCAGCAGCAAGATTCTCCTTGAGTGGAGCAGATCCTGCTTGCGTTCTATATCCTCTCTGATAAAGAGCTTTTCAAGAGCTATTGAGATAAAGTCAGCACTGATTTTTCTCTAGAAAAAGCATCAATTCATCAGTAGTTTCCTGCTGTTTTCCAATTCTTGCGATGCTCTCCAGAAGAGCTTTATGCGCAACAGACTGTACCGTTCTCTGTGATGAGAGCTGAGAAGATTGAATATTTACTTTGAGGGTTATATTGGTATTACTGGTTCGCTGAGGGTAATCAGATTTTTTTATAAGTTCAAAAAGCTGATCAAAAGTCCTAGCTTCTCCTGAGACAAGCTGAATATAAACCTTATTTGCGAGTCTCGACCAAAGGTTAATCTGATACATTCCCTTTAGATCAGTCTCAACCCAGCATCCTCTTGAGAAAGTATCAAAAGGAACGAGTCTAAGCCTCTTGAGCTCTTGAGCAAGTAAGCTTCCAAGTCAGAAAGGGCAGGTAATGAGGAGTTTCATCACTTTAGGAGAGAATAAAAAAAAGCTGATTTTCATAATTGATAATCAGCTTTATCATAGTGGATAGCTTGCTTTTTTCAAGAGGAAAAGACTTGAGCAAAATTTCACAGAAAGGAGATCCTCCTAATAAATACAGTTTTTCTCATCTAATACGACATCAACAATACTTCATTTTTCGTGCTCTCAAGGGATTTGAACCTGAATATAGTTTTGAGTTCGGCCTTTTGATTTCCCATTTTTAACCTCTTCAATAAGGACCTGCATCGTTTTCCCATAATGAGACTCAACAAAGCGATCACGGACTTCCTCTCCGATTTCAATCAGTCTTCTATTTCTTTCTTTCCTGATTTCCTGTGGGATCTGATCAGGCAGCAGTGAAGCTGGGATTTTCTCAGCCTTATGATGATCAGAAAAAGGGAAAGCATGAAGCTTAGTAATTCAATATTTTTGGACTGCATCACAGGTGATTTGAAAATCTTGCTCGGTTTCTCATGGGAAACCAGAGATAATATCAGCTCAAATAGAAATCTGATCTTGATCAGGACGATCTAATCTTCTAATCTTTGTCAGCACTTCATCAAGCTTATCACTCAAATATCCTCTATTCATTGCCTTGAGAATTGGATCAGAAAAGCTCTGAATAGAAAAATGGAAATGAGGGACAAACCTTGGATTACTCACCACCTGAAAAAAATGGTCAGTCAGATATTGCGGATCGATACTCGAGATTCTGATTCTTGGAATAGTCGTTTGCTTAAGGATTTCCTCTAAAAGATATGAGAATCTACTTTCCTCTGATTTTCTTGTATCACTTGCTCACCAAGCTGCGAGATTAATTCCTGTGATCACTACTTCTTTTCCACCTTCTGCTTCTACTTGATTGATCTCAGCGATAATTTCCTCAAGCGGTCTATTTCTATGCCCTCCTCTCTTAAAAATTGTTAGACAAAAACTACAGTAATTATCACATCAGTTCTGAATAATAATATAATTTTTCGTTCGGAGTTTTTGACCTGGCGTTTTGAGTCCACTAGAAAAATTTCTAGGATCCTGATCTGGATCCTCTGCTAACAAAACAATCTTTTCCTCATAAGGAAAGAGCTCTGGATATAAGCCAAAAAAAACTGATCTATCCATCGCCTCTCCTCTGTTCATACTTCCACATCCAGCGATATAGACCCTCTTGTCTTGATGGAGATGATCTAAAATTTCTTTTACCCACTTGGATTTAGCTCTATCAGTCACTACACATGTCGCAACAAGAAAAATATCATCGGCATCCTGCTTAGTAGTCTGCAGATGAGCGATTCGTTTATTGAGGTAGAACTTATTAACTTTACATCAAAAGAGTTTGTGTTCCATAGCACTATTGAAGGTAAATATTAGGGCTGATTGTACTAAAAAGGCAAAGGGAAATCAAGTCAAAAACAAATCTGATTTTAGTCCAGTGAGCTTTTATTGATAAGGATTACTCTAGCTAAAAGCCTGGGAACATAAAGAGCTTCAAAAGTATAAAAAAAAGAGAAGTCAGACTTCCCTTTTTTAGATATTAAAGTTTCTAAGCTCAGAATTCTGAGAATATTTGGTAAATAACAAAGAGGAATAAGAATAAACTACCAACTGCCAATACGATATTAATCAGTGTATTTTTTGCCTTTTTGAAGTTTTCTCATTTTCCCCCATCAACAACAAGGAGATACCCAGAGTAAATAATCATAATCACAATCACAGATCCACTTAGATATCCAAGCATCTTTGCGATTTGGATAATAAACTCCCCTGCTCTCTTTGTAAAATCTTGCTGACTAGCAATATAGTAAAGAAAGTCGACCACTTTCATTCCAACAAGAGCTGCAATTACTGCCGCAAGATTCTTGAAGAGCTTTTTTCCTCAGCCTTCTTCTCCAGAAGAGGGATTCATCATTTGGAATCCTGTAATCACAATCATCACAATTGCGAAGAAGAATGCTGCTCACTTGAGGAACGTCAGTACAAAAAAGAGGATTCCTGTATTTGAAACGAGGTTATCTTTTAGACCTGTAGTTTGATCAATCGCTGAGAGATTGATCACCTGAGAGAAAAGCCATACTGCTCAAAAGAAGAGCGCTGCCCCAATCATAATATAGAGGAAGTTATTGAGTTCAGCTTTAAGATTTTCTGATTTTTTCCCAGATATTACAAGCCTAATTGCGCTCATTACCAAATAAACAAACACTAATATATATCCCACATACTTGATGATCCCTCGCAAATATCCACCTGCTACTGCTCCACTTCCGGCACTTGTAGGCGTTGGGAAAAAGAGGCACTCGACATTTTGCTTAAAGGTATTTGTTTTTGATACACAGGAGATATCAAAGACCTTTTCAGAACGCCCGTTCTGATCCTCTGTTCCATCCACCATAGGCTTTGCATAATGTTTTTCAAAGCTTGGTGCAAGATTTGTTGCAAAGGTACCAGTAAATGGGAATATCAATCCAAGACTGAGGAGTCCACCAATTAAAACTATTTTAATCCAAGAAGCCATGTTATAATCAAGAAAAGATAAAAATTCTGATTTCTTTCTTTTAGCTAAAGAAGATATTGAGTACTGCTAATGTCAACTTGATAATAGCTAGGAAACTACTTAAAACAACAATTCCTATAAGTACACTCTGAATATCTTTTTTAATTTCAGCAACCTTATCTCCGGAAACGCTTTGTGTTACCAGCTTAAATCCGTTCCAGATAAGCATGATAGCCCCCATCGTAAGTCCTATAAATATCGTCCACTGAATATATGGATAAATATTTCTTCTAATATAATCCAAAGTACCGGTGATTTTATATTTGGTCTTCCCAATAGCTATATTATCTAACTTCGTTTGCTGGATTTGAAAGTCTTTATTAGCAATTGTATGAATACTTTTTACTAAATCGTCTGGCGTTCAGTTAGTATTGATCCAATTTCTTGTCGCTTTTACATCTTTATCTGACTCTGATTTTGAATTAGAACTTGCAAACGTCATACTCATTAGTGGCATTGCGAAAAGTGATAGGAATATTCAACATGCTAAAATCAGTTTTTTCATTTTATTTAATATTTGGATAAAAGATAGATTTTTATTCTTCTTCATCATGATTTTCTCTAAGTTTTGCCTTGATAGCAAAAGCAGCAATGACTCAGATAAATCCAACTACAACAATTCATAATATCCATAGAATAACTTTTAACCAAGATGGGAATCCTGATGTTCCAGTTGTTTTTGTCGTTTCCACAGGAGGTATCATCTTGGTCTCTCAGGATCTTTTATTAACATCCTGACACACTTCAATAGTTGATAGTTCATATTGTCTTGCGATATTTTCACAGATATTTTTCTCAATCACATTTTTGAAATCATCAGTTCAAATCTGATTTTCTCAGATGTTATTTGGATCAACCGCATTTTTCTGCAAGAAGGTGTAGAGTTTGATAAGCTTCTCAGCTCTAACTGATTTGGTATCAGAGCCACTTTCTACTAAACTTTCTGCTCTCTCAAACTCATCAAAAATCTGACTTGATTCCTTTTTTAAGCTTAGAGGCAGTAATGCGAGAATTTCAGATTTTGCTACCTCATAAGCTCCAACTCCCTTCGCTGAAAGTGTTGCATGATCACTTAAAGCAATCAAAATATCATCAAGTTTTTCTTGTTGTTTTTTAGTGAGTTTTGTAGTATTTTTCTTTAAGAAGTCCTCAATTTGAATCACACTTGATCTAGTTTTATTGATATCTCCAAGATCATTTCTCAGAGAGATAAGGAGATTTCTCAAATCAGCATTAGCAATACTCGAACGATCATCAATATTTGCAATAAGTTCACTAAGTGCGGAATATTGTGCTTGAAGCTCTGGGCTTAGCCCATTCTCATAATCAGCAAAGGTTACGGTAAAGTCTTTCTTAAAAAGTTGAGCACTTCCCTCTGCTTGATAAACAATTCTTCAAATAACAGATTCCGACTTTGGAATATATGATTGAGTCAGGATTTTATTACAGCTTAGATCGCGATCATTATCAGGCGTTCCATCTAAATTAGTATCAATCAAAATATTGGTATCAACCCAACACTGATCATTTCTAGAAGCAGTTTTCAGATAGAAAACAACCTCATTATTTAATTGTCTACCAACAAAAATCTCAAGATGTCCTTTATCAGATTTTTCTATATTTGGTAATGAAATGATTTGAAGTCCAGTCGTCAAAGAAGTAAAATCTGAACCAGAATCTACTTTTACTTCAAGTTGTGCTGTAGCCTCATTAGCATTACTATCTTTTGCCTTAATTGTTACAGGATAAGTTCCTGGTTTTGAATACTGGACTTTAAATGTTTTTTTATCCAAGGTTGTATCAAGGTATTTTTTATTTCACTTTTCACATTCTCTAGTATCCCAACATATTTCTCTACTGATGAGGTTTCCAATACTTACATCCTTGAAAAGGACAGTCGTTCCCATAGTTGCATAAATCAGAGCTGGTTTAATTCAGTTTTTTACTACAATCTGAGCTCATTCTCACATACCTTTATGGTCTCTATAGGTTACATACGCAACTGGTTTATATGGTCTATCTTTTGGACTTGGCTTATTGTAAACTCGCTTTACACGATCATTTTTAGTTGTCATATCGATAATTCCATCCCCATCAAAATCTAGCTGAATAGTCCTATCTTTTACAAAATCTGATCTATCAGAGAGCACTTTCGATATAATATCAAATGTGATTTCATCTCAGACTTCTGCGTTAATCTTATCTGATCTCAAGGTAACAATCGGGATGTCTGGCTGTTTACCATCTGGTGGGAACATGATTAACGGTCAATTTCCAATAATTTCTTCACTTGTTTGATTTCCATCATCATTATCAAACATTTTTACTCAGAACACATATTCTCAAGGGATTTTTGGTACAGCGAAAAAAGTATATGGGATACTTCCCTGAGTGATCCTGGTTTCTATAATTTTATTTGGATTATCTTTTGGATAGTAATACCACTTAAAATAAGAGATTGCTCCGTCTGGATCCATTGGATTTTCAGCGGTAACCTTAACTATGATAGGATCAATGCCTGAATTAAAGATATCTTGTGTCTTATTTCATTGCTGAAATCAGATTCCAATCTCATTTCCATATTGAGGGAAACTTATCATAAGATTATCAAGTCTTGGAAGCGCATTAACTACCTTAAACCAAATTCTCTCTTTTACATTCTTACCAAGTGACGTATCCTCTAAGATATAATCAATATATTGACATCAAAGCGAATTAAACTTGTGAGAGAAAGTATGATTATTTATATTGATGATTTCATCATTCTGAACCTGAAAGTAGGTACGAAGATTTGTGGCATTTCATTGAGCATTTACGGATGAAGAAGTATCAATATTAAAACGAGACTGTCTATCAATCCTAAATGCTGAGTGCTCATTTCCTTTTTCATCAGTACATTTATCGTTTTGAGCTACTTTGATACCGTAGTCATTACTAATGTCATAGCTGATAATTGGGCTATCTTTTTCCCCAATATATACGGTATCATAAACTGTATTACTATTTCCCTGTTCATCTGTTGCCTTGAGCGTAATTCTGTAAGTCCCAACTCTTTGATATTCATGCTTCATAACATTAGTCTGATTGACTCTTGGGACTGTTCAATCTCAGAAATCTCGCTCATAACTAAGGACTTGATGATTTGCCTGTGCCGCAAAAGTCACATACGTCTTCCAAACAGCAGCTCTTGGACGGATCTTTAAGACTGGTCTTAGAGTTGATTTTACCTCTACTGCTTTTTCAATTTCTGAGATTTTACCGAATTTATCAGAAACTACTAGTGTTACCTTATGAGTTCACGCCTCATTAAAGAGCACAGTAATCAGCTTATTTCCTTTTTCTGTTTTGGTGATATGCACAGCATTAGGATTTGAAAACTGCCAATCATAGGTAAGTTTATCATACCCATTTCCGACATCAACATCACTTGAACTATCGGCATTAAAGGTAAATTCTGAAGGATATTCTCGAAGACTTGTAGGTGTAATAGTAAACTGAGGAACTGGAGGTGTAGATTCAACATACACATTCACTGTATCCAGATTTTTATTTCCAATTTCATCTTCTACAGTAAGTTTTACTGTATAGTTTCCAGGCTTTTTAAATTGTTTTTTAATTTCCTTTCCCTGCAAAGTATCCAGCTTTACACCTTCAGAATCATAAATCTCCCAAGTAAATAATTTGATCCTAGAGGTCAATGAATAAGAAGCTGCAGCTGAAAAGCTATATGTTGTAGAAGTCATTCCCTTGTCTGGAGTCTGCTGAATAGAGGCCACAGGATCAGAAACAGAAAGAGAATATCTCTCAGAAACGGTATTACTCTCGTTATCATTTACGGTGAGGGAAATATTAAACTCTCACTGACTTGGAAGTGGAAGATTGATATATCCAGGTTTTCAATCTCATTCTCTTGCCCAACTAAATCCATCTCTTGAAGTAATTTCCCAGCGATGAGACATAATTTCTCTCCCTCACATAGGCAAAGTCGCGCTTCCATCAAAAACTACTCCTTTTTTTGCTTCTTGAATTCCGACTTTTACATACTTGTTCTTATCCATCTTCTTCCCATTAGCATAGACGATAACATTTGCTGATTTTGGGCTTACATTTACAGAAACAGTAGTTTCTCAGTCGAAAATTCCAGCATTTGAACTCCTAACGGTAAGATGCACAAGATAAATACCAGATTCATTGAATCTATAGTTCACTACTGGTCAATATCAGATAGGCTTATCAATTCCATCAATATCTCTGTAGTACCAAAAATAGTTCCTTGAAGGGATAGTCTCATTTGATGGATCACTACTCCCTCTTGCATCAAAAGTAACCGTCAAAGGCGCAGGACCACTAGATGGATTCGTTGAAGCGGTTGCTTTGACCGTATATTTATTTTGGATTGTTGCGTTTACGTTGCTAAGAGGATTTTTACAATTTTCAATAAAACTATTATAATTTTCCCTAGTAGTATTTCATTGCATTTCTCTGGTAGTTTTGAGACATTGCTTATATACCACTTGAAAATTATAATCTTGTGGGAAATAAGGGAAAATTCTGGTCATAATAGCATTGAGCTCATTGTAGATGGTAGTTCATCAGATTTTTCCTATTCTACTATCAGCATCAATATCAACAAAAAGCTCTTGTAATCTATTTCGATCCTTTTGGATTTGATAATTGGCAAAATACTCAGTTGGTACCTTTACACTGCTAGAGCTTGTAGCTGAAGTCACCGCCGAGATTCAAAAAATCAAAAATCCAAGAGCAAAGAGGATTTTTTTAGGCTGAAGAAGAGTTTTTTTTGAGATACTATTCATAGCACAATCTGAGGTATAAAAGACTTATCTCAAGTATACACTTGTTTCGTAATTTTTGCAAATCTTAGCTGTTAATTTATTTTACACGCTATTGACAATTTTTGCTTTATATTTTTTACATATTTTATCATCATTGGCAGAATGCTATAGTTCTATCTTTATCGAAATAAACAGAAAAAATCTGACTGCAAGAGCCAGACTTTTCTTTTATTTATGAGATTTTTATTTAGCAATTAACTATTTAGTGAAACATGCAGCAAATTCATTTTTATCAAGTCCAATAGCTGTAGCGATTTCTGTTACATTATCATTATTGAATGTAGTGTAAGTGAAAGCTTTTTCAAGGAAGGTATAGAATGCCTTAGTTCCGGCAACTTTCCCAGCACATTCAACTCCTTTTGCTCCAATTGGTGCAGTTGGATGAAGAGCTGCAATTGGCATATTTTTGAATACCATTCCAACAGTACTATCTGCATCTACAATATTTTCAATAGTTTTTGCATTGTAGTGTCTTTGACAGAAAGGACAAAGAATATCTGAATATTCTACAATCATAATTTCTGCTCCTTCATTTTTATAATAATGAACTCCTTTTAATAGACCAGCAATTTGTTCCTGAGTAAGTGTTCCCGCACGCCCTGCTCCATCAGTAGTAGCACTTCCAGCTTTAACAGCTGCAACAGCAGCCTCAAATTCAGACTGAGGATAAGCACCTCCGATAGCTTTATAATTTCCAGTTTTTGTGTTAATCACCACATTACCTGGAGTTCCCTGAAGGCCAAAATACTTAAGTGCCTCTTCACTATTTGCAGCCCATTTTGCGTCTCCAATAGCTACATCAGTATTTACAACTTCACTTGTTGCTGCTTGTCCGTTTTCTTGATTCTCTTCATCCCCTGCTGTTATAGATTGCTTCAACTGCTCAACTTGGTCATCAATTTTTTTTGTAATTTGCTCTTGATACTCTTTGATTTGAGTTACAGCATGAAGCTTATTAAGATTTGATTCATTTGCAAACTGTAGTTCAACAGTAGATTTGAAAACTGAATTGATCTTTAGGTAAGCCATTACAGAAAGAATAAGTGTTGGTACTAGAAGGACAAAAGTCACGATAGGAAGTACCTTAGCACAACGACATGGTCTTTGAGCACATGATTCTCCAGTTGTTTTTTCGTTTTTAACCATAATTTGTAATAATACAAAGATAAATAAACAAAATTCTGATTTTTTATTTTTTTTATAAGCAGAATTTGATTTCAGAGTATGAATTTTTTTTTTGAATGCAAGTGATTTAAGATTCTAGGTAATCACTATCCCTTGACATTACTTCTTTTCCCCCAAAAACATCTATTCAAACATAAGCAAATCTAGTTCTCAAATCTAGTTCTCAAATCTAGTTCTCAAATCAATTTACAAAGCTTATTAAACAAAATAAAAAGAAAAATCTCAGCTTTAATGCTGAAATTTTCCTTAGCTATTAGTATATAAACTACTTTACTTTCTGAGGAAGAAGGTAAAGGGTATTATTACTTCTGTCGTAGCTGAGATTATAAGTTACACCATCTACCTGGATTTCATTTTTCTCTAGAGAAAGTCTATCTCCAGAAAGATTGAACTCTAAAGGTACTCTATTTCCCTTTCCATCAATTACCGTATATTTTGCTGGATTTGTTGAATTCTCGATATCGAATTCCTTCCATCCAGACACTGGTGTTCTACCAACTCCGTGTTCTCCTCCGATAGATTCATAAAGATTTCTATTTCTCTTTCCACTCTTTCATCTTCCATCAGGTGAAACCTGAACATCCATTGCATTTAGTCTCTCTAATCCATTAAGATATGTTCTCATCGCAGCAAGAATCTTCTGAACCTTTTCTGGAGTATTATCGTTTACAGTGATCAGTTTTCCTTCATTTCTTACATCTACGGTTGCATATCTTCCATTTACTACAATACCATTAAGCTGATTCTTGCCTTGGAATGTCTTATCAAAGAGCTCCTTAAACTTATCATACACTTCAGCATCTGATAGTCCTAGATTAATTCCTTTTAGGATAAGTGATTGATCTTTATTTGATGCTTGAGAGAGTAAGTATGAGAAATTATCAGCAGTTACTTGTACTGAATTTCTCTCTGTATCGTAGAAGTATCCTGTAAGCTTCTTTGACTTTGGAGCAGCATCTTGATCCTCTACTTTTACTGGGATTCTTGCAACCTCCTTATTATTCTTAGGATTTCGAAGTGCTACCTCCCCTTTCTCTGCATTAAATGATTTTACAGTATTTTCAAGCGTCTTAGCTTGACTTCCCTCAAATGCAACCTGAGTATAAGGCTGATCTGCACCGATAAATTCTTCAAGCTTATATCCTCCTTCTTTATCTCCGAGAGAAATTGAAGAAGTTTTTCCGTGTTGAATACGATTTCCCGCTAAAGTTCTACCTAGTTGATCAACAAGTTTCATATCTGATTTTTTACCTTCTTCACTATTTTCAATTACATTACGAATAATTACTGGTGCAACTCTACTAGTTACATTTGTTTCAAATCCAGTAGATGGATCTGCAGTAATGATTCTTGGAGAGACCGCAGTTTTCATAATATTTCCAACCTTGTATGGAACTTTATTAAGATTTTGGAACACATTTTGATCTCCAAGGTGGGTCTTGTTTGTCTTTTCCCAGATTTCTGTAAATGATTTTACAAAATGTGCCTTGAATGCCTTAAGACCATTCTTTCCCTCTGTTGGAATCTCAACTTCAAGTCCTCCATTTACAACTTTACACTGAAATTCTAGGTCAAATCCGAATAATTTCGCCTTAAAATCCTTTGGCTTTTGGATTTCAATAGCAACTTTATCATCGTTAAATTTTACTGCAACATCTGTAAGTTCCTTTGTAGTTGCTCCATTTACGACCAAAGCTCTAGACCAGTTTTCTAGATCATTTTTTTCATTAGTTGCGTTTTCAAGTTTTGTCTGAGAACTCCACTTGATACTTGTTTGCAAAAGTCTTGCAAGATCAATATGATCCATATAACTTGGCATATCCTTTAATACTTGTCTATCAAGATTAAGTTTGAAAGGAAGCTTTGAAATTTCTGACTCAAGTCTTTCTTTTGTCGCATTTCTATCATAGTTAACTTCCACTGACTTAATTCTTTCTTCTATTGCAGTTGCACCTTTCACATCAAAAACAAGCAAGTTATTGAAAAGCATTTTATTCCCAGATTCTGTAAGTCCCACATTATACTTTTCACTATTTACTCAAAATTTATTGAGTTTTAGTTCATGCCTATTATCCTTCATTACCTTTTGAACAAGGAGATGCATGTCTACAGTCTTCAGCTTATCTGCATATTTCTGATCCTTATTTGGATTCATAGTTGCATCAAGAAAATAATCCTGAACATAAGCATATTTTCCATTTGCAGTTCTCTCAGACTCGCTAATAGGTTTGTTCGTGATAAGATTCAAAATCTTAGGATTATCTACAGAAACCTGGCTAATATTTAGAGAATCCCCATTGATATGAAAACTTGTCTTGAATTCATCTACAACAGCCTGTTTTTCTGCCCCCTCAAGCTTCACCGGCTCTCCATCTTTCTGTCCTTTTACCTGATTACCAAGCTTAGATAATACCTCCTTATAATTGGCAGTAACTGCTTTTTCCTCTTTATTCTTATTGGAAAGAGTTTGTACAAGCTCGTTTTTATTGTTTTTAATAAGTTCTTGCTGAACACTCGTTCCATTCATTTCTGCGGAAGCGCTTGCTGACAACAATACACTTGCTATAGTAGCTTTAAGGCTGCTATTGTTTAAATAAGATTTCTTTTCCTGTTGATCAAGACGATTTTCAAAGTTGTTTAAAGTCATTTTTTTCTACTATAGAGAATAAAATTAAATTCCTATATTTAATATATTATACATAGTATATAAAAAAAGTCAAAAAAATCAAGAGATTTATATTGACTTTTTTAAAAAAAATAAATATATTTAAAAAAATATAGATCTAAAAGTAGTATTCTAGTCAGTAATCCCAGCTTACTAGAAATAAAATAAACAAGAAAAGGCATCCAAAATATTGGATGCCTCTTTCAAGGATAAAAGATCAAGTAAACTGCACTAACCCAAGAATCTTTTCATAAGTCATCTGGATCTGCTCCGGAACACAAGGATACTCTGCACACAAAACTTCACTCCCGACCTTACGGTACAACTTAATATCAGTATCTTTAACCTTTAAATAAACAAAATTATTAGAAAAGTCAAAGTTACTCATCGAACTACTAACAGGAAGTTTTTCTAACCTTGTACTTAGTTCATTACTTGGTCTAGCTTTCAAAGCAATAACAAGCTTCCTTCCTTCTTTCCTAGCTTTGTAGTGATAAGCAGATATAGATACCTGCTCTGAAATTGCAGTTGCTAATGAAGGGAAGGCTTTAAGCTCAAACGCTGAATGGGCAGCCTTTGTCCTCTTTGAAAGTTTGACTGAAAAGTTTACCCCCTGTTTCTGCTTTTTTTTTGAATTCTTAGCAGATTTTTTCTCATCCGAAGTAGATTCTTCTGATTTTGAGGTTTGATCTACAAGCGTTAAATTTGCCTTCTGAGCAGAATTATTAGCGAGATCCTTTTTTGCATTACCCTTGCGGGCTCCATTAATTTTAGCCATACGCCAATTAATTTTTTGTTAATTATACATTTATAAACTTTTATCTAAAGGAGAAGAATATCAAATCACTATCAATAAGGAAGAAATACTTTATTATTGAATACTAGCAAAGAAATAGTTTTCTCCAATGAGACGAGAATACTATACAAATATAGAATAAAAAGTCAAGATAAAATAAAAAAGAGAGAATTCTGTTTTTCTCAAACTTCTCTCTAATCTTCCCTATGCCACTTGCTCAATTTTTACTCAGATTTTTTTGAGTTTATTTACGATATCAGCATATCCTCTAGCAATAATTTCTTCATTCATGATAGAAGTTTCTCCCTCAGCCATAATCCCCGCAAGAACCATCGCTCCTCCTCATCTCAGATCAGTACTTGAAACATATCCTCAGTGCAGTTTACTTGGTCAGATAACCAAAGCCTGATGGGGATTAAGAATCTCTATTTTTCATCAGAGATTTTCAAGTTCATTGAGATATCAGAATCTTCCTTCATAAAGCGTTTCAAAAATCTTGGTAACTCCGTTAAACTGAGTAGCTAATGCTCCAAAAATTGACTGAAGATCACTAGGGAAGCCTGGGAAAATTCTGACTTCAAACTTTGTTGCTTTATAATTTGACTTATTATAAGAATTTACTGTAATAGTATGCTTGTCTATGATTTTAAAATTAATTCCAATCTTATCCGCAATATTGTACATTGCACTAAGATCATCCACATTTACATTTTTGATTATCAATTCAGAATTGTCCGCTCCAGCACCAATTGCAAAATAGGTTCCTGCCTCTATATAATCGCTAATAATCTCAAAAGAGGTCTGCTGAATATTAATCTTACTTGGAGAAATAGTGATAGTATGATCTATTCCCATTGTAATTTTTGCTCCTGCTGCATTGAGAAAATCAATAAGGTTTTTCACATGAGGCTCAGTTGCCACTTGATATACCGTAATATCATAATCTACATCATCCAAAAATGCAAGATAGGTAATCAACGCTTCAGTTGCTGTTACAGAGAACTCTTGAAGCATGATATTTTTCTTTGGTTTCCCAACAACTTTGAAAGTTTTGAATGCTCATTGTTCAATTTTTACACCAGCCTTTTGAAGTGCGTCATCGAAAGTATCAAGTGGCCTTTTCCCAATCTTACATCCACCAGATCAAACAAATCTGACTTCTCCAAATTTTTTAAGTCCAACAGGGATCAAAAGAATTGAAGCTCTAAATTTGGTTGCAAGTTGACCAGTAAGATCAAAGTATTCCTTTGATACTGCAAAAGCTTCCTCATAAAGGCGCTTCATATTATGAATATCACTAATATCCGGCATATTCTCAAGCTGAATTTGAGAATCTACAACATAGTTCGCAGCAAGGATTGGAAGTGCCGCATTTTTACTTCCTGAAATATAAACTTCTCATTTGAGATTTGGTGAATATGAGATTTTGAACATTATAGTCATATCATGAAATAAATCATCCCTAACTATAGCATTCAAGTTCTTGCTTTCAAGAGAAAATCAAGAAAAACAAAAAAGAGAAAAAATCTGACTTTTCTCTCTTTTTATCAAAGGATTACACTAGAACAATAGCTAGTGATTAGATCCATCTTCTTATTACAAATTTCTTATGATTTGCTAATTTTGAGTCATAATAATTATCGACGGGGCTTCTTGTCTTAAATATCTCCTCAAGCCTCTTTTTAGTATCCACAATCTCTACTCCTCCAGGAAGCTGCCCTCTTCACCTACTCTCAATCGTCCTCTTCTCATCCAAAACAATCACGATGTGTCAATCCCAAACTATAAGATCAAGAGGTTTGAGAATTTTCACTATTTGATCAATCGTTTTACCAGCGATAGGAACTGGTTTTCAAAAATTCAAAAGGCTACGAGTATTTCTTGGCGTATATCAGTTAGTCGCCTGATAAAGCAGTCCAGAACAATCAACTCCCTGGAACAGCTTCCTCTTAGTTTCTAAAGTTGTAAGTCCAGTAGCTGAGGGGAAGAACTTTTCAATTTCTGGTATCCCCTGCCACCATGATCCGCCCCAAACATATACTGTACCAGAGGCAGCAAGGAGATTCTTTTTCACTTGTTCAAGTGAGGGTAAAAGTTGAATTTTCTCGGCAGGTTTCTGATCTACTTTTTGGATAAATCTTGAATCTAAAAAGTACCCATATTTTGCTCATCTTCCAGCATCAAATTCTCTGGTACGGATCTGGTATGTTGTAAATATTCAGTTATCCACCTTCTTCATCAAACTCACAACAGTTCATGGAGGCAATACTACTGCAGATTCTTGAATGAGATTATTCGAGTTAAGTTTTAGTCCAGTGGTTCCCGGTCACCCAAGCAAAAGGTTAATATCTACCTGATCTATCGGCAACCAGAATACTGGCGTAGGAAGTATCGTCTTTGCATAGCCCTCAAAACTCTCGAAACTCTCAATCTGCAAAGACCTTGATATCTCCTCGGAAATTTGCTGCGTTTTGAGTAGCTCTTCGAGCATTTCTTCTCTTCTTCCAGTAGTGAAGTTTTGGTAAGTACGCACTCTATCCTCAATTGAGGCAAGGTCCTCAGCCCTCAAAGCTGGTCAGTACAGTTTAGTTTTTAAATTTGGAAGGAAGGCTTTACGGATAGCAAGTGACTTTTGAGCCAAACGAGAAAAAAAATCTGATTTTTCTTTCTTTTCTTTTTTGGATAAAGGTTGATTAAGTCGCTGATCGATCTGTGCATGTTCCTGCTCAGAAAATGGCGTATAAGCGAATCCCCATGCTAGAGAAAAAATTGATAATAGTAAAAAACTCAATAGCTTCCTCATATTTTTTGTAATTGTTTTCTGATAAAAGTTTACGTATAGTATGTACTCATTTTGGCATTTTTTTCAAGAGAAGTGTAATACCACGATTTCCCATTTCGTCAAGAAGAAAAAGAAATCTGATTTTTGTTCTTTTTGCAAATTAGAGAGTTTTTTGTATACTTGGAGAGTTTATATGATTAAATAACAAAACAAATATGAAAGTAAGTATCTGATTTTCAGGTCCTGCTGGATCTGGAGTAAATACTGCGGGACTTTTTCTCGCTGAGATTTTGAGTGAAAAGGGATATACCGTACTTGGAGACAAGGAGTACGCATCAATCATCAAATGAGACAACAACTGTTTTTTTCTCTATATTTCTGATGAAAATCAGGTTTTTATCAGAAAGGAGATTGATTTTTTCTTGGCATATGATCAGTATTCTATTAGTAAGAATGAGCCGATCTATGATCTGAGACACACCTTTATGATCAAGGATGAGAACTGCAAATATAGAAACACCTTTACGCTCTGAGCAGCTCTAAAACTCTTGAATCTTTCCATCGATGAGGGGAAGTCAATTCTAAAGAGACAATTCTCTCTTAAATCATTCTCTCAAGAAATTATGGATCAGAATTATGCTGATCTAGAAGCTGGGTACGAATATATAAAAAGACAAGAAAATACTGACTTTCCACAGATCGACTGTAGTAAAGTGATCTGAGAAAAAAAGATTTTTATGTACTGAAATGAATGCATTGCAAAAGGGGCGATGGATTCAGATTTGGAATTTTATGCCGCATATCCAATGACGCCAGCTTCTTCAATTATTGATGAAGTAGTAAAAAATAAAAAGGTAACCTTTCTCCAAGCTGAAGACGAAATCGCAGTAGGTATGGCTATGCTCGGAGCAAAGTTTGCTGGGAAAAGATCTATGTGTGGAACAAGCTGAGGTGGATTTGCTTTGATGACGGAAGCTATTGCATTTTCAAATCAAGCTGAAATTGGATGAGTATATGTCCTTTCTCAAAGAGACGGTCCAAGTACTGGAACACCAACTTTTACAGGACAAGGAGATATCAATTATGCTTTGAATGCGAGCTTTTGAGATACGAAGCCAATCGTAATCTATCCCTCAACTTTTGAAGAATCATATAATTTCGCAGGGAAAGCTCTAAACTATTCAGATATCTATCAGCATCCAGTAATTTTGCTAAGTGATAAACAGCTCTCTGAGTCTTATCTTACTATCGAAAAGAAAAATCTGATTTCTGAGCCTGTTGTAAGAGGGAAGATCGCTGATGAAAGCCCTGAAGATACCTTCAAAAGATTTGAAATCACAGAAGATTGAATCTCTCCATATAGCTACCCTGGAAGACAGGGAACAACCTTTATTGCGAGCTCATATGAACACGATGAGTATGGTTTTACTAATGAAGAACCTACAACCAAGGGGAAAATGATGGAGAAAAGAGCAAGGAAAATACAGACTTTTATCCAAAATGAATTCAATGAAAACTTTTATGGATATGAAATCATCAATCCTGAAGCTAAAAAATTCTTCATCACGATCGGAGTCAATCGCTATGCACTAGAGCAATGGATCAAAAATAAGTCTGAATACGGTCTCATTATCGTGAAATCACTCTATCCTTTTGATCCAAGATTAAAAGTATTTCTGGAGAAAAACAGAGAATGAATTCAGAATTTGATCTTTGTTGAAATGAATCATAGTGGAATGCTTGAAGAGTTAGTTCGTAAAGAATGTGAGCTGTATGGAGACTGGAACTCAAAAATCTCACATCAGAGGAAAGTCACGTTATATCCTCTCTTTGAGGAGGAAATTATTTAAGAAGAGGCAAGAAACGCTGTGAGAAGTTTTGCTTTTTGAAAAGGAAGGCCTAGGAATGATTTAGTAACAACATTCTCTTTTACTTAGAACATAAGGATGAAAACCATTACTATTCAGAAAATCGATAAGCAAGATCACGAAGCAATTATCCTCCTCTATCTTGAAAGCTATCTTGCTGAGTGAGAAAAACGAAATAAAGAACAGATTACTCCTTTTGTAAGCTATTTACTCAAAAGACCTTTTAAGCTCAAGGCTCTTGTTGATGGAAAAATCATTTGAGGTTTTATTTCAGATATTAAGCCACGATACGAAGGAAATATTCTCTTTGATCCTGAAATCTTTATTCATCCTGACTATCAAAATCAAGGCTTCTGAAGACATCTCTTGCATCAAGCCTTACTTCAAGCTCAACAAACGTATCAAATCACTGATTTAGTTGCCTTTACTTTCAAGGAATCTTATCAACTTAAACGATACCAAAAATTAGGCATTAAAACTGATGATTCTTGGCAAATGTTGTACGGAGCTTTAGACCTGGTTCTTGAGAAGCTATCAGAGCCTTCTCAATGTAACATCAAAGCAACAAACGATTTACTACAATAAAACCTAACTTTTAACTGTTAATTATACCCGATGAGACATAATACAAATAAAATACAATGGTGTCCAGGATGTGGAGACTTTTTGATTCATATCGCACTAAAACAAGCAATTACTGAGCTAAAAATTCCGCTTCACCAGCTCGTTGTGGTGACTGGAATCTGATGTAATAGTAAAATGAGTCAATATATGGAAGGATATGGTTCTGAAACCTTGCACGGAAGAGGGATTCCCTTTGCTACTGGAGTAAAAATGGCTAATCCTGAATTAACCGTGATCTCAGTTTCTGGAGACGGAGATAGTTATGGAATCTGAGTTGGACATTTGATTCATGCATGTAGAAGGAATATTCCGTTTGTGCATATCACTTGTGACAATCAAAATTATGCACTTACTACTGGTCAAGCTTCTTGTACGACCCCAATCTGAGCAAAGACAAAATCTACTCCTGAGGGAAATGAGATCGCTCCAATGCATCCAGTAAATCTAGCAGAAGTTGCAGGCTGTAAATTTGTCAGGAGTGTTCCAGATAAAGACATTAAACTTATGAAAGAAACAATCATGGAAGCGATCAAATTCAATGGATTTGCACATATCAATATTCAGCAGTCTTGTCCAAGTTGGAAAAGATGGTAAAAATCGGATTCTATGCTTTTTTACTGTAAGTAAGATACATTTTTTTATAGTCATCAACCTCTTGATGATTATATCGAGGCTGTGAAAATGAGGAGAGAAGACTAATATAAGTCCCAATTGAATAAACTAATCTTTCTGGGCTATTGATTGTAAAGTTGACTTCTTCCTCATTTTTTTGTAAAAAGGAAAATAAATCAGATAAAAATCAGGTTTCTTGAAATCTTTCTCCTCAGCGTTCAAAATAATTTTTTTCAAAAAACAGATGATCTGAAATACGAAAATGATCTACATATCTTGGTCAAAACAACGATTCTTCAAAATCTATAATTCATACAAACATTCACTCCTCAGAAACGAGAATATTTTTATATCGAAGATCATTATGAATAACTACGCTTTCATGTTTTAATATTTGAGGTATAAGCTCTCAGTAAAGCTCAAAAATTCTGATTATATCTTGAGCTTTTACATTAGGATTTTGCTTTGCTAGTTCTAACTTTGAAGTGATTTTATTATCTAAGAACTCAAAATACTGTATATTTTTAGGGAAATTCTGAGTGATTTCTTGAGTTGATATTCAATGTAATTTTTTCACCTCCTGAACAATTTCAGTAAGAAGATTTCTTTTTTGCGTTTCTCAGAGGTATTTCCAAACATAATCTAATGGTTTTCAAGATAATTTCTCGATTCACAAAACAAAAAAAGTCTGATTTCAAATTTCTTTTTCACAGAAAAACAAAGGTTCTGGACACTTTATTTTTCAAGAAATTTTCTTCAAAATCTCATATTCTTTGTATAATGGGAGTTTATTTGTATCGACCTTGAGAATAAGCTCTCATACAGTATACACCTCATGATTTGTACTTTCGTTGATTTTTTCATAATTTTGAGTTTCTATCAGTCAAGTTTTATAGAGATGAGTCATGAGTTGTGGAATCATCTGAAATTAGGGAAAGTAAAAAAGGTGGACTATGGTCATTTTAGGTTGTAAATTAAAATCTTTTTTTTGCTTACACAATAAAATTCTGATCTTCCAGCTTTATCTTTCCTTTTTTGAGTTTTTGTAGCTCTAACTCGGATAGATTAGCCTTACTGATTTTCATAAATCCATCTAAATATACCTTATCCTTCATCCAAGTACAGGTATTAGTAGGAGTCTCAGTCAGAATTTGACCTTTTTTTACTCTTAAAATACTCTTAAACGCTCATTCTAATGTTCTATTAGGATTTAGAAGATACATTAATTCGGTCATCTTTGCGAAAGAAAGCGATCTTGCCTCAGCAAGGAGATAATACTTTCTATAGAGAGCCAAACTTTCCTCTTCATCGTCAACAAGCTGACGAGCATTCCATATAGCAAGTCACTCTTCGTCTTTGAGATAGTAAGCAGTTCAAGACTTAAAAATATTTCGTCAAGATTTTAATCCATTCAAATATCTTGTCAGATGAATCTCTACTTCATGAGCAAGAATCAGCTTAAGCTCATTTTCAGTAAAGCGAATATTTTTAGAAATATTGATCTTGGCAGTTTTTCAGATGCTAATTGACATTCTCGAGAAAGTTGTGGAACTTTCAACGATTTCTACTCAGAAAATTCCTCTTTCAGTAAGATATTTTTCAATATACTCACGAACTTGCTGGGAAGATAGTGGAGATCAGTTTTCTTTATTTTTTTCTCAAGCAGCAAAAAGCTTTTCCTTGCTTATTTTGAGAAGTTCTGGATCAAAAGATCAGAACAATGCGATATTTTCTTTTTCAATGAGAGAAAAATCCTGATTAGTATATGCCTTTAGAAGTTTTGTCCTATGATCGAGTTCATCAAGCTTCTCCTTAAAAAGCTGCAAAAATGGACTTTTCAAATAACTCTTGCTCAGCTGATCACGGAAAGCATACAATTCTGAAGCCCATTTATCCTGCAACTGCAAAGATGGAAATTTATAATCAAAAACAGGATTATAATTTCACTTTTCTGAGATAAAACGGTCTAGCTCTCCAAAATAATTCACTGGTCTTAGTCTTGCAGTTAGGTTCAGTCTTTTAGAGAGTTTTTCAACTTTATCATCAATAAGGTGCAATTGTGCCGTCTCCATTGCGATAATCTTTTTTGGATTGAGAATATTTACAGAAAGCTCCTGTTTTTTTAGAGGCTTGATAAGAAATTTTGAAGCAGTTTTTTGTCAGATCACTACTCTATTTTCTCAGGTTCATAGTTCGTATTTAAGATTTTTAATTAGCACATCAGTATCTGGGGCATCAATAAAAATCTGTTTTGCTCAAAAATCGCTTATTCTCTGGTATAAATCAGGAGAAATCAGATTTTTTTTACTATCTAAATCTACTTCCAAAAGGATTGAATGGGTTTCCTCCTGCCCTTCTGCATATAATTTGAATTTCGCTGATTGAGAAAGATAGAGGATTTTACTCATCTTGAGTTCTTGAGAGGCCTCCCTTGAGAAAAGAGTTTTCGCAATATCGACTCATTTTTCTGGATCTTGAATTCTTAAATCTCAGAGTTTTTGTAACACACTTTTAAGTCTGATATCTGCAATCTTTTGCACTTCTAACCCAGCTCTCGCATTAATTTCCAGAAGTTTTGGACCAGTATTTGTAATCACTCGATCAAGTGCTAGATATCCAAGATTTACAAAGTACTGTACTTTTGAAGAATAGAGCAAAATATCATTTCGGAAAGGGATTTTCTTACCGTGAAAATGAGCATATTCATCTGGGAATTTTGTTGTATAAATCCTATTTTTATAGAGCATTGAAGTAATTTTTCCACTTCAAATATCTATTCAGCAACCGATTCCTCAGGCATTTAGATTCGCTTTTCCACCAGACTTGAGTGTAGGAATTCTGATCATTGCAGCGACAGGAACGAGTTTGAATACAATAATCCTCAGATCAGCAAGTCAAAATTCGCAAAACTCTTTAAATCCTTCTCAAGGAACAAGCTTCTCTTCCAAAATTGCCTCATCAGTAAGCGTCATAGAATACTTTCCATCTAAGGTATCAATTACTCTTCTTTTGAGTTCCTCCTCAGATATGGTAGCTCACTGGAGTCCAAAAAGCTGAACTTCTTCAGAATTTTCTTTCTTTTTTGAAAAAGAAAACCATCTTCAAAAAAACGATTTTTTCTCCTCTGGAAGAGGCCCCGTTCACAGCTTTTTGAGGATACAAACTCCCCTTCCCTTACTCCCATGATTTGGCTTAAGGACAAAATTCTTAGCAGGCAAAGTAGAAAAATCAAAATTTACGAGCTGTTTACGAGATCTGATCACGGCATAGGTCTCAGCAAAAGGGATTCCTCTCTCTCCGAGAAATTTCTTGGTCTGGAGTTTATTATCAGCGAGGCGGACTGCTTTTCTAGGGTTTTGTTTTTTGATATATTGGAGATTTCTGGCATTCATACCAAGGATTCCAAAATTGAACATACTATAGTTAGAGAAGAATAAAGAAAAAAATCTGATTTTTTATTTTTTTAAACGTAGTTTTAATGGCTAAGATCTCGATCGATCTGTTTTTTTCAGATACTATCTAGGATCTCATTACACTTACTAAAAGGTTTAGAACCAAAGAATCCTCTATCTGCCGAGAATGGCGAGGGATGAGGTGAGCTTAGGATGAAATGTTTATCGGTATCAATGAGTTCAGCTTTTTTTTGAGCAAAAGCTCCCCAAAGAATAAAAACTAATCACTCCTTTTGATCGGAAAGAATCTTGATAACTGCATCAGTAAATTGGTGCCAACCTGCGTCTTTGTGAGAATTTGGAGTATCTTTTCTCACTGTTAAACCTGCATTCAGAAGGAATACGCCTTGATGTGCTCGTTTTTCAAGATTGCCACTAGAAGCAGGCTCAATTCCTAAGTCAGTTTTCAGCTCTTTATAGATATTTCTCAGAGAAGGAGGAATTTTTACTCCTTCAGGGACAGAAAAACTTAATCCATGTGCTTCTCCTACTCCATGATAGGGATCTTGTCCCAGGATTACTACGTTTACCTCGTCAAAAGGAGTCTCATTAAAAGCTCTAAAGATATCTTTTCCAGCTGGGAATACAGTATATCATGCTTGAAATTCTTTAAGGAGGAAGTCCTTTATTCCGGCAAAGTAAGGCTTTTGAAACTCCGAGAGAAGTACCTGCTTCCAAGATGGATCAATAGAAATCTGATCTATATTCATAATAGAATTTGGAGAAAAAAAAATAAAAAATCTGATTTCTTAGTATTGTTTTCAAGGATAGTTATTTGTTTTTTTCTTGCAAGAGGAAAAAAAATAAAAAAAAACTTGCAATAAGGAAGCATTTTCGTATATAAGGGGCATTCATATTTTTATATTATTATGAATTAGGAAAAATGACAAAGAAAATGTTGGCTTCTGCTGTAGCTCTAACTGCTGTTGCTGTTTTGGCTGGATGTGGAAAGACTGAAACTCCAGAAATCATCCTTGACTCAGGAGCAAATGCTGAAATCACAACAGGAACTGTTGAAGAGATCGTAATTGATGCTGCTAGCGGAGATACTGAAACAACTATTGCTGTTGTAGAACAACCATCTGAGGTAGTTGAAGCAAACTCTGGAGTAGCTATCTACACTGGAGAAGATGCTCAAGCTGCTATGGACGCTGCTAATGCTGCTCTAGCTGCTCAACAAGAAGCTCTTAAGAATGCTGGTGTTGATGTTGCTGCTGTTCAAGCTGCTCAACAAGCTGCTCTTAAAGCTACTAAATAGTTTGGTACTATAAAACGCTTGTAATCTGAAAGCAAGCAAGTATAAAAGAGAACATCTATAAAGGGTGTTCTTTTTTATTCCTCAAAAAAATATGCTACTCAGAGCATACTTACAAACAAAACATCAACTCCCAAGGAGAAAAATAACGCTACTCATTGATAATGGGAAAATTTTTATTAACAAAGAAAAGGTAAATAACTATAAAGCTGAACTGGTTGAGAAAGATCTGCTTGAAATTCCAGACATAAAACTTCAAGAATATATTTTATCAGATGCATCTAATACAGAAAATAAAAAACCAGATTTTATCCTTTTCAATAAACCTAAGGGATATAC